>LIZR01000145.1 GCA_001302825.1 Planctomycetes bacterium DG_23 | reverse complement strand
TTGAGGAATTTATCTCGGGCGGCCTTGGGCATCCTGAGTTCCCAGATGAGGTAGCGCAAAATTTCGTAAGTCTCGCGCACCCTTATGGCCTCAAAGCCACCCACCCTCTCCACCCCATAGAGCATACCGAAATCGTCGGTTAAGGCCTCCTTTTCAAATGCCAGCGCATATTCATCAGGTAGCGGCATAATCTCAATGCGAAGCCTCTCTCCGAGCGCGGGTTCCAGATAAACGCGATAGGGCCTTTCCAGGGCAGCCATATTTTCCAACTGTTGGGGAGGCAGACGGTAGGTCGCCGGTGGGGCCGTATGCAAAAAGCCCCTCCCCGGCGTAAAGATGATAGCGGTAAAGGGCCCGCCCAGATGAGTCAGAAGGTCAAGGAGGATGATGCCGATGATGAACCCTTTGAAACGGGTGAGCGGGACATTTTGCTTTGCCCCGTAGAAAAAGGAGAAAGCGATAAGCAGGAAGATAACCGCGGTGCGGGCTATGGAATCCAGAGTATTTTGATAGCCCAGGTCAATCTTTTCTTTACTGAGGGAAATGGGTGCCTTTTGATATTTGGCGAAGAGATGGGAGGTGAGGTCCTTGTGCAAGAATATCCCCATAAAGGCTATAAGAAAAAGAAGGGCGCCGATGATTAGAAAACTGCGCTTAAGGGCGCGCTTTTTTCTTTCGCTTTGAAGGGGTAAATTCCACAGCAGCTCCGCGCCATATCCAGTCAGAATGGCTATGGCAAATGCCGGCACCATCAGAAACTTCACCGGAAATCTCATAGTGCTGAAACCCGGAATATAGCGAAAGGCCAGTCCCCAAAGAGGGGTGAGCCGGCCCAGGGCAAGGAAGATGAAGAAAATCCCGATCCCGGCAAAGAAATGAACCTCTCTTTTCCGGAAGCAGCATATGGCCAGCAAGGCCAGGAAAAGAGGGAGGATGCCCTGGTAGGCGCTTTTCAGCCAATACTGCCCGCCCCAGGCCACGCCGCCCCGGTCGGCAATGCCCCAGAAATTAGGGATAGTATAGCGTAGCAGCGTTAGCGGATTGGCGCTCCAGGCGGCGCTTGTCTCCAAACTCAGGCCTGCGACACGGTCCGAATGGCGCAAAAATTCCAGGAAGGGTAGAAGCGCGATGGCTGAAAGAAGAAGGCCCAGAAGCACAGCCATACCGAAATAAACGAGCGGCCTCAGATTTTCTGGCCAGGACCCTTTGTGAAAAATGCGGCCCAGGCACAGAAAAAGGGCGTAAGTGGCGAGGAGGAAAAGGCCCACAAAGACGGGCTCCGGCCCCCCGCCAAGTATCATCACCGCCAGAACCGCGCCTGTAAAAAAGGCAAAGGAGATGCTGCGCTTGGCGAGGGCCTGGTGAAAAAGGAAAAAGGCCAGGGGAAGCCAGATATAGGAAGAAAGAAAATTGGGAAAGTCGGCCAGGGAGATGAGAAAGCCGGAGAAAGTGAAGGCGACCGCACCGATGAAAGATGCGGCCGGGCTAAGCCCCAAGGCACGCAGGAGAAGCCACATAAATAGCCCGGCCAGGACAAAGTGCACTACGATATAGATATGGAACCCGCGCTCAAAAGGCAGACAATAATAAATGGCGCTCAGGGGATAGAAGACGGCGGAATGCCAGTTGGCCAGAAAAGGCGTGCCGCAGAAGATATAAGGGTTCCAGAGAGGTATTTGGAGCGCCTTTATGCGCAGGGCGGCATAAAACCTCATAGGGTAGAAAAATCGCGGCACATCCCGAAAGTAAAGAACCTTCGCCCCCGAAAGAAGGGGCCAGAAAAAGGCCCCTACTATGGCCGCCAGGACCACTATCACCAGGAGCGTCTTTTGGTATTGTCCTTGCAAATCACAACTCCCTTTTAGTCTCAGGTTGCTCGTCGTGAGTCGTGCGAAGTGAATGGTTTCCTTTACGCGGCCACAAGAGCAAGAGAATTGTAAGGCCCAGACCCAATATGCTTATCGCTATCCCGATTTTGAAAGAAAGCGGGCTGTAATATATGCGCACGCGGTGGTTTCCGGCCGGGATAACCAGCGCCCGGAAGGCATAGTTGGCGCGGTAGATTCTTGTCGGCTTTCCGTCTATTTCGGCCTTCCAGCCGGGATAAAAGGTCTGGGAGATGACCAGGAAGGCAGGCTCAGGCGCACTTACATCCATAATCTCCTCTTCCGGCACCCATCTTATGATTTTCACTTCGCCACCTGGCCGAGATACGCTTTCAACTGCGCCGCGTTCGGCCTCTTCACTTCTGGGAAGGACTTCCTCCACAAATACCATCTCCCCCGGCTCCCAGCGCCCCTCCAGAATACGCTCCAAAATCTCATCCTGGGGCAGGACTTCACTCCTTTGGACGAGAAAGGCCCGGGCAAAGGCCCCCTTATTCTTGGCCACTTCCGGCAAGGCCCTCCTTGCCCAAGTCGCAGTTTCCCGGGGAGGTTTAATTATGAACTTCGCTCCCACAAAGTCCAGCCATTTCTCGCCCGCCGCCGGGGACATCCATTCTGCCGGACGATGAATTATCTCAAAATCTTCTATGAGCAGGGCCTCAAAGCCTCCCACCAAGGAGACCCCGTAAAGCATCCCCACATCATATACCAGCGCCTCCATCTTGGGCGCGATTATATCCTGAGGCTCGTTGATAGGGAAAGTTTCCAGATACCGCCTGAGAGGGTCCTCTCTATAGGTGCGGTAAAGGCCGTCTTGGCGCTGGATATATTGCGCGGTGGCCGGAATTTTTTTGTAGATTTCCGAAGAGGCGGTGAAGATGAGCCCGCGGCCCGGGGTGAGAAGCGGGGTCTTGAAGGTGCCGCCGGCAAAACTCAAAAGGTCGGCGAGTATAATGGCCAAAAAGCGCTCCAGCCACGAAAAAGTTTTTGGCCTTAGGGCGCATAGCATAAAGAAGCACTCCGGCTACAAGAATCAGAAAAAAACCGGTGCGGCCGAAAGACTGAATGGTTGAAAGATAAGCCTCAGTGATTTCGTCCACCTGCCCAAATCCGCCATTCGTGGTTTGCCCCAGAGAGAGGCCGGTCAGGTGAGAGGGCAAAAGTCCCCGGAAGAAATATCCTGCTGTGAACACCAGAATGAGCAAAACCCCTAACGAAGCCAATAACAAAGAGGAAAGCCGCAGAAATCGCTTAAGCCTCAAATGGGCCAGAAGACTTTTAGCCCCCGCTCCTGCCAGAACCGAAAGGCAAAGGGTTAGTCCTCCCAGAAATTTCACCGGATAGCGCACCGCCGCAAACCCCGGCACAAATCTGAAGGCCAGCGACCATAAAGGCGTCCAATCACCCAGCGAAAGCAAGAGGAAAAAAAGCCCGGCAAATCCATATAGATAAGTGCGCCGCTCGTGCACGGTAAAAAAGGCAAACAGTGCAAGAAGTAGCGTGGCCATGCCTAAATAGGAACTTTTGAGCCATAATTGCTCGTCCCAGGCCAACCCCCATTTTCCGGGTCGGGCCAGGAAATGAGGGAAGATGCAGCGGGCCAGGGTCAGGGGGCCTGCGCTCCAGTGGCTGGAAATCTCCTCCACCCAACGCTCAGTATTAAGAAATAACTCACCAAAGGGCACTAATTGCACCGCGCTTATGGAAAAGGCTATGACCAGGAGCAAAGCGAGATAAAAGAGGGCTCGGGGAGCCGCACGCCTTCTGATGGTATATGCCACCAGAAGAAGAAGGGCAAGGCCCACCGGCTCAGGCCCGCCGGCCAGGACCTGGACCGCAAAGGCGATGCCTGCCCACACCGCATAACGCCATCTCCGCGTCTCAAGGGCCTTCTCAAAAAGAACCAGTACCAGCGGTATCCAGACTATGGAAGAAAGGGTGTTAACATAATCCGTCACCGATATTAAATAGCCGGAAAAGGCAAAGGCCGCCGCGGCCACCAAAGCACACAGGTCGTTTTTGAGCCAGTTGCGGGCCAATAGATACATAAAAAGTGCGCCCAAGAAAATATGCACCACTATAAAGATATGAAAACCGATGCTAAAGGGCAGAAGATAATAAATTATGCTTAAGGGATAGAAGCAGGCGCTGTGCCAAGTGGCCAGAAAAGGCGTACCGCAAAGGATATGTGGGTTCCACAGGGGTATTTCCAGCGAGCGGATGCGCTCGGCCGCATAGTGCCGCAGGGGATAAAAAAACCCTAAGAAATCCCCAAAATAAAAAACTTCCTTGCCGCAAAGAAGGGGCCAAAAGAATATGCCGACAAGCCCGGCTAATAATAGTATGCTAATAAGACATTTGAGAGGTTTTCCCACTATCTTTCGTTACACCTGTGGTATCTTTGGTATAGATGAGCAGGGCTCATTTTGGGGTTGTGGCGGCACTGAAATCGCCATTTTGTGTTAACCTTTAGAGGCCCGAGTCTCGTCTGTCACCACGACCATCTTCTTTGCAGCCACATTCCCTGCTCTGTCGGTTACCTTCACCACCAGGGTATGTTCGCCTGGCATGAGGCCTTCGGTTTCAAACTCGATGGTCTCCTCTTTGGAATCGAAGACCTCACCCACAGGAGCCACCTGCTTGAACTCCTGACTATCCACGGAAAAACTGGCCGAGGCTATGCCGCTTGCTCCATCCACGGCCACCGCTTTTACGCGATAACTTTTGCCGTCCCTTTGGTTCGGGTTTAGGATGGGCTCAAGCGTCAGTTCCTTAAAGACCGGTGGCGTATTGTCAATAAAGAAGGTCTTACTTATCTTCTCGTGAGTGAGGATGCGGGACTGGGGATTGGAAGGGGCGTCGCTGGCCACTACCTTCACCCTATAAGTGCCATCGGGCACAGAGGTGGTGTCCCATTGGTAGGCGGGTTTCTCCTGATCTTCTTCCAGGAGTTTCCAGGTCCGCTCCCCCTCGCCGCGGAAATAAAGGTTGAAAGAGAGGGTGTCATTATTGGGGTCTACGGCCTTCCAGGAAATATTGATTTTGCCAGGTTCGGCTTTCTCTTGAGGCGGTTTTGGACCTTGGCCGCGCTCTCTGCGGTCGCCGCGCGCACCCTCTGCTCCCACATCCAACTGAATTACTCGCGGAGGCTGATTGGAATTGAGATAGGCGATGGAAACCTCCTCCAGCACGGGAGTTGCTTCTGCGTTAGCCGCAGTCAGGGTAGCGCGATACTGAATAAACCTCGCAGGGGGGCTGGTAATTTCCTCTCCTTCCGGGGCAGTATGTTCTTCGGACCAGGCGCTCCAGGTCTCATCGGCTTCGGAGGTATTGCCGCTGCGTGTGGCTAAGGTCGCCTGAACCCCCAGGGAAGAGTCTGCCCGCCAGGAAATCCTGCCCCATTTGGATATGGCCCCGGCATCCAGGACTTCCGAAATGTATGTGCCCTTCTGGGCAAAGCTCGGGCCGAAGGAATAAACCTTGCCTGCATTGGCCGTGGCTACCAGAAGTTCATCCTGGGGCCCTCTCATTATTTTGGTTATTTGCGCTTCATCCAAATCGCGCACCACCACCGCTTCCAAATCTTCACCTATTCTGTATAGTTCTCCATCGTCGCCCGAGCCAAAATATAAGGCCCCTTCCATAGAAAAAAGCGCAAGCAGAATTGTCCCTTTTTTCTTGAATATCAGGTTCACATTGCCTGAAGCATCTATTTTGTAGATGGCGTTTTCCGCCTCTATCTTCACTGGAGCGGCGCGGGAAGGAGAGATGGACCGAGGTCTGCCTGCCTGACTCTGCGGGCGACCCTGTGCTGTAAAGAAACCCGAGGGCCCCTCTTCCGGAGCCGGGGGGCGGCGGTCAATCACTGCTGTAGAGGCATAGAGATTCCCCTGGTCATCCTGGGCCAGCCCGTATAATTCTGGTTCTTTGGCATCAAAAAGCACTTCCACCTCTGCTGCCTCCTGGTCCAGAGAAATCTTGTAGATGATGCCGCCCGGAGAACTTGAGCCATACAAAATCCCGTCCTTATCAAGGAGCAGGGAAAGTATATGCTCCTGGGGCGAATCAAAAAGCACTGCCGCTTCCTCGCCCGGAGAAATGGTGAGAATGCGGCCTTTGCTGCCGGTGGCGGCGTATAAGGTGCCGTCGCCCGAAAGCGCCAGATCCCAGATATATTCATCTTCGCCCCGATAGATTTCCTCAGCCTCTGCTTGGGCGTTTATCTTCAGGATAAGCCCGCTGGGTCCGGTGCCGGCATATAGAGTCTTGCCATCGGAAGCGAGGGAGAGCACATCGGGGTCATCGGCCTTATAGAAAATCTCTGCGGCCTCGGGGGTAATCTTATAGATTTGGCCTTCTTCGCCGGTTGCCACATAGATAGCATCGCCCGGCCCCACCGTCATATCCCAGACATAGCCGACCTCCTCGGTAAGGAGGCTTTTTTCCTGCCCCAGAAGACGGATGAAGCCATCCTCGTCAAGAACCGTGGCCTCAAATTCGCCCGCTTGAAATTCCTGACGGGTAGAATGCTTGAAATGCGCAGTTTCCACCGCAGAAACTTTGACGGCCAAAACCAATAAAATGCTCAAGAAAAACGCCGTGAGAAGTTTGTCTTTCATTATCCTTCCTCGCTTATGGCTTAACACCGGCTGGCTATTTCTTAACCACATCAATGGGAATCTTATGAAAACCGGAAAGCACCCAGGCCGTCTCTTCCTCGCTTTTCAGCGACTCAAAAGCGGTAGAGACGCCGGTCTTTCTGGGATAACTCATTATGTGAAAAACGGACCCCGGAAGGCAGGGAAGTTCCTTGCCCGAGATGACCAGACCCGCCTTCGCACTGGAAAGGCGCACCACCAACCCCCGCGGCTTCATCTCCTCCCGCAAAATCTCAAGAAGAGCGTTCAAATCCCGCGGCTGGTAACGGCCCGGGGCCTCGGAGACATCCATCATCTTGCTGGTGGCAAAATCCGAAACCGAAAGTATCCTTTTGCCCGGCGCCGCATCTTCTGGCACCTTAATCTCCATCTCCTTCTCCACCGCCTCTCCCTTATGAGGCCGTAGCCTCACCTTCACTTTCAAAACCTCTCCCGGCTCCACTTCCATCTTTTCAATCTCAACCGATTCAATGAGCGCACTTTCTTGTTGCTCCACCAGCTGGGCCGAAAGATGCACCTCGGTTATCTTGACTTCGCTGAAGGGATTATTGAGGAGGATTTCCGTAAGCGCTATCACATCCATAGCCGCGCCCTCCGCGGACCAGGGCCCGGCATAGGTATCCTGCCAGATTATGGGGTCTTGCTTCTCCAGCACCAACTTAAATTCGTAACTCAGGGTGTTCTCCAGGGGGACATTCCTCCGGGCAGAAAGGACATCATATACCGCGCTGCCGATAAGCCAGGGCGTCAAAAGCGGATGTTCTATCACCTGCACATCATAGGCCTCTTCGCCCAGTTCGCTTTTCACCGCCAGGGTCACCGGAAACATCTTCGCCTCCTCCCCCATCTGGCCCAAAAGTCCGGTGCGCTCGTCCTGGGTAAATCGCCCCACGGTCTTCGTTGCCGTGAAGAATTTGAAGGACTGATCCTGACGGGGCATAGTAGCGTGCACTACGCCCAGAGCCATAGGCAAATCCACACTTCCTTCGCCCAAAAACGAGTGGCCGAAACACAGGACGCGCTCGCCTATCTTCGTGGTCACCGTGCCCACGCCGCTCATCCTCAAGTCGCCTTCCATAAACTTCACGCACACCACCGCTCCCGGCTCCAGGGGGGCCTCTTCGGCCACCTCCTCGCCCTCTGCCGCGCCGCCGGCCTCTCCCTGGGTGAAGATTAGCCCCAGAGGCCCTAAGTTTCGCTCAAGAAGTTGAAGAGTATCCTTGCTGAATCCGCTCAGGGCCACCGGCGTGGCCAGAGGCTCCAGGGAGAACCCCTTTGCCTCTCGCGCCGGCGCAATATCGCCTGCGGACGGCTGCCGGCCCTCTGCCGCTCGGCCCCCCCTCAGAAGTACCCGGGCAATAGGCTCTCCTTGAGGCCACACCTCCCGCGTCACCCTTTTGGGTTTTCCGCCCGTTTCCACCTCCGTTAATTTGAGCATCTCGTGGATAGGAGTGACCCCGGCGACGGGTTCCTTGGCGAAATACCAACTGAAGGCCAACGCGCCGGCGAGTTTTCCTTCAATAAACACGGGGCTTCCGCTCATTCCACTTATGATATTGGCCCTGGAAAGTATGGGGTGCTCGGCCCGCACCAGAATCATATCGCCCTTGGGCCAAACATTCTTCAACACCCCCAGCACCTCAATCTCAAAGCGCTCGCGTTTAGTGCCTTCAAACACGGTAAAGCCGTAACCCTTCATCCCGGGCACGATTTTGTCCACTTCCATATATTCTTGCTCGCCGGCCTCACCAAAGAGCCGCGGCGAAAGAGAAGCCCGGAAGGATAAACTTACCAGTAAAGATAAAAGAACCGCTTTAAGAAAAATCTTCTTCACCAGCACCTCCTTTAAAAGACAATGCCGTAGGCGGCCTCGTCCCCGAGGCCGCCGCCTGGCCTCACCCGTGCGAGTTGGGGCCAAAATGCTGCCGGTCGGGTCCCGCCAGAGGCGGACAGGCAGGGACGACCCGACCCTACGACTCAACCCTTGGCATTTGTTTCACCGTCATAATTAAACGCCAATTTTTTAAACTTTGCAACAAAAAATTTGGCTTCACCGTATCTACCGAAGATTGTCGGGGTCGGGCCGTCAGTACCCGGCCAGACGGCCGCCTGGGACGACCAACACTAATTTCGCACCGGGCGAGCATTTGCTTGACTTCTTAGCGAAAAATGATGAGCAGCAAACCGCCCGGCCGTAGGCTGGCTCGTCCCTGAGCCAGCCCAGGCTTGACTTTGGGCCAGAAGATGGTATAATAATAACAATGCGCCAGGATGTAATAAAAAGATGTGAGAAGGCCATAGGCTATAAGTTTTCCGACCCCGCTCTTCTTCAGCAAGCACTCACCCACGCCTCTTCCAAGGGTTCTCTCACCCTGGATAACGAACGCCTGGAATTCCTGGGCGACGCTGTCTTAGGCGCCATCA
>LIZR01000144.1 GCA_001302825.1 Planctomycetes bacterium DG_23 | reverse complement strand
TTTGCCTGCAAAATCGCCCAATATTTCCCGCACGGCTTCCTCTGCCCGGGAAAGGTCTATATCACCAAAAATGGCCACTACCGTATTGGCCGGATGGGTGTAGCGAGAGTAGAAAGAAATGAGGTCCTGGCGGGTGAAACTGGCCACTGTCTCTTCAATTCCCAGAGGGTCTTTTTTGTAGGGGCTCTCCTTAAAAAAGTTTTGCCGAAAAAAGCGCAAGCCCTGGGCAAAAACATCGTCTTTTTGAGCGGCGAGGGTAGTTAAGGTCCTCTGTCGGACTTTTTCCAATTCCTCCTGCGGGAAAGTGGGATTTTTGATGCAGTCGGCCAGGATTTCCACTCCTAAGGGAAAATCTTCTTCCAGCACCCTGACTGACAAATAAAAGGTATTATTTCCTGAGGAGGCGCTTATCTCCCCGCCGCGGGCCTCCAGGGCCTGCGCAATCTCCACTGCGGAACGCTTTTTTGTGCCCTTAAGTAGCATTTGTGCGGTAAGACGGGAAAGACCGGCCTCATTTTCTCTTTCGAAACGCACACCGCCTAAAAAATAGGCCTGGATACTTACCGTAGATATATCCGGAATGCGCTTGAGGAGCACTCTCGTGCCACCGGGCAAGAGAATTCTTTTTACCTTGGAGATTTCTTCGGGAGGAGCAACTGCCTGGGCTGCTAAGGCGAGGCCTTGAGGTTTGAGCACGGTGATGGAAAGCGACCCAGGACGAAAATAGGTTTGCGCGGCACGACGCAGCTCCGCCCTTTTCACCTTCTGGATATTTTCCACATAGAACTTACTGAAATTGGGGTTGTGGCTACTCAGCATATCGCTGGTCAATACCCGGGCCTGACCCGTAGCGGTTTCGGTTTCATAAAAAAGTTCGGCGGCCATTTGGGCCTTGGCCTTTGCCAGTTCTTCTTCGCTCACCAAATCTTCTTGCAGGGCATAAATTTCCTGGAGGATGGCCTGCTCCGCTTCCGGCAGTTTTTTGGGGTCAAGCACGGCGTAGACTGCGAAATAGCCCGCGTCATAAGGAGGAGTTATGGACCAGGTGTGAATCTCGCTCACCAGTTTCAGTTCATCGCGGATGCGCCTCACCAAGCGCGAACTTGCACCATGAGAGAGGATGTAACTTGTCACATCCAGAGGGTAAAGGTCCTTATGGAAAAGAGAAATGGTACGAAAGTCCATACGCAAATAGGCCACACTGACCGGTGCTTCAATCTCGCGGCGCCTGAGACCCGATTGAGGAGGCTCAGAGGCAAATTCTACCGCAGGTAGCACGCGGCGCTCGGCGTGTTCAAATCCTGCTGAAATTAGACGCAATACCTTCTCTTCCTCAAAATCCCCCACCACCACCAGCACCATATTGGCAGGATTGTGCGTCCCTTTGTAGTAGGCCTCCACATCCTCTCTTTTGATGCGAGAAAGTAGCGCAGGATAACCCATTATGGGAAAGCGCATAGGATGAGTCTTGAAGACATTTTCCAGGGCGCTGGTATGAAGGAGATAATCGGGCTCACCTCTTCGCATAGCCTGCTCTCTTTTCACCACGGCAAGTTCCCGCTGGAATTCTTCTTCAGCGATAAGGGAATTTGTGACCCAGTCAGCGAGAAGGTCTATGGTCTCATCTATATGCTCTGAGGTGGTGGAGATAGCCGCTTCCCAGATACTCGCCCTCGTGGATAGTGCCGGCCCTCACGCCAAGGTATGCCGTCACCACTTTTGAGGCGTGATTTTCTTTTAAGACCACAGTGAGGCCGTTATCAAGCCCCGCCTCCAGGACGCCTGTGGCGTGACGGGTAAGATAAGCGAAGTTTCCGACTTCGCTAATCGCAGGTTGAGTGTCCGGGGCCTCCGGCAGTGCCAAATTACAAAATACTAAGAAGGCGCTGATTATAACGAGCATTACGCCCCACTTAAGAGGCCCAAGAAATGTTCTTTGAGATGGGGCTTTAATCTTTCCTCTGGACTTCAACGATTTTCACCTCAAAAGATTTCGTTTTACGGAGACGATTTTCATATATCCGAAGCACAGCAAAGACTGCGCCTAAGACACTGGCGCCAACTGCCAGGCCCACTAAATCCACAGTATTCCCCTTTAACGATAGGTTTATAGCCAGCGCACGGCCAGCGAGTGTCCCTACCAGAAAAAATATTAAGGGTATCAGGAAGACCAATATGCTCGCTCGGAGAAACCCGGGCCCTTTAATTTCCACAGTGACCTTATCGCCGACCGAAAGAGGCTTTTCGGTTTCCACTTCCAAAAGCGGCTCGGTGCCGAAGCCGGCTCTACAAAGACCGCATCTTGCGCAGGCGTCACTTCGCTCAAACCTTACGCGGGCCGTGCCGTCGACAAAAGAAACTACCTCTCCTTTTTCTCGCATAGTTTTCAGCCCTTCAGAGCAGCCATTCTGAATTGGTCATTCGGGACTCGTCACCCGTCATTCGAATGACCAATGACGGATGACGAATGACGAGCCGCGGGCTGCCTCGCTCTCTCGCTGACGGGCTGTCTGGCTGCCTCGCTTATTAATATATGTCCTATGACCTTGGTGGGGCATTTTTCCTCACAGATGCCATACATCTCGCAGATGTTAAGGTCAATGGAGGCCAAATTGTTTTCCAACTTCGCAGCATTTACCGGGCAATTTTTCACGCAAATGCCGCAGCCTATACAGCCCACTTTGCAGTATTGGCGCACCTCTCGGCCCGGGTCGTTGGAATTGCAAAAGACCACGAAATTTTTGTCAAGGATGAGTTCTTCTACGGAGATTATATCCCGGGGGCAGGCCTTGACGCATAACCCGCAGGCAGTGCATCTGGCATAATCCACCTGAGCCAGGCCGTCTATTATATGGATGGCATCAAAGGGGCAGGCGCGCTCGCAGTCTCCGTAGCCCAGACAGCCGTAGACGCAATGCAGGTCCCCGCCGGCCACCAGTTCACAAGCGGCGCAACTCTCTATGCCGTTATAGAGTGATCTTTTTTTCTTATCCCCATTTTGGGCGCGGCAATGCACCACCGCGGCGCGCCTCGAGAGTGCTTCCAATTCCCGGTCCAGAATCTGGGCCACTTTTTCCGCTACGGAGCGGCCCCCTACCACACAGGACGAAGGGGGGGCCTCTCCTGCCATCAGGGCCTCGGCTAAGGCCCGACAGGAGGCGTAGCCACAGGCTGCGCAATTGACACCCGGGAGTGCCTCCTCCAGGGCCTCAAGGCGGGGGTCTTCGTCCACTTTAAGTTTAGCATTGGCCGCGGCCAGAACTATGGCGAAAATAAGCCCCAGCCCGCCCATAGTCAAAATGGAAGCCAAAACCATTTTCAGCCTTTCAGTGAGTCAGCCATTCAGCAAGGCCGCCAGGCTGCTTTGCAGCCTTATATGGTGATCAACTATAACCGCTCGGCGTTGACCGCGAACGATGAACGGTTAACCCTCGTCTCATCCCCCAATTATACCAGAAAATCCCATAAAAGCCAAGGCCAGAAGTCCGGCGATAATAAGGGTTATGCCCGCCCCTCGCAGAGCCTCAGGCACATCAGCATACTCCAACTCCTCCCGTATCCCGGCCATAATCAAAATAGCCAGGGTGAAGCCCAATCCGCCACCTATGCCAAAGACTATGGCCTGCGGGAAGGTGTAATTCTTAAGAACCATAAAAAGCGCCAGCCCCAGAATGGCGCAGTTGGTAGTTATGAGTGGTAGATATATTCCCAGGGCCCGATAAAGGCCGGGCACTGACCTCCGAAGAAACATCTCCACAATCTGCACCAAAGAGGCAATTACCAGGATGAAGGCGACATACTCCAGAAATTCCAGATGCAAAGGTATAAGTATAAGATAATAAATAGCCCAGGTGACGGTGGCGGTGAGGGTCATAACGAAAGTCACCGCCAGCCCCATACCCAACGCATCGCCCAGTCGGCGAGATACCCCAATGAAGGGGCAGATGCCCAGAAAGTAGGTGAGGACAAAGTTATTCACCAAGGCGGCGCCGATAAAGACCAGAACCAGTTTTTGAATTTCCCCCACAGGCTATTCCTTCCCTCTTGCCTCTTTCTTTTTCTGTATCACATTCATTAGCCCAATGAGTAAACCCAAGGTGATAAAGGCGCCGGGTGGCAGGGCCATCACCACCCAGGGTTCAAACGAAGTCCCCAAGACGCTTTGGCCAAAGATGCTCCCGTAGGCCAGAAGTTCCCTTATGCAGCCCAAAACCACCAGGGCCCAGGTGAAGCCTACGCTCATACCAAATGCATCAAATAGCGATGGCAGAAGCGGATTTTTGGAGGTGAAGGCCTCCTGTCTTCCCAGGATTATGCAATTAACCACAATTAAGGGCACATAGGGCCCCAAAGCCGCGCTCATTGCAGGAAAGCGGGCAGCCAGGAATCTATCCGCCAGGGTGACGAAGGTGGCGATGGTCACCGTGAAGGTGGCAATCCTCACCTGCCGCGGAACGATTTTCCTTATGAGCGAGATGACTATGCCGGTGGAGACAAGGACGAAGGTAACCGCCAGACCCATAGTGAGGCCCTGCAGGGCCTTACCGGTTACGGCGAGCGTAGGGCACATTCCCAAGAGTTGGCGGAATACGGGATTGTCCTGCCAGAGGCCTTTAGTAAAATCTACGATGATGCCAGGATTTCTCTTCAAGGTGACTGCTCCGGGGCTTCGCTGCCCGAACCTCTCTTTACGGCTTCCTTGATGAAGGGGATATTTCCATTAATTATGCGCGTCACGGCCTGGCTGGATATGGTGGCGCCGGTGATGGCGTCCACATCCGCGGGCCGCTCTGGTTTTATCTTCAAGGGTCTTGAGACATCCTTACCTCTAAATTGCTCTTGAAACCAGGCCTCGGACTTAATCTTTTCCCCCAGGCCCGGCGTCTCTTTGAGCGGGTCCATTATCTTTATTCCGGCCAGATGCTCCAAATCAGGAGCAAGACCTATCATTATGAAAATCTTATCCTGAAATCCCGGACCTTCGGCCTTAAAGGCATAACCAACCAGGTTGCCCTGGTCATCATACTCGGCGTAAACCTTTTGGCCATCGGCCTTGATTATCTTTTCTCGGGCCAGGTCAAAGGCGGGCAAGACCTGGCGCACGGCCTCTTTTATGCTCTCCTCCTGGTGCTGGGCAATTAAAGGCTCTGCATAGCGGGCCATAAATACAAGCCCCCCGCCGGAGGCCACCCCCAGAAGGGTGAGAACGGCGATCATTTGCAGGTTGTTTTTCATTTTGCCGCTCCAAAGGGCTTAGGCTTGGTGAGTCTGTTTATTAGCGGCGTAACCGCATTCATAAGCAGGATGGAATACATCACACCTTCGGGCAGGCCGCCCCAGTTGCGGATAATTATGACCAAGAGGCCAGCCCCGATGCCAAAAAGCCATCTGCCCGTTTTAGTTACAGGGCTGGTCACCGGGTCTGTGGCCATAAAAAGTGCACCCAAAAGCAGCCCCCCGGAAAGAAGATGAAATAAGGGCGAGCCACTTCCCGGGGCAAACTTCCAGATAAGCGCGGAAAGGATAAATACTATGCCTAAATATGAAAGCGGGATGCGCCAATCCATATAGCCCTTAATTAAGAGAAACGCCGCCCCGATGATTAGGGCTAAAGCGCAGGTCTCGCCCAGAGAACCGGCCACATTACCAAAAAATAGATTTTTCAGCGGCGTGGGCTCTGAATAGAATTTCATCAGGGCCAGGGGAGTAGCTTTGGTAATGGCATCGACCGAGCCCACTACCTTAAGGGTGAAAGGCTCAAGCCAGGTGGTAAGTCTTCCCGGAAACGCAGCCATCAAAAATGCTCGAGCAATGAGGGCGGGATTGAATATGTTGTAACCCAGACCGCCGAAGATTTGTTTGCCTATAATAATGGCAAATGCCGCCCCTAATGCCACATAATAGAGGGGAAGGCCCGGTGGAAGCACCAGGGCCAGAAGCAGACCCGTAACCGCCGCGCTTCCATCGCCTACACTTATCGGCCTTTTCAGCAAAAATTGGCATAAGGCCTCGACTCCCATACATGCTACCACCGAGGTCAAAATGAGCAGGAGCGCCTGAATGCGGAAAAAATATATGGATGCCGCAGACGCGGGAATAAGAGCAATTAGGACGCCGCGCATCACCTGAGGAGTGGCAAGCGGAGACCTTATATGAGGGGAGGTGCGAATCTCAAGTAGTCTTTGTTCTGCCAATTCTTCAGTTTCAGCGGTCATCACCCTAACCTTCAGGATTTCTTCGCTGCCGTTTGCACCAACTGTTTGCCCAGGCGAAGGAGATGGACCAGAGGTATCCGGGCCGGGCATACATACGCGCAGCATCCGCATTCACAGCAATTCATCACATCGTATTCCATCAGGCGCCCGATATCTGCGGCCTTGGCAAAGCGGGCCAGGTCTGAGGGTACAACAAATACCGGGCAAACATCCACGCACCGCCCACAGCGGATGCAGGGCGTCTCTTCAAAGGGTAGCACCTCGTCTCGCTCCAGGACCAGTATCCCGCAGGTGCCTTTGACTACAGGCGTATCCAGGGCGGCCTGGGCAAATCCCATCATCGGCCCGCCCAGGATTACCTGGGCAGCCGTGTCGCTCAGGCCGCCGCAGGACTCAATTACATCCCTCAAAGGTGTACCGATGGGCACCAGGACATTTGCCGGTTCTCTCACCCCGCTTCCTACCACGGTTATCACCCGCTCCATTAGCGGCTTACCGCTTGTTAAACACTCGGCTATGGCTACCGCTGTCCCCACATTATGCACCAAGGCCCCCACATCCATAGGAAGCCCGCCCAGAGGAACGCGTCTCGCCAGCACGGCCTCGATGAGCATCTTTTCGCCGCCCTGGGGATATTTGGTCTTGAGCACTGCGACATCAATATTTTCTTCCTCTTGGCAAATCTTTTGCATCACTTGAATAGCATCTGGTTTGTTATTCTCAATGCCTATGAATGCGCGCGGCGCTTCCACGGCGCGCATAATGGCCTTGAGGCCGAAGAGGGCCTCTTCCGGGCGTTCGAGCATAAGGCGGTGGTCGCAGGTGAGATAAGGCTCGCACTCACAGCCGTTGAGTATTACCGTATCAACAGGCTTTTCCTCAGGCGGAGAGAGTTTCACCTGACTGGGAAAGGCCGCCCCTCCTAAACCTACAATTCCGGCCTCTGCCACAGCAGCGCGTATGTCTTCCGGCGTAAGTTTATCCAGGGTAACTACTGATGATTTGAAGTCAGGCTGCTCTTCTATCTCCTTACGCTCGATGATAATGGAGGCCACGCGACGCCCGGCCGGCGGTGCAGGAAGTTCACGAACAGCCCGAACCACCCCGGAAATGGACGCATGCACCGCAGCGGATACGAAGCCCTGCGGCTCACCTATTTTTTCTCCGAGAATAACTTCGGCCTTGGGCTCGACTATGGCCTTGGCCGGGGCTCCAAGATGCTGCAAAAGAGGGATGGTCACCTCTTTGGGCGGGGGAAGGCGCTTAATGGACTCTCCCTGGGTGGCCTCTTTGTGTTCTTGGAGATGAAGACCCGCTTTGAAAGTAAGTGCCATTATTTTTTGACTGTAAATATTAGGGATAGTTCAGAGGCCGACTTGCTCTGAAAAATAAAAT
>LIZR01000143.1 GCA_001302825.1 Planctomycetes bacterium DG_23 | reverse complement strand
GCGGCCTTACGCCAGGCCAGAGCCTCGGACATATCAACATCGACAAAAAGATAAGAGTGCGGGATGGTCTTTTTGCTCAAGCTTAGGCTCTGGGCGATGCGCTTTCTCATCTTACTAAAGGGGACGACCTTATCATCGGACGAGATTTCGCTGACTTCTGGGGTGGGGGTCTTTCCCCCAGAAACCGAACGGGAAGCGGCCAGCACATCGCTCTTGATGATGCGCCCGCCGGGGCCGGTTCCTTCAACCTGAGCCAGGTCAATTCCCATTTCTTCGGCCAGACGCCGGGCAGAAGGAGAGGCAAAAATGCGTCCTGGCTTTTGCATAATTTCAGGCGTGGGAGCGGCCGTGGCTTTGGGCGGTTCGGCTGGGGGCTGTTCTTTGGCGGCGGCTTCTTCCACCTTAATAGTCTCGCCGGGCTTTCCGATGTATGCCAGAGGTTTGAGTATTTCCACCTCCTCGCCCTCCTGATGGAGCACCCTCAAGAGCACGCCGGACTCCTCTGCTTCCACCTCAAAACTGGCCTTGTCCGACTCTACAACCAGGACAGTCTCGCCTTTCTCTACCGGCTGGCCTTCGGTCTTAAGCCACTGGATTATCCTGGCGCTGGGAATATTATGACCCACCTGGGGCATAATGACGGGTTTCATAGGGGGTGCTCCGTTTGTCCAGCGTGGCCCGCAGAACCGAAGAGTTTCATCTTTTCGGCCATTTCCTTCTTGATGCGCTCGCACTGGGCGGCGATGACCTTCAAAGGGTCATAATCTTTGTGCTCAGCCGTGTATTCCACAAACCCGTCAATAAAGGCGTATTTCAGTTGAGTGGAGATGTTTATCTTGGCCACGCCCAGGGAGATACATTTCCGGAAAACCTCGTCCTTCAGCCCGGTGCCGCCGTGCAGGGCGATAGGGACGCCGGTGCGCCGGGCAATCTCTTCCAGCCGGTCAAAGGCCAACTCAGGCTCGCCTTTATAGACGCCATGGGCGGTGCCGATGGCCGGCGCGAAGGCCGCGAGATTCAATCCTTTACAGAATTCCACTGCCTTTTCCGGGTCGGCAAGATGGGCGTCATCTCGTGCCACAACTTCCTCTTCCACACCCCGGATTTGGCCCAGTTCCGCCTCGACGCTCACGCCTGCCGGCTCCGCCGCCTCAATCACTTCCCGCGTCATCGCCAAATTTTTCTCAAAAGATTCGGCGGAGCCATCGAGCATTACCGAAGTCCAGCGCTCATCTATGCACTTTTTGCAGAAGTCAACCTCCTTGCAGTGGTCCAGGTGTAGCGCCACGGGCACAGAAGATGCTCCCGCAATCTCCTCCATCCACGCACGCAGGGTCTTGTGTCCCCAGAACTGCACAGTCTTCACCGAGGTCTGCACAATAACCGGCGCGCTCAAGTCTTCCGCCGCTCGCACCACAGCCAGTGCCGAATTGTAATCAACGATGTTGAAGGCCCCCACGGCGTATTTTTTCTTCTGCGCATCTTCCAGTATCGGTTTCATACTTACCAGACCCATAGATGTCCTCCTAATCAAGTGCCCGAGACCATGCGTCTTACGGCCTCAATTATGTCTTCCTCCTGCGGCACGCAGGCCTTTTCCAGGTTGAGATTGAAAGGAATGGGAGTATTCTTGCCAGCCAGTATTTCGATTGGCCCGTCCAGGTAATCGAAGGCTTCCGCCTGAATAATGGAGGCGATATCCGAGGCTATCCCCCCTCGCCGCACCGCCTCCTGAACGATAACCACATTTTCCGTCTTCTTTACCGAATCAATAATCATCTCCTTGTCCAGCGGGACCAGGCTGCGGGGGTCAAAGACCTCCGCCTCAATGCCTTCCTCGGCCAATTTTTCCGCTGCCGCAAGCGCGCGCAGAACCATATGGGACCAGGCAATAATGGTCACATCCGTGCCCCTGCGCTTGATGTCTGCCTTGCCCAGTTCAATCGAATACTCTTCTTCGGGCACCTCGCCCGTGGTCATATAAAGCAATTTATGTTCGATAAATATCACCGGGTCATCTTCACGAATGGCGCTTTTCAAGAGGCCCTTGGCGTCGTAGGGCGTTGACGGCATTATCAACTTCAATCCCGGAATGTGGTAGAACAAGGCCTCCAGACTCTGGGAGTGCTGTGCAGCGAGGCCGCTTCCTACGCCGCCTTGCGTTCTCAATACCAGGGGCACTTTCCCTTTTCCTCCGGTGATGAATTTGAATTTTGCCGCCTGGTTGGCAATCTGGTCCAGCGCCAGCATAGCGAAATCCACAAACAAAATCTCCACCACGGGCCGCATTCCGGTGATGGCCGCGCCAACTCCAGCGCCGACGAAGGAGGCCTCGGAAATGGGAGTGTCCATTACGCGCTTGGGGCCAAATTCATCCAGAAGCCCTGTGGTCACCTTGTAGGAGCCGCCGCGCTGGGCAACGCCCTCGCCCATCAGAAAGACTTTCGGGTCGCGGCGCATTTCCTCGCGCAGGGCCTCATTAAGGGCCTCGCGATACATAATGGTGCGGGTGCGCGCTTGGGCAGTTTCTTGAGTGGTGCTCATAGCCGGTTCGACTAAACCTCTTTCAGGAACTCTTCAAGGGAAGGCTCGGGACTCGTCACCGCAAATTCAATTGCCTCTTCCATCTCATGCTCAACTGCCTTTTCGATGTCCCGGGCTTCTTCTTCCGTGGCCTTTCCCATTTCCAGAAGATACTTTCGGCCTATCTTCACCGGGTCTTTGGATTTATAGTACGCAAGAGTTTCTTCGGGCATATAGGCGCCGGGGTCATTGACATGGTGGCCCATATGGCGGTAAGTTTTGGCTTCAAGGAGGACCGGCCCTTTGCCCCGACGACATAGCGTTACTGCTTCTTTAGCCTGCTGGTAGACCTCCAGGACATCGTTTCCATCCACGCAGACGCTTTCAACGCCATATCCCGGGCCGCGTTTGTAGAGGTCGCTCACCCGGGTCACCTCTTCAATAGGAGTGGAAACAGCATACTGGTTGTTCTCAATCACCAGTATGTAAGGAAGATTCCACGCGCCAGCCATATTCAAGGATTCAGCGAAGACACCGTTATTGGAAGCGCCATCGGAGGCAAAGGTGACGGCGACGCGGCGTTCGCCCCTGATGCTGGCACCCAGGGCCGCGCCCAGGCCCAAAGGAATTCCTCCTCCTACAATGCCGTTGGCCCCCAGATTGCCGGCGGTGATGTCCGCTATGTGCATAGAGCCGCCGCGGCCCGAGCAATATCCGGTTTCTTTGCCCAGCAGTTCGGCCACCATCTTTTTGAGGTCACCGCCCCAGGCGATGCAGTGGCCGTGGCCGCGGTGGGTGCTGGTGATGTAGTCGTCTTTCTCCAGCGCCGCACAGACACCGGTGGCGATGGCCTCCTGGCCTAAATATGGATGGAAGTAGCCCCGAATCAGCCCTTGACGATAGAGTTTGATGCAACTGTTTTCAAATACGCGGATGGTGTAAAGGGTCTTGTAAAGGCCTGCGAGCATCGCTTTCGAATATTTTGCCATCTACCAGCCCTGTAATGGAGAAAAGCGCCGTCTTTGAACTCCCTGGATTATGCCATAGGTTGCGTAGTGAGTCAATAGTATTCCAAAAAGGGCAAGAAGCGAATCGGAGAGAAAATGGCCCTTATTGGGATTGGCTCACTTGGTGTTCGGCCTTCGCCAGCCAGTCAGGATTAACCGTGACCCCCCAACCGGGCCCGGCCGGCATCTCCAGAAGCCCATTGCGCACCACCGGAGGCGGCTGGTATAGGTCCGGCATCACCGCGCCGGGCTCAATAGAGTACTCAATGAATTCCCCAGCGTTGGGAATGACCGCCATCATATGCAGGGTGAACATTTTTGAAAGGGATAGGTCCGGGTTATGAGGCATACAGGGTAGATTTACTTCCTCGGCCATCTGCGCCACCCGCAAGGCCCGGGTCAAGCCACCCACATAGCCCAGGTCGGGCTGCACCACATCCACCGCCCCAAGTTTGATAATGCGCCGCCAGGTGGGCATCCAGAAATCCTGTTCCCCGCCGCCCACCGCTATCTGCAGCGCCCTCGTCACTTCTGCCGTCCATTCCACTTCCCACCAGGGACAGGGTTCTTCAAAGAGGTTGACGCCGTAATTCTGAAGCATTCGGCCCACTTCTATGGCCCTGGCCGGGGTATAGCAACTATTGGCATCGGCGAAAAGGGGGGTTTGGTCGCCGACGGCCTTTCTGACGGCCTGGATGAGGGACTCCGTGCGGCCGGGCCACTGGTCTTCATCGTGGCCGCATCTTTTGCCAATCTTAACCTTGAAGGCCCGGTAGCCATTTTCTTCCCTGAGGCGCAGGAACCGCTCGGCCTCTTTTTCCGGGGTGATGGTTCTACTCATACTGGAGGCATAAGCCGGAATGGGATGGGGCTTTCCTCCCAGCAGTTCACAGACGCTTTTGCCTTCAAGTTTTCCGCGCAGGTCCCAGAGGGCGGTGTCAAGGCCGCCCAGAGCCCGGCGGCAGTAGGAACCGGGAAATTTATAGGTTTCCTCAATACACAGGTCTACGAGTTGGTCAATCTTCAGAGCATCCGCGCCCAGGGCGATGGGGGCAATCTGGCGGTGAAGAACGGTTGCCGAGATATCTGAATTGATATGGGCCATCTGGCCGATGCCTTCGGCCCCATCGTCCGTACGCACCCGCACGATACCAATGCGCCTGGTCGAAAAGGTCTCAATACTTTGTATCTTCACGAGCCGTCCTTTCCTTAAAGAGGTTTATCTTGGCAGAAAACCTGCATTATACCAGCTTTCCAGCCATTGTTCAAGTATTTTTGCTTAATAAAGGTCTTCCAGCGATTAAAAAAATTAAACGCCCAGGATTAGTTTTCGCCTCTTGACTATCTTTCAGTGCGATACTCCCTGAGCGAGTTCACAAAACGGCGATGAGCCAGCCGCCGGGGGCCAGCCGGTTAGGCGTTGTACCTTCTGAGGCCGCCAGGATGCGCCGCTCCGCAAACGCCGGCGAAGGCCGGGGTTCGTCACCGGGGTTCATAACAAGGATAAGTTTTTTATCGCCCGCATCCATTACTCTGGTCAAAAGGTCGCTTGGCTCCATCTCAGCCAAGGGAACCTCTGCAAGCAAATCTTCCGCATAGGGCCGCAGAAGCCCGCTTACCGCCTCGTGCACCGCTTTTTCTTCTCCTTCGCTGAGCGTGAGGCCGACCCAGGTGGTGATTCCTTTAGCGAACTGGTTGGTGGCTGCCACGGTCAAGCCGTTCCACGCTCCCAGGGGCTTGGCTGAGGTGCATTTGAGGATGGCGACCATCCCCGGGGCAGAAACGGGTTGGTCGCCAATTTTAATTTCAAGGACCTTATCAATCTTGCGAAATTCAAGCATCTCGGCCCCAAAGACATCGGCGAGGTGCGCCGGAACCGGTTGGCTGATGCGGCCGGTGGGGGACTTCAGTCCGAACAAGCCGTCCACCCACAGGTGCGCCCCGTGTTCCACCGCGGCTCGCAGCAGTTGGGCAGTTTCTTCGGATATGGCAAAGAGGTTGGGGGCGATGAGCAGTCGGTACTGGTCAAGGGGTAGGGGCTTCTCACTACCGGTGGTGACGATATCGTGCGTGAGTCCAAGGCGGCGAAGGGCCCGCGCATATCGGAAAATAGCGTTCATCCCGGCGTCAATATCTCGCCCCTGGAGTCTGGCCTCGCGGAGTAGCAGGGTGTGGGTGTCCAGGTCGCTCAGAAGCGCGACACGGCTTGGCGCCGGTTTGGCTGAGGCAAAGAGTTCGTGATTTTCTTCTATTACGGCAGCGACGCGACCGGCGGCACGGGAGCGCTCTGTGGGGCCGCCTTGTAGGTCCGTGAGGCCCCATTCCCCTCCTTCGAACTCTTTAGAGTGGGCCTTCCATATCCAGAAGATGGCTGCCTTTACCCCGGCGAAAACCAACTCCCAGAGCCAGCGTTCAATCATTTTTCCGGTGGGGCAGATAGGA
>LIZR01000142.1 GCA_001302825.1 Planctomycetes bacterium DG_23 | reverse complement strand
TTAGTGTTACCAGCATCGTGCCCAACAGTATGGCAGCAGGCACGACCATCAATGTAACCATCGGCGGCTCGGGCTTTACCGCCGGGGCCGGGGTGACCTTTGAAGGCGGCGAAGGGCCTGCTCCCGGGGCCTCTAATGTAGTCGTGGGTAATGCCACCAGCATCACGGCTACGGTAACTGCCAAGAAGGGCGGTCCGCCGCGCAACCGCCTCTGGGATGTGCGGGTGACTAATACTGACGCTTCTTCAGGCCTCCTGGTGGACGGCTTCACCGTAACCCCGTAAGGGACGGACTGTAAAAGCAGAAAACAATGCGGTTGCCTGAAACGATTATTCTGGGCATGGTTATCATCTTCCTGGCCAGCAGTCTGGGAGGTTGTGCAAAGAAACCTGTCCAGGAACCGAGCGGGGAAAGAGAAATGACGCCAAAGACCATCCAGCAGGTTCTGAAAGAGCATACCGACCAGTGGATGAGCATTCCCGGGGTAGTGGGCACGGCTATCGGCAAATGGGAAGGCAAACCCTGTATCAAGATATTTGTGGTCAAGGAGCCCGAGGAGTTAAGCGGGAAAATTCCCTCCCAGGTAGAAGGCTTTCCGGTGGTCATTGAAGAGACGGGCGAGTTTCGCGCATTGGAGACGGATTAGTTTCTGCAAATCACCTCGGCTTACCTGCTTCCAAATCACTATCTCTATCCCCTTCGCCCATACAGGCGGCTGTATGCCTGCCCGCCTCTGGCGGGGCCGAAGCCCTCATCTTGAGATATCTGCACCAGGCGATGATGTTAAGGTGAGGCTTTTGTTAATGAATAACGAAAGCCAATGGCCGATACATAATTGGAAAAATTTTATCAATTTCGCTTGACAAAGTGGGATGAAGTGATATAATATAAGTAGAATAAGGAACTGGTGCGATGCCCTAAGGGGTGTTGCCGCGTACCTGATATGGTAGCCAGTTCCTTTTTTATTTAATCGGCTTTTCGTCCCATTTAAGGACCTTCAAATAGAGGTGAAGTGGATTCAGTGCGAGGTATCTGTTGAATTCCCCAAAGATGAAACCTGTCTTGGGGGTCTTGATAATTGAAGGTTAAGTCCCTGAATTGTTGAAAAAATTCTTCTAATTCCGGCTCAGCACTGCGTCCCATATACCTCTCATTGACACAATAAGCAATCACATCTGCTATCTGCATTGCGGGACTTACGACTGAGTTGACGAAAAGTGGCGTTGTGAGGATGTGGTCGTAACTTTGTCCTCGTTTATGTCGGTGCATAAAATTATTGAAGGATATAGATATTTTCCGGTTTGTTTCTCTATCGATACCGTCAAAGATTGGTAAGGCTATCCTTTCAGGATATTTTTGTTGCATAAAGTTATTGGCCCTCCAGATTATGCCTTGATACATATCCGGCAGACCTCTGCTTTGACTGGCAAGAGTTATTGAGCCCGTGGTGACGACTGCAAAAGGGGTGATTTCATGCTCCCGGCAGAGGGAAATCAGTTCCGTGACGAGTTCCCTATTTTTTGGACTTTTGATCCTTCGCGGCGAAAGGAGCAGGCGTCCTTTTATTTCTACTTGGTGAGGATAGTGCACTTTATAAAAACGCTTTTTTAAGTCAAAGAGGTGCCGCTCGAATTCTCGCACCTCCTGTTTCTTAATCATAATTCCTGCAAAAGTTGACTTAGGTTCCGGTACCTCCTGTAGTCTATACGATTCGTCAATAAAATAAAGCATACATCTTTCCTGAACACACCCTGTAGTTAAATGGCCCCAACGGGATTTGAACCCGTGTCACAGGCTTGAAAAGCCTGTGTCCTCGACCAGGCTAGACGATGGGGCCCTAAGTGAGGGCGGCGCGAATCGAACGCGCGACCCACGGCTTAAAAGGCCGTTGCTCTACCGACTGAGCTACGCCCCCGGTTAAGTTTTTCAGCCCTACAGCGATTCAGCGGTCAGGCTGACTCGCTGCCCGGCTGACTCGCTTCTTTCATACCTCCATTATCTCTTTGGTCTTTTTCTCCAGAAGTTCGTTTACCTTCTCCTCATATTTATGGAGAAGTTCCAGGATTTCGTCTTTTCCCCGGTAGGCATCGTCTTCTGAGAGTTGATGCTCCTTTTCCTCCGTCTCTATTTCTTTATTGGCCTTATGGCGGACATTGCGCAGGGCCACCCGGGCCTCCTCGGCAAGTTTCTTAACCTGGGAAGCAAGTTGCTCGCGGTGCTCCTGGCTGGGCGGGGGCACGGCAAGTCTCACCAGTTTGCCATCCGTGGTGGGGTTAAGCCCCAAATCCGCCTCCTGCAAGGCCTTCACCACCTCGCCTGCCATCCCCGGCTCATAAGGCCGTATCACGATGAGTTGCGGCTCGGGCACGGCGATAGTGGCCATCTGGTTGAGCGGCGTCTCGGCCCCGTAATAATCCACTTTTATATGCTCCACCAGGCCCGCATCGGCCCGGCCGCTGCGGATGCGGCGAAATTCCTCCGCCAGCACCTCTACCGTCTTTTCCATCTTTTCTTCGGCTTCGAACTCTATCTCATCCAGAGGCATCGGAAATTTCCCCTATCAGGGTGCCGATGGGCTCGCCTCTCACTGCCCGCTCAATATTGCCCTTTTTCTTCACATCAAAGACGATGATGGGAAGCGAGTGGTGCATACAGTGAGTAACCGCCGTGGGGTCCATCACACCCAAATGATTGGAAAGCACACCCATATAAGAAAGCCGCTCATATCTTTTGGCCTCGGGAAAGAGGAAGGGGTCGGCGGAATAGACCCCGTCCACCTTGGTGGCCTTAAGGAACACCTGGGCCTCAATCTCGGTGGCGCGCACGGCGGCGGCGGTGTCGGTGGTAAAATGCGGATTGCCGGTGCCGCCGGCCAGTATCACGATGCGGCCTTTTTCCAGATGGCGGATGGCCCGCCGACGGATATAAGGCTCGGCCACCTCCTGCATCCAGAGGGCGGTCATCAGCCGCGTCTCGGTGCTCAGGCGTTCCAGGGCATCCTGCAGCGCAAGGCCATTCAGGACCGTGGCCACCATACCCATATAATCTGCGGTAACCCGATTAAACCCCAGTTCGGCCAGTTTCTCGCCGCGCACCATATTGCCTCCGCCCACCACCACCGCCAGTTCCACGCCGCTCTTTAAGACGGCATTACATTGTGAAGCGATGGATTCCACCTCCCCGGGGTCGATGCCGAAGGTATTTGCACGGGCGAAGGCGTCGCCGGAAAGTTTGAGAACTACACGCTTATATTGAGAGGTCTCGGGCATCAAAAATGTTGGCCGTTGATGGTTGACCGTTTACCGATTATTCCCCGCCTACCTGAAATCTGACGAAGCGTTTGACCACGATGTTCTCGCCCAACTTGGCGATGCGGCTCTTGATGAGGTCGCTCACGGTGATGCTATCGTCCTTGATAAAGGGCTGGTCCAGAAGACAAACCTGAGCGTAAAAATCCTCCAACTTACCCTGGGTAATCTGCTCCTGCACGCGCTCAGGCTTCCCTTCCAGGAGGGCCTTAAAGGTTTCCTTTTCTTTTTCCACCGCTTCGGCGGGCAAATCCTCACGAGAGATCGAAAGCGGTTCACAGGCGGCCACCTGCATACACAGGTCCTTAAGCAGTTCTTCAAATTCAGGGCTATTGGCGGCGAAATCGGTCTCGGTATCAAGTTCCAAAAGGACGCCGATCTTTGCGCCGGTATGGATATAAGAGCCCACTTTGCCCTCGGTAGTGGGGCGGGCGGCCTTTTTCTCGGCCACCTTAAGACCCTTCTTTCGCAAAAGTTCCACCGCTTTATCCATATCGGCCCCGGCCTCAAGAAGGGCCTCTTTGCAGGCCATAATCCCGATGCCGGTACGGTTACGCAGTTCTTTAACGAGTTCAATGGGTATATTATTCACCTGGGTCTCCGGAGAATTTATTCTTTTGCGGCCACGGTTTCTTCGGTCTCGGCGGCTACTTTGGGTGCCTCTTCTTCCTTCTTAGGAGCGGCCCTCTTCACCGGCTTACCGGTGCGGCCTTCGACGACGGCATCGGTGATAATGCGCGTTGCCACCTGAATGGCCCGCATAGCATCGTCATTTCCCGGGATGGGGATGGTGATAAGGTCCGGGTCGCTGTCGGTATCTATGAAGGCCACCACGGGAATTTCCATTTTATTCGCCTCGCGCACGGCGATTATCTCGCGGCGCGGGTCGATGACGAAAAGGGCACCCGGAAGGCGGTCCATCTCTCTGATGCCTTCCATATTAGTGAGAATCTTGGTCTTTTCGCGGCGAAGCGAGGCCGCCTCTTTTTTACTGAGGGCCGCCAGCGCGCCGGAGGTCTCCATCTCTTCCAGTTCCTTAAGCCGCCCCAGGCGCGAGTGTATCACCTGGAAGTTGGTTAAGGTGCCGCCCAGCCAGCGATGAGAGACATAAGGCATAGCGGCACGCTGGGCCTCGCTGGCGATGGTGGAGCGGGCCTGGCGTTTGGTGCCCACGAAGAGCACCTGCTCTTTGCGCGCGGCCACGGCCTTGAGGAATTTCGCCCCGAGCACCAAAGCCTGCACCGTCTTGCGTAAGTCTATGATGTGGACGGCGTTTCTTTTGCCGTAGAGGAAACGCTGCATCTTGGGGTTCCAGCGGCTCTGACGATGGCCGAAGTGAACCCCGGCTTCAATCAATTCTTTAAGAGACACTTTCGCCAATAGCACCTCCGAAAATCAACCTGCGTTTGCCTGACCAGGGCTAAACTATCTATGTAAACATTTCTACTCTCATAAGTCAAGAATAATTTGTAATTTTCCTTGAAGGCCTACGCCGTCGGCCGTCTGCCGTCTCAAGTCTCTCGTTCTCTTATTACCTGTGGCCTTCTTTCGCAGCGCAAGATACTAAGAGGTGGTGAGGATAAAATCAAGGAGAAATTGGTTTTTTTCTTTGCTTGCCTGCAGGCACCCGGCGGGTTATAATTCAATGCAGGAGGAAAGATTGACTGGGCCGAGGATATTCATCGTTGCCGGTGAGCCTTCCGGAGATATACACGGGGCGAGCCTGGCCCGGGCCATTTGGGAACTTGCGCCCCAGGCACGAATTAGCGGGCTGGGCGGGCCGGCGATGGCTGGGGCTGGATGCGCTATCAAAAGAGATATGATGCATATGGCGGTGATGGGGCTTTTGCGGGGTGCGGGGAAGATTTTCAAAGCGCGGCGGATTCTGGCCGAGACCCTGGAATATTTTGACAAAGAGCCTCCGGACGCGCTGGTCTTAATAGACTTTCCCGGCTTTAATCTGGCCTTAGCGCGGGCGATGCGCAGGCGGCCCACCAAGGTTATTTATTACATAAGCCCGCAAATCTGGGCCTGGGCGCCCTGGCGCATAAAAAAGATAAAAGAGCGCATCCACAAGATAATTTGCATCCTCCCCTTTGAGAAGGAAATCTATGAAGCCGCAGGAGTGCCCGTGGAATATGTGGGCCATCCCTTGGGCGATTTTTTCGCCGACCTCAAGTTGGATGAGAATTTCGCTCGGGAAGTGGGTCTGGAGTCGGGAGATATACCAGTGGGACTGCTTCCGGGCAGCCGGGATCAGGAAGTTTTTCGCCATCTGCCCTTGATGCTTGAGGCGGCGAGGGTAATTCACCAGGAGGTTCCACAGACTAAATTTTTTGTTCCCTGCGGGGCGGAGCAACATCTGGAGGGGATGAAGGAAATGGCCAGGGAGTCGGGCCTGCCGGTGGAAATCCTTGCCGGCAAGACCTTTGAGGTGATGAATGAGGCCGAGGTGACTCTGGTAAAAAGCGGCACAGCGACACTGCAGTGCGCCTATTTTCTTACGCCTATGGTCATCCTCTATCGGGTCAATCCCATTGCCTGGGCCTTGAGCCACTTGATAGTGAAGTCGCCTTACATCGGCTTGCCTAATTTGATAGCCGGCGAAAAAATCGTGCCGGAATTTCTTCTTGGCACCGATAGGTCACAAGAGGTGGCCGAAGCAGCGCTCGGACTTTTGCTGGATGC
>LIZR01000141.1 GCA_001302825.1 Planctomycetes bacterium DG_23 | reverse complement strand
CTCAATCTATGCGTATGGAGATACTGCGACTTGGTCCTATCACCTTAATTAACGACGCCTATAATGCCAACCCCAGGAGTATGCAGATGGCCCTGGAAGTTCTGGAGGAATTTCCCGCCTCCCGGCGGCGCATCCTGGTCTTTGGTGATATGCTGGAACTCGGGGAGAAAAGCGATGCGCTGCATCGGGATTTGGGCGCAAGGATAGCCCGAGGCAAAATCGATTTGCTCTTAACCGTGGGAGATAAAGCCAAATTGGCGGCAGAAAGTGCGCAAGATAGTGGTATGCCTAAAGCCCATATTAGGTCTTTTCTTACCGTGGAAGAGGTGGGGAGGGATTTAAGTGTGCTTTTAGAGGAAGGAGATGTGGCGCTCCTTAAGGCCTCCAGGCGCATTGGCCTTGAGCGAGTCATCCCCATAGTGAAAGAAGCACTGGTGAAAAGTTCGGCGACCCAGGTTGCAGGGCATACGCTTAGATTCCGCTCGCTCTCTTAGACCCTTGAGAAAACCTTTGAGGAGTTGGGCATGGTCATTTATTTATTATATCCTCTCAGGAAATATTTTTTTGCCTTTAATCTTTTCGGCTATGTTACCTTTCGGGTGGCCGGGGCAGCCATAACCGCCTTTTTGATAAGCGTAGTCTTCGGGCCTTCTATAATCCGGCGACTCAAAAAGGCCCAGGTCATAGAAAATACCCGGAAGACGGATTCCGAGCGCTTGAGCGAGATACAAAAAGTAAAATCCGAGACACCCACTATGGGGGGATTGCTCATACTTTTGGCCATAATCTCTTCCGCTATCATCTGGGCCGATCCTTTGAACTATTATGTTCTTCTGGGAATCTTTATAGTCCTCGGTCTCGGGGTAATTGGCTATGCGGATGACCTGATTAAACTTCGACCTACGGAAGAACAAGGCCTGCCGCGCAAACTTAAACTTCTCCTTGAGACCCTTTTGGGCCTGAGCCTGGCGTTTCTCCTGTGGTATTATGTGCGGGAGACCGAATTCGGTACTAAACTGAGCCTCCCTTTCAGAGCCGAAAATTATCAGGATTACATTGAATTAGGTTTCCTCTATTTTATCCTGGTGACTATAGTTATCGTGGGTACCAGCAACGCCGTGAACCTTGCTGACGGCCTGGATGGGTTGGCCATCGGCTGCGTGATAATGGTGGCTTTAGGCTTTGCCGTGGTCAGTTATGTCGCCGGCCATTATAAGTTCAGTCATTATCTTCTGGTTCCCTTTGTGCGGGGCGCAAGCGAAATGAGCATCTTTTCCGCGTCCATTGCCGGAGCCGGACTGGGATTTCTCTGGTTCAACTGCCACCCGGCCCAGGTTTTTATGGGGGATGTAGGAGCACTTCCTCTGGGCGGGGCCATCGGATATATTTCTGTGGTGGCCCGGCAGGAGTTTCTGCTTTTTTTCATCGGTGGTGTATTTGTCCTTGAAGCCATCTCAGTGATACTTCAGGTGGCCTCCTACAGGCTCACGAGAAAGCGCATCTTTCGCATCGCGCCTCTGCATCATCATTTTCAATTTAAAGGGTGGCCGGAGAGCAAGATTACCGCCCGTTTCTGGATATTGAGCGCGGTTTGCGCGGCTATCGGTGTGGCCAGTTTGAAATTGCGCTGAGTTTGAGGTATGATATGGAAAAAGAAAGATACGGGATTATCTTCTCTGTAACATTTCTTTTGGCCCTGGGCATTATAATGATATTTTCCACGGGCAGCGTGGATGAGGAGGGGCCATTAGCGAGTCGTCTCTTTTTGAAGCATCTCTCGTGGATGGCGCTTTCTATAGGGGGGCTTTTGGCTGTCTCGCGCATAGATTATCATTTCTACCAACGCCACGCACTCAAATTACTAATCGCCGTCTTCATCCTGCTGGTTATAGTGCTTATCCCCGGCGTGGGATATGCGGCCCACGGCGCGCGCAGGTGGCTGCGAGCCGGCCCTGTAGGTTTTCAACCTTCGGAATTCGCCAAGTTTGCGCTTATCATCTTCTTCGCTTCCTTTCTCACTCGCCGCAAAGAAAGAATAAAGGGATTTCTGGCTACCTTCCTCCCAGCCATGCTCATTTTGGCTTTGACCGCAGGGCTCATACTCAAAGAGCCCGATTTGGGCACGGCAGGCTTGATTTGCATAGTAGCCTTGGTGTTATTTTTTGTGGCCGGAGTGAGATTCAGTTATCTTTTAGGCTTCGGTGCCTTGTCCGCAAGTTTGACCTATATTATTCTCTGGCCCAGGTTTGACTACTGGCAGGGAAGGATTCAATCTTTCCTCAATCCCTGGGAAGACCCGCAGGGCGGAGGCTATCAAATCATCCAGTCGCTCATTGCCTTGGGTCGGGGCGGCCTGGGAGGGGTGGGCTTCGGCGCCAGCCAACAGAAACTTTTCTTCCTGCCCGCAGCCAGAACCGATTTTCTGCTGGCCATCCTGGGGGAGGAGATGGGTTTTCTGGGGACGGCATTCATTGTGCTTCTTTACACCATTTTTCTTTATGCCGGGATGAGCATAGCCCGAAAGGCGCAGGATTTCTTCGGTTTCCTCCTTGCCTTTGGATTTACCTTTGGGATAGGATTGCAGGCGGCGATAAATATAGCCGTGGTGACGGCCTCGGTGCCCACCAAGGGGTTGTCTCTTCCCTTCGTCAGTTTCGGAGGTTCTTCGCTTCTTTTCTCTATGCTTTCTGCAGGAATCCTCTTGAATATATCTCAAAGGAAAGCGGTAGTTGAAGATATACCGAAGTGGGTTGGGGTGCAAGATGTCAGTTAAGGTGATATTTGCCGGGGGCGGCACAGGGGGCCACCTTTTTCCGGCGCTGGCTGTGGCCCGGGAGTTGGAGAGACTATCTCCCGGTGTCATCATTTCTTTTCTCTCCACCGGCAGACCTCTGGAAAAACAAATTCTCAAGCAATATGAGTATGAAACCCTTGAGATAAAAAGCCCCAGAAAAGCGACCCTGAAGGACAAAATCTTTTTTCCTTTGCGTCTGACGCTGGCTTTTTCCCGCTCACTATTCTTTTTACTGAAGTCTCGCGCTACCGCCACGGTAGTTGTGGGGCTTGGGGGTTACGGTTCTTTGGCGCCCCTTGTTGCCGCCCATATCCTGAGACTTCCCACAGCCATCCTTGAACCCAATCTCCTTCCCGGCGAGGCCAATCGACGTCTTTCCCACTGGGTGAATGAAGTATATTGTCAGTGGGAAGGCTCCAGGAAATATTTCCGAGAAAAATCCAAAGTTTTCGCAACGGGTAATCCAGTGCGTGAAGAGGTAACTTTATCACGAGGGGATTCCTCTTATAAAAACTTCGGCCTCAGTCCGAAAAGAAAAACGCTCCTGGTCCTGGGCGGGAGCCTGGGTGCCGAGGCCATAAATGAAGCCCTGATGCAAACCATAGAGGGCTTCGGCCCCCGGCGCCAAGAAATCCAGGTCATCCATCAAACGGGCCTCGGAAAAGACACCGGCTACTCAATGGGCTACTGGGCGGCCGGATTTCCCGCTTATGTAACTGAGTTCATCGACGATATGGGTGCGGCTTACGAAGCGGCAGACCTGGTCATTTGCCGGGCCGGGGCTACCACCATCTCCGAGATAACCGCCAGAGGCCTTCCCGCCATCCTCATTCCCTATCCTTTAGCCACAGAGAATCACCAATATTACAATGCGAAGATTCTGGAAGATGCGGGCGCGGCGATATTGCTTGAGCAAAAAGACCTTGAGCCTCAAGCCTTGGCCGCTTTGATCAAAGGGCTTTTGGCAGACGAAGGACGCTTGCAGGCTATGGCTCGCGCCAGTATTTCCCTCAGTAGGCCCGAGGCACGGAACTTGGTTGCCCGCAGGATACTGGACCTTGCCGAGGTATAAGTTACTTCGGAGGAACTCGTGGAATTTTCTGACAAGAGAGTGCATCTTATCGGCATCGGTGGAATTGGTATGAGCGGGATTGCCAGCGTCCTTATGCGCCGCGGCGCACGGGTCAGTGGTTCTGATATTCGCCCGGGCCCACGCATCCATAGCCTCAAGGCCGCGGGCGCTGAAATTGAGATAGGCCATCGGGCGGAAAATATCGCCCCGGATGTGGTTCTGGTGGTAGTTTCCGCCGCTATTAAGCCAGACAATCCAGAACTCATTGAGGCCCGAAGACGCGGGCTTAAAATAGCCAAATATGCTCAAGTTCTGGGCTGGCTTATGGACGAGAAAAAGGGCATCGCCATTTCAGGCACCCACGGCAAAAGCACCACCACTGCTTTAGTGGCGTATATCCTGGAGCAGGCGGGGCTCTCACCCACCTTTGTGGTGGGCGCGGATATTGATGCGCTGGGAGGAAGTTCGGCCGTTGGCGATGGGGAGTATTTCGTGGCCGAGGCCTGTGAATATGACCGCTCATTTTTGCACCTCAACCCCTTTATGGCCATCATCAATAATATTGAGGCCGACCATCTGGATTATTACCGTGACCTGAACGAGATAGTGGAGGCCTTCGGCGATTTCGCCTCAAAGGTCAAAAAGGAGGGACTGCTACTGGTAAATGCCGACGACCCGCTGGCGATGAAGGCCGCTCGCTTTTGCCGTGCCGCTATTGAAACTTTTGCCGTGGATAAACAGGCAGATTGGCAGGCCGGAAATCTCAAATCCCGTCAGGGAAGATATGAATTTGAGGTTTCTCGCCAGGGTGAGCATCTTGGAAAGTTTTCTTTGTCTATTCCGGGTGCACATAATGTGGCCAACGCTCTGGGGGCCATAGGTCTAACCTACAATTTGAAATTGCCCCAAAGTGTGATAAAGGAAGCCCTAAAAGATTTCCGCGGGGCGCGCAGACGCTTCGAAATCCTGGGCAACAGCAAAGGGGTGATAGTGGTGGATGATTACGGCCACCATCCCACAGAGGTTCGACTTACGCTCCAAGCAGCCAGGGAGTTTTTCCCGGTGAAACGGATTTTCTGCGTCTTTCAGCCTCATCAACATTCAAGGACGCGATTTCTCCTGGAAGAATTTGCCGTTTCCTTTGCTGAGGCCGATTTTGTGCTGGTCCCGGACATATATTTTGTGCGCGACAGCCAGGCAGAACGCCTGCGAGTGAGTTCGGAAGATTTGGTGGCCCGGCTCAAGGAACAGGGGAAGGAGGCGCTATATCTTCCATCATTTGAAGAAATTCGAGACCATCTGCTTGAGAACTTGAAGCCGGGCGATGTGCTTTTGACTATGGGGGCGGGTAATGTGGACGAAATTGCCCGAGAAATACTTCAAAGATTTGAAAGGTAAGGTCGAGTTTGAGGAGCCTCTTTCGCGGCATACCACACTAAAGATAGGCGGCCCGGCCGAGGTTTATTTTGAGCCTCAAGAGATGCAAGATTTGATAAGAGGCCTTGATGTGGCGTCGGCGCTCGGGCTTCAAGTTCATCTTTTAGGCAGAGGGAGTAATGTCTTAGTACGGGATGAGGGCGTAAGGGGTATGGTGGTGCATCTGGCCGGGAGAAGTTTTGCCAGAGTGAAGAGGGAAGGGGCAAGAGTTTCGGCCGGGGCGGCGCTTTCCCTTCCCCGACTCTTGCGGAAGAGCATCTCCTTCGGCCTGGCCGGTCTGGAATGTCTTGCCGGGATACCGGGAACGGTTGGCGGGGCGGTGGCCACTAACGCCGGAGGAAGATGGGGCAGGATTTCCTCCAGCCTCGATGCTTTAGGAATACTCAACAAAGGTGGCGAGGTTCACCGTCTGGAACGAACCGAAATTGATTTTTCCAGAAGAGAGGGCGCTCTCCCCGGACCCATCCTCTGGGCCGAATTTCTCCTGGATGGGGCCGAGCCGGGATTTCTCCTGGAGCGCACTCAGGAGATACTCACTCAGAAAAAGAAGGCGCAGCCCCTCACCAGAAGAAGCGCAGGCTCAGTCTTCAAAAATCCTCCGGGGGAAGAGGCCTGGAGGCTTATCGCCGAAGCCGGCTTAAGAGGAAGAAGCTGCGGAGGCGCTTATATCTCCCCCAAACACTGCAATTTCATAATTAACCGCGGTGGGGCTAAGGCCAAGGATTTTCTCATTCTGGTGGATGAAGTGCGC
>LIZR01000140.1 GCA_001302825.1 Planctomycetes bacterium DG_23 | reverse complement strand
CGATTATTCAAAGGCTATAGAGCTCGACCCAGAGTATGCTAAAGCCTACTGCGCTCGCGGGCTTGCGTATAGCCAAAAAGGCGAATACAACAAGGCCATCGTTGAATATACGAACGCCATTCAACTTGACCCTGAATATTCTCAGGCGTACTATGGTCGCGGCTACGCCTGGTGGTATGAGAGTCGATACGACGCGGCCATTGCCGATTATTCCAAGACCATAGAACTCGACCCAGAGCATGTTAAAGCCTACTACAGTCGCGGGCTTGCGTATGAAAGAAAAGGAGAATGCGACAAAGCCATCGTCGAATATACGAAGGCCATCCAACTTGACCCTGAATATGCCAAGGCCTACACTACCCGGGGCTTTACCTATGAACGCAAAGGTCAATATGATGCGGCCGTCGCAGATTTTTCAAAGGTCATTGAACTTGATCCTGAAAAGGCTGAATCCTACTACAACCGCGGTAATGTTTATTTGAAAAAAGGCGAATATGATGCGGCCCTGGCGGATTACTCAAAGGCTATAGAACTTAGACCCGAACATGCTCGCGCTTACAATAACAAAGGACGTGCCCTCAGAGAAGAAGGGGAGTTTGCCCGGGCCGTAGAATGTCATAACCAGGCTATAGAAATAGCCCCTCATCGAACACATTTTGTCGTTTCCAAAGGATTTACCCTTGAAAAATGGGGCAAAGAGGCTGAGGCTACGAAGACCTATCTGGAGGCCTTAGATGTAGATGCGGAAGAATATGACGGCAAGAAAAAGGCCCGGGTATTCTATGGCCAGGCCTTAGCCTACGGGCGGCTTGGCGATAAAGAAAATTGCCTGAAAGCCCTGAAGATTTCTATAGAATTATTGCCTGATCAAAAAGACGAAGCCAAAACGGAAGAACTCTTGCAAGAATACTGGGACGACGCGTATTTTAAGGCTATAGTTAAATAACCGGAGAGGCCGGTGCGGCCTTTCTCAGATTGAAGGGATTTACGCTGATGCGAAAAATCGTCATTGATACCGATATTTGTTCCGGTCTGGGCGGTGACGCTGACGATGCCTTAGCCCTCCTTTTTCTGCTCCAGCATCCTGACTGCGACATCGCCGGCATTACCATCGTGCACGGCAATATGGACCTCGGCCTTAAAGGCAAGATGGTGGCCAAAATCCTCCAGGCCACAGGCAAAGAGAAGGTGCCTTTTTATCTGGGCGCGGAAAAATCCCTTCTGGGCCATATTCGTGAACACAAGCCCCTACTCATATCTCCGAATTATTTTGATGATGTGCGCCTTGAGCCTGCCAGCGGCCACGCCGCAGAGTTTCTGGCTCAAATCTTGCTTGAGCCGGATATTTCACTTGTTACGCTGGGCGCACTCACCAATATAGCCCTGGCCTTAAGCCTCGAACCGCGCATAAAGGACCGTCTCAAGGATGTGGTCATAATGGGCGGCGTTATCGGGGAAAAGAAGCCGGAGTATAATATCGCCTGCGACCCGGCAGCCGCCCGGGCCGTATTACGCTCCGAGATTAAATTCACTCTGGTGGGTCTGGATGTAACCCGTAAAGTGAACCTCACTCAAGACGAAGTGAAGGAACTTGGCGGGATGGAATCTGCGGCGGCTCAAGTCGCTTCAGATGTATCCCGGCAGTGGCTTTCCCTGCGCAAAAGCGACTACTTTTTCCTGCACGACCCCTTGGCCGCAGCAGTTCTTCTTGACAAATCCATCGTGAGAACCGAAAATATTTTGTTGGATGTTGACGATATAGGCCCTAAGGATGGTATACTTATTGGTAAGCCGCGCCAAGAGGGAAACCCGGTGGCCTTGGAAGTAAAAGATGTGTCTGCTACAAAAAAGCAAATTACCCAGGGCATATGGAAAACTTGAACTTGATTCTGGAAACCTGTGAAGGCTTCGGCAAAAAATAAACCTTACATAAATATAGAAAAAAATCAGGACGAAATGAGGAGACGAATTTTAGGAGTCCCCAAATGGTCCTTGAGTGGGTTTTGCTTGCCATTGGAATAATCACCGTCGCTGCAGGAATAGGCATCCTCATTTATTTATACATTCGGCGAGAAAAGCAATATAGAGACGCGGAAGCCTGGTATGATACCGGTCTCGGTATCGCTCATCTCGGCCGCTTGGAAAATAACCCGGAATTATTCAAGCAAGCCATTCAGTGTTATGATAACGCCCTGGAAATCCGAGAGAATTATCCTGAAGCCTTGAATAACAAGGGAAACGCCCTTTACTTCCTTGCCCGTTACCAAGAGGCCATTGCGTATTTTGATAGGGCCTTGGAACTTACCGATAATAGAGCCCCGGAGGCCTGGAATAATAAAGGTAACGCACTCGCCGAACTCGGCCGCTGCGAAGAAGCGATTGAGTGCTATGACTATGCCCTCCAACTTCGTCCGGATTATCCCGAGGCCTGGAATAATAAGGGCAACACCCTTACCAAATTCGGCCGACACGAGGAAGCGGTGAAATGCCTCGGCACGGCTCTCAAAATCAAAAAAGACTATCCCGAGGCCTGGTATAATATGGCGGTAGGTTTGGCAGAACTCAGAGATAAGGAAAATTGCATAAAGACATTGAAAAAGGCTATGAAACTGAGGCCAAGATTAAAAGACCATGCGAAGTCCAACCCTGCTTTTGCGGTTTTTTGGGGAGATGAAGATTTCAGGAGGCAACTGGATTAGCGCGTCACGAAAGAACTGACGATAAACATCGCTGCGGACGCGTTTAATTCGTGCATTTCACATTTCATCTTGAGGTGCTTGAATGAAGATGGGGATAATCGGGCTTCCTGGTTCAGGAAAGACCACACTTTTTGAGGCCCTGACCGGAATGGATGTTACCTCTCGCCGCGGTGAGGTGGCCTTAACCCATATGTCAGAACTTGAAGTTCCGGACCAGCGGCTGAATTTTCTGGGCTCGGTATATCCAGATAAGAAGTTGGTCCACGAGCGGCTGACTTTGATAGACCTGCCGGGACGGGCCATGGAAGGTGAGGCCCGGGTCTTAGCGCATCTCCGGGAGATGGATGGGCTTCTGGCCACCCTGGCTCGCTTTGGAGATTTTCCGGAGCCTGAGGAAGCCCTCAAGGAACTTATGGCCGATTATATTCTGGCCGATTTGCAGGTAGCATCGCGCAGGATGGAACGCTTGGAAAAATCCGTCCGTCATCCCTCTGCCACCCAAGAGGCCGAAAAAAGGGAATTGGCGCTGCTTGAGCGGGTGCTGGAGACGCTGGAGAAAGAGGTGAGCCTGAGAAATGTACCTTTTACACTTGACGAAAAAAGGGCCTTGGCCGGCTTCGCTTTTATCACCCTGAAGCCCCTTTCCCTTGTGGTCAATATCTCCGAGGCCGATTTGGAAGCAGCCAAACAGGAGAACATAGCCGGACTGGCAACTGTCTATATCTCGGCGCAGTTAGAGAAAGAACTGGGGCAACTCGAACCGGATGAACGCGCAGAATTCGCCAAAAGTCTGGGGTTGGAGAGTTTCCAGGCTCCCCCGGTAATTAAAGCCGCGCACAGGAGCCTGGGGCTTATCACTTTTTTCACCGTGGGAGATGAAGAAATCCGGGCCTGGGGGTTGGAAGAAGGCGAAGTAGTGCTTACCGCGGCGGGCAAAGTCCATACCGATATGGCCAGAGGTTTTATCCGCGCAGAGGTCACTTCATTTGAGGATTTGGAAACCGCCGGTTCTCTGGAAACTGCCAAATCCACAGGCAAGACCCGCACCGTGCCCAAAGACCACATCGTCTCTGACGGCGATATTCTTTATTTTCATTTCCACGCCTGAAAGACAAGACCGCACACACTTCCCACCAATAATTAAAAGTTTTCCTTGACTTTTTGCGAAGAGTTGTTTGAATTTATGTTTTTCCGGCTAAGGTATGCCGCCACTAATACCCGTGGGAGAAGAAATATGAGCAAGGTGGTCTTGGCCTATTCCGGAGGGCTGGATACCTCCGTTGCGCTGCACTGGCTCTCATACACGAAGGGATTTGAGGTAGTTGCCCTTATCGCTAACCTGGGCCAAGGCAAAAATCTGGAGGCCGTGGGTGAAAGGGCCATCCAAATCGGCGCGGTGGCCGGGATCGTGGCGGACCTTAGAAAGACCTTTGTAGAGGAGTATGTTATCCCGACCCTACGGGCAAATGCTATGTATGAATCCGGCTATTATCTCTCCGCCGCCTTGGGCCGAGCGACCATCTGTGTGGAACTGGTGAACATCGCTCGCCAGCAGAGGTGCCATTATGTCGCTCACGGATGCACGGCCAAGGGCAACGACCAGGTGAGGTTTGAGGCCTCCATAGCCGCCCTTGCTCCTGATTTGGAAATCATCGCTCCTCTGCGCGAGTGGCCTTTTAAGTCCCGTGACGAAGAGATAGACTACGCCGAGAGCCATAATATTCCCATTAAGGTCAGCAAGGCCGCCCCCTATTCCATAGATTACAACCTCTGGGGTCGCTCCATGGAATGCGGAGTGTTGGAAGACCCCTGGCAAGAACCCCCGGAAGATATTTATGTAATGAGTGTCTCCCCGGAAAAGGCCCCTGATGAGCCGGTGACAATTGAAATCGGTTTTGAGGCGGGAAATCCTGTAGCCCTTGATGGCGAGCGCTTAGATGGTCTGTCCCTCATTACCAGGCTAAATGAAATTGCCGGCTCTCACGGCATAGGTCGTTCGGATATGATTGAAAATCGCCTGATTGGTTTCAAATCTCGGGAAGTCTACGAAGCTCCGGCTGCTACCGTCCTCCATCTGGCCCATCGGGCCCTGGAGGAACTTACTCTTTCTGCCGGGGTGCTACATTTCAAAGAGCCGCTTTCACGGCAGTATAGTGAACTGGTCTATAATGGCCGCTGGTTCGGCATCCTCCGCCCGGCCTTGGATGCCTTCTTTTCCAAAATTCAGGAATTTGTTACCGGAACAGTGCGCCTCAAGTTGTATAAAGGTGCCGCGTCGGTCATCGGCCGCAAGTCTCCTTACTCTTTATATGACCGCAAACTGGCATCGTATGGGCCGAAGGATAGCTTCCCTCATAGCGCCGCCCCGGGCTTTCTCTCCATCTGGTCCCTTCCCCTCAAAACCGAAGCCGGAAGAAAAAAAGCCGCGGAAAGCGCGGAAAAAGAAACTCCAGAAAGTAAGCCTTGAGACTCAATATATCTTGAGAGTCTTCCCCTGTGGCTCACAGCGTCGTCCATAGGCGGCGAAGACAAGGCGGTCTTTGCCCGAGAAGATGAGGTTTTTGGCTTCGGTGGTGATTAAGGGGCCCTATGTTTAAGTTTATTGACTTGATTAATCCCTGGGGGCAACTGGTAATTGCCGCCTGTATGGTGATTATCGCAGGAAGTCAACTTTCCCGATATGGCAATACCCTCTCCCAAAAACTAAGGCTGGGTCAGGCCTGGGTAGGGCTGGTATTTATGGCCTTTGCCACAACACTTCCCGAACTATTCACCTCCACCGCCGCTGCCGGAATTGAAAAGGCCCCCAATCTATCTATTGGTAACAACCTCGGCTCCATATTTTTCAATATATCTATAATCGTGGTTCTGGATTTCGTCTTAAAGACCAAGGTTATCTTTACTGCGGCCAGCCGGAGAATCATAGCCTCCCAGAGCTTAAGTGTCATTCTTATTCTCATAGTCTGTTTTGCTCTCCTGCTTGAGGCCGTCCGTCCGCCAGATTTTGTTCCCCCCGGAATCTTCGGCGTGAGCAGTCTCTTAATATTTGCCTTCGTAGTTTATCTTCTGGGTTCCTGGAGGCTATTCAAGTATGAACAGGTAAGCCCGCTTGCGGCGGAAATGCCCTCTAAAAGACAACTACCCAGCCTGCGTGCAATTCTTACCGGCTACTCTTTCCTGCTGGTTATTATTCTTATGGGTGGGCTATTGCTCGCCCATTCCGGCAAACGCCTCTCCGTGGAATATAACTTAGAGGCCAGCTTCGTAGGCAGCATATTTCTGGCCATATCGACCAGCCTTCCGGAACTCTATAACCTGGCGCTGGGCAATATATTCGGCGCCAATATTATGAATGTTACCGTTATCTTTCTCTCGGATATCTTTTACCGTCCTGGTCAACTAATGGACCACGCTATGAGGGTGCGTGGGGGTCAAATCCATTTTTTGACCATCGGCCTCATATTACTTATGAATGATTTGGTGGTTTTCCTGGCCTTCGCTGGCGATGGCAGCCACCTATCTCGCCGGGGCCTATCTCCTGTTTTTACTGCGCTGAAGGCGAAGAAGGCCTGCTTTGGGATAAATAAGATTTAGCTTGGAGGCTCTTTCTAAGGCGTATCGGGAAGGGTTATCCTCTGGTGCGGTGGTTGGCTGCCATAACCCTTTTCAACATAGACCCCTAATCCGAAATGCGTCCTGCAGCCGCAAAGTATGACCACGCCTATTAAGACCGTCACTTGCCAAATCTTTTTCATTTTAATCTTAGCCATAGTAAATTTAATGCAGTTATTGCCGCACGACTGCGAATCTGCTCCCGGTTGCCGCGAAAATGATACTCGTTTACCTCTGTGCCATCTTTAGAGGAAATGGCAATAAAAAAAAGCCCCAGCGGCTTGCTTTTAGTCCCACCTGTTGGCCCGGCAATGCCGGTCGTGGCCAGGCCAATATCCGCGCCTGAACTTTTCCTTGCGCCTGCGGCCATTGCCCCGGCCACCTCGGCCGAGACCGCTCCATAGCGACGGATTAAATTACGAGATACGCCGAGATGGCGGACCTTGGCCGCATTGGAATAAGCCACAATTCCTTCCAGGAAAGACTTGGATATACCAGGGCAACTGATAAGCCGGGTGGAGATTAGACCACCGGTGGCGGATTCGGCCACCGCCAGAGTCTTCTTTTTCTCCAGGAGAAGCCTTGCGCAAGCACCTTCAAGGGTATCTTCGCCCGTGGCATAGATGGCATCGCCAAGAAGTCTTTTTATTTCGGCCTCAGTTTTTCCAATAAGCCTCCTTGTTTCTGACGCGGATTTTCCTCTTGCGGTAATCCTCACATCCACCATCCCATCCCTGGCTCCGGTGCCTACATCCGGATTACTCCTGCCCATAAGATGTCCGATGCGCTGGTCCACCCCGGATTCCGGAACTCCCACGGTCCGAATGGTCTTCGTTAAAATCGCCGCCCTACTTGTGGCTGACTTCTTTATCCAGGGCAAGACCCCCTCTTCAAACATCCCCCGCATCTCCCTGGGTACACCCGGAAGGACAACAATTGTGGCCCGGCCCCATCTCAGCCGAAATCCTGCGGCAGAACCAACAGGATTCTTGAGGTGCCTTGCGCTGCGTGGAATTAAGGCTTGCCTGAGATGGCTGGGCAAGACCTGGCCGTGACGGCGCTTGATTATCGTCTCTATATCCCGCCTCGCGGCCTTATTCTCTACCAAGGGCCGTCGACAAAGTTCGGCCAGGGCCTCACGGGTTAAATCATCTTTGGTCGGGCCCAAACCGCCAGTAACAATCACCAGATGCACTCTGGAGGCCGCCAGTTTCGCCGCCTCCTTTATGGCCTTCCTATCGTCGCCAATCGCGGTATGATAGGCCACAGGAACGCCTGCCTCCAGAAGCCTTCGGGAAAGCCAGGCGGAATTGGTGTCTATGGTCTGGCCCCGCACCAGTTCCGAACCGATTGCAATTATCTCTGCTTTCATAACCACGACTCACACGAACCGATAAACCGCAGATAACCGCAGATAAATATACAAAAAATAAACCACAGAGAAGGCAGAGTCCACGAGGAAAGAGAAAAAACATAACACGCCTGCCCGCCTCTGGCGCGAATTCCACGCATTAGAGGAATTCCGCGAAAAAAACTGAGAAGCCGGAAAAACCGCAGAGAACACAGAGAAAAACCAAAGACGGCTGACAGCCGACCGCAGACGGCCCAGGGCAGACAATCGACAGCCGACCTCATTCAACTATAGCCTTAAAATCCGCGTCGTTCCAGTATTTTTGCAAGAGTTCTTCCGTTTTGGCTTCGTCTTTTAGATTAGGCAATAATTCTATAGAGGTCTTCAGGGCCTTAAAACAGTTTTCTTTATCGCCGAGTTGGGAATAAGCACACATCTTTCCATAAATTATCCAGGCCTTATCCGTCCCAGCAAATTTGCCTTCATCCAGTTTTACTTTTAGAGCCTCTTTATATAAACTTTCGGCCTCGGCGGTCTTGCCGTATTTCTGCAGGGCATAGGCTTTGCAAACCATATAATAAGTTTCATCACGGTTCAATCCAATAGCCACATTGTGGCAGTCTATCGCCTCCTGGTGTTTTCCCATACTGTTAAGCGCCCGGCCTTTGTTGTTCCAGGCCAGGTGGTATCGCGCATTAAGTTTGATAGAGGTAGAATAATCTGCGATTGCTGTTTCATATTGGCCTTTGTAGTGGTAGGCCAGACCCCGATTATTATATGCCTCAGTGAATTTGGGATTCAGTTGAATAGCCTCGGTAAAGTCAGCGATGGCTGAGTCATAATTACCCTTGCCCCAATGGGCCAGGCCGCGATTGTTGTAAGCGACAGCGAGTTGGGGTTCAAGTTGGATGGCTTTGGTATGATCGACCAAAGCAAGGTCGTATTGCGCTATTTCGTAGTAGGCCACCCCGCGATTCACATAGCCCTTGGTGTAATTTGGATTAAGGCTGACTGATTCAGAATAATCGCTTATTGCCTCATTGTAAAGGCCCTTATGATGATATAGTACTGCACGGTTGTAGTAGGCAGTGGCGGTGACTGTCTTATCCGAACTTATTCTGATGCATTCTGAAAAATCAGCGATAGCCTTATCGGGCTGGCCCTGCTCTCGAAAGGCCGTACCCCGGTTATAGAGCGCTGCGACCATAAGCCCTTCGTCAGAGGCCTTTTCAATGCATTTCGAAAAATCGGTAATTGCTCGGTTGTTGCGACCTTTGAAAGCATAGGCGAGACCTCGCTTATAGTGGGCCAAGGCAAAGTATTTCCACTCAGGACCTCCTTGTTGAAGGGCTTCAGTAAAAGCCTCAATTGCTTGGTCAAGTTCACTTAATTTGGTCAGTTCAAGACCCCGTTCAAAGGCCTCCTCTGCCTCTTTATCACCTGCAAAGAGCGCGCCGCTCATAAGAACTAAGGCCACTATCAAACTTATCACCACCCATACCCTCCCAGACTTACTCATAACCAACCTCGTTCTTAAGAATCGTCTGCCGCCTGCCGTGTGTCCTGCATCATTCTACCAGGGCCTTAAAATCCGGGTCGTTCCAGTATTCTTGCAAGAGTTCTTCTCTCTTGGCCCGGTCTTTTAATCGGGGCAACAGTCCTATTGAAATTTTCAGGGTCTTCAGGCAGTTTTCTTTATCCCCGAGCCGCCCGTAGGCTAAGGCCTGACCATAAGTCGCCCAGGCCTTTCTCCAGCCTCTATAGTGGTTAACATCTATTGTCACTGCCTGTTGGTAAGCGGCTTCAGCCTCGGTTTTTTGGCCCATCTTTTCAAGGGCAAAACCTTTGGAGACAAAATAATGTGGGTTGCCCGGGCACATTCTTATGGCTCTATTATGGTAATCCAGGGCTATAGGGAAATTGCCCATTCTTACAAGCACGCGGCCTTTGCTGTCGTAAGCGTCGTCGATATAATCGGTATCAAGTTCGATAGCTCGATCAAAATCTGCCATAGCGGCCGTATACTCACCTTTATCAAAATAGGCGATACCGCGGTTGTGGTGGGCCCGGGCAGATTTGGGGCTAAGTTCGATGGCCTTTGTATAATCTGCAATTGCCGCCTCATAGTGGCCTCTAAACCAGTAAGCAAGGCCGCGGTTATTATAAAGATTGGCATTTCGAGGATTGATATGCAGAGACTTTGTGTAATCCACAATGGCGTTACCGTAATCACCTTTATCCAGATAAATGTTGCCACGGTCAATAAAGGCCTGGGCAAATCGGGGAGAAATTTGAACGGTTATTGTAAAGTCAGCAAGGGCTTTATCATATTGGCGCTTCTTCCGGTATGTGAGCCCGCG
>LIZR01000139.1 GCA_001302825.1 Planctomycetes bacterium DG_23 | reverse complement strand
CCGAACCGGGTGCGCGCCTTTAAATCTCCCCGGCTTCAATTCAAACCCAGCCGCGACATACCACCGTTTATCCGCTCTCTTGAGGGGGAGGATACCGCCTTCGTTTACAAGGCCACCTGGGCGGATGTGAACCTGCACCATCCCCTTAATCCCTGGATAGGGAAGTATAAGGGACACGACCAGGTCTGCGAATTGAGTTTTGAGAGTTGTATGGGGTGGCCGCACACTTTCCTGGTGATGGGAAAGGAGATGCAGAAGCGGGCTAAACTTTGCGCCCGGCGGGGAGTGAATGGGCTCTGCGCTGTAACTATGGGCTGGGGAGGGCAGGCGCTGAGACCGTTCTTTGCCCGGCCCTCCATCTGGCCGCTGCACGAGGTGAACCTATACCTTTTTGCCGCACTGGCCAAAGACCCGAATGCGGACTTACAAGCGGTAACCGAAAAGTATCTCAGACGCCGCTTCGGCAAGAAACTGCCCGCCGAACTTGCCCGGCTCTTGCTTAACGCCGAGGACATAGCCGCCGACGCCACAAATGTGCGCGGCATCCGCGCCAACGGCCAGCCCCTTGACAATTTCTATTACATCATTCTGCGTTACGCCCCTATGTTCCCGCGCTGGGAAACACGGGTGCGGCCCACTCCGGCCAATCTCAAACGCATCTTTAAAGAAAAGGACCGGAATATCGTCCGGGCCCAAAAGGCCCTGGAAAAGATAGACCGACTCAAGGCCAAGATGCCCGCTAAAGCGTATGAGGAGTTCAAGGAATGCTTCAGCCGCCTTCTGGATATGGCGCGTTCTCATGCAGCCCGGCAGAAATACTACCTCTATCTCTGGGCCTTCAAGGATGGCTATCTCAAGCCCACTATGGGCGAACTGGACCGGTTCCAAAAGATAGTCAGAGACCTGAGCCCACGCGGGAGGCCCTTTTAGCGCTTCGCATCCTGAGGATGCTTCCCTCGACCCTGAAGGGTCTCGGGACGAGAACCCTGAAGGGCAGCATCCGAAGGGCACCGGGGATGGCCGACATAGCAAGAAAGGCCGTAGAGCCTCTATGGAATCCAATTTAACTGACATTTTGAAAAAGGTGGAGGCCCGAGAGAGACTCTCCTTTGAGGACGGCATGCGCCTTTTTCGCTCACGGGATATATTCGCTATCGGCCGTATGGCAAATATGGTGCGAGAGCGTCAGAATGGCCGCCGGGCCTATTATGTGGTAAATCATCACATAAATTATTCCAATATCTGCAAAAATGCCTGCAAGTTTTGCGCCTTCAGCCGAAGGCCCGGCGAGGAAGGCGCTTATCAGATGGCGCTGGAGGAAATCTTTGGGCGGGGCGGCGAAGCCGCCCAAAGCGGCGCCACCGAACTCCATATCGTCGGCGGCACTCATCCCGACTTGCCGCTGGACTGGTATCTGGATATGCTTTCCGGCCTCAAGGAGCGTTTCCCCGAACTGCATCTTCAGGCCTTCACTGCGATAGAGATAGCACAGATGGCCGAAATCTCAGGGCTGCCTATTCGCCAGACGCTACAGAAACTCATTGAGGCCGGCCTGGGCTCCATTCCCGGCGGCGGCGCGGAGATTTTTTCCCCCAGGGTCAGAGCCGCCCTTTGTCCGGAGAAACTGCCCGGTGAAAAGTGGCTGAAGGTAATGCAAACCGCCCACGAATTGGGCATAAAAAGCAACGCCACTATGCTCTACGGCCATATTGAAACCTACCAGGAGCGCACCGAACATCTCCTTCGCCTGAGGGAGCTTCAGGATGAATGCCTCCACAGCGGCCAGGCTGGAGGCTTTCAGGCCTTCATCCCGCTTTCCTTTCATCCGGAAAATACCCGGATGGCCCATCTTTCTGGACCAAGTGCAGTTGATGACCTAAAAACCCTTGCCATCTCCCGCCTTCTTCTGGATAATTTCCCCCATATTAAGGCCTTCTGGATTATGCTGGGGGTGAAACTTTCCCAGGTCTCTCTTTGTTTCGGCACCGATGACTTGAATGGCACGGTGGTTTATGAGAAGATAACCCATTCGGCCGGGGCCAGGACACCCGAGCATCTCAAGGTGGATGAGATTGTCTCGCTCATTATGGAGGCAGGATTTGAACCTGTGGAACGGGACACGGTATATAACCTCATAGAACGAGAGGGGGCTAATTGGCATAGAATTGAGGATAAGAAGCAAACTACTGCAGCAAGACAGCCAAAGAGCCAGACAGCCCTGCCTGCCGGCAGGCAGGACTGCTGAACGGCTCTTAGGTAATCCGCATCTCAAGGAGGTGATTTATGACATTCAAGGTTGGTGTGGTAGGCGTAGGTATGATGGGCGGAAATCACTGTAGGGCCTTTCAGAGCCTGCCGGACTGCCAGGTGCTCGCGGCAGCCGATGCCGATTTCAATAAGGCCCAGGAATTCGCCCAGGCCAGAAACATCAAAGCCTACGGCTCGCTTTCAGATATGCTGGCTCAGGAAGAACTGGACATCGTGAGCATCGCTACACCCACGCCCACTCACAAGGAATTGGCTATTCAGGCTGCCCGGGCAAAAACCCACATCTTCCTGGAAAAACCTATCGCGCGCACCGGGGAAGAAGCCCAGGAGGTGCTCTCGGAGATAGAAACCGCCGGCGTAAAATTTATGGTAGGCCATGTGGTGAGGTTTTCCCCGCATTATCTCAAGGTCAAAGAAATCATAGATTCCGGGGTTATTGGGAAACCGGCGGTGGTGCGCACCTCAAGATGCGGAGGTTCTCCGGGCCGCGGCAAAACCTGGTATGGAGATTTTGAGAAATCAGGCGGCGTGGTCCTGGACACCTTGGTGCACGATTTTGACTATCTTCTCTGGTGGTTTGGCGATGCGGCCAGAGTCTATGCCAGGGGACTGGTCTACAAAGGGGTCGAAGGCATAGATTATGGGCTGGTTTTGGTCAGGTTCAAAAATGGCTTGATTGCCCATATAGAGGGAAGTTGGGCCGAAGTTAGCGGCTTCTTTACTGCCATTGAAGTTGCCGGCGATAAAGGCCTTATAACCCTGGATAGCCGCGAGGCCCGTCCTTTGACCATAAACCTGCGTCCGGCTGAAGGAAAGACCTTCCGGCCCCAGAGTGAAGTCCCGCGTACCAAGTCAGGCTCGCTTCTGGAAATTGAACATTTTGTAGAGTGCATCAAGGAAGACAGGGAGCCTCTGGTTACCGGCGAAGAGGCCACCAAGGCCCTGGCGCTGGCTTTGGCTGCGCTTGAGTCTATAAAAACCGGCAAGGTAATACACTTGGATTCATAGGACCCGCTGGTCTAAAGAAACCACAGGAGGAATGACGATGACCAGGATTGGCATAATAAGTTTCGCGCATATGCACGCTTTAGGCTATGCCCGCTCGCTTCTGGAGCTTCCCCAGGCAGAGCTTCCCGGTATCTGGGATGAAGATGCCGAGCGAGGCCAGAAGATGGCTGAAAGACTATCTTCCCGCTTCTATCCCTCTCTGGATGACCTGCTGGCCACGGACATTCAGGGCGTCATCATTACCTCACCCAATGCCGACCATCGCCAACACGCAGAAGCCGCAGCCCGCGCCAAAAAACACATCCTTTCGGAAAAACCCATCGCCACTACTTTAGAGGATGCTCAGGCGATGATTGATGCCGCAAAAGCCGCCGGAGTCCATTTGGGCACGGCATTTCCCTGCCGACACATCCTGTCGGCCAAGCGTATTAAGGAACTCGTGGCGGGAGGAGACCTGGGTGAGATACTGGCCGTGCGAGGGACAAATCGCGGAACGATGCCCGGCGGGTGGTTCACCCAGCGGGAGAAATCCGGCGGCGGAGCGGTAATGGACCACACCGTCCACATCGCAGATTTACTTCGCTACCTGCTGGAGGATGAGGTAAAAACCGTTTATGCCGAGGTCGATACCAAGTTCTATGATATGGATATTGACGACTGCGGCACGCTTATATTAGAATTTAACAAAGGCACCATCGGCTCCCATGACCCCTCCTGGTCAAGGCCTAACAAGGCCTATCCCATCTGGGGCGATGTCACCTTGAAAGTCGTGGGCACCAAGGGCACGGTGGAGATGGATGCCCTGCGCCAGCGCATTGAAGTCTATAGTAACGAGAAGGTCAAGACCGTCTGGGATACCTGGAACGAAAGCTCAGGGCTGGCAATGATCGCCGATTTTGTTTCCGCCATTGAGGAGGACCGGGAGCCGGCGGCCACTGGATTTGACGGGCTCAAGGCGTTAGAAGTGGCCCTGGCGGCCTATAAATCCGCCGAGACCGGCGAGCCGGTAGAACTTCCTCTTAAATAGGGAGGAGGTAGATGAAAAAGATTTTATGGCTGCTCCTCAGTATGCCATTAGGGGTGGTTCTTTTCTATACCCCCCTACTCACGGCTGAAGAGCCTCCCGGGCCGGAGAAACCAGACCTTTCCGGCAAAAAGATAGTAATGATTTTCGCCTCCAGCAAGTTCCGTGACGAGGAACTTAAAGAGCCCAAAAAGATTTTTGAGGACTGCGGCGCCAAAGTGACGCTTGCTTCATCCAGCCTCAAGCCGGCCCGGGGCATGCTGGGAATGATGGTCAAGGCGGATATTCTGCTCAAGGATATCAAGGTGGAAGAGTATGATGCGGTTATCTTCGTAGGCGGCATCGGTGCCCGGGAATATTTTAACGATAAAACCGCCCATAAGATTTGCAAAGAGACCGTGGAAAAGGATAAATTACTCGGCGCCATCTGCATCGCCCCGGCTATACTTGCGAATTGCGGCGTGCTTAAAGACAAGCGCGCCACGGTCTGGAAAGATGAGGCCCAGACCTTAAAGGCCGAAGGCGCCATATATACCGCAAAACCGGTTGAAGTTGACGGTAAAATAATTACCGGAAACGGCCCCAAGGCCGCCAAAGAATTCGGCCAAAGAATAGCCCAACTTCTTGCCCAAAACTCCATTTTGACGAAAAGGGCCTGATCCCTGCGGTTATCGTGGATATAGAATCGGGAAAGGTGCTCACTCTTTGCTATATGAATAAAGAGGCGGTGAAAAAAACGCTGGAGACGGGAAAGGTCTATGTATTTCGCCGCTCCCAGGGCCGGGTGATGCAAAAAGGCGAGATTTCCGGGCATACCCAGACCCTGAGAGAAATCTATGTTGACTGCGAGGAAAATTCCCTGCTCATCAAGGTGGAGCAAAAACTCGCGGCCTGCCATCTGGGATATTTCACCTGCTATTTTCGCAAATTCAATCCCCAAACGAAACAACTGGAGATTGTAGAGGAAAAGATATTTTCTCCTGAGGAAGTATATAAGTAGCCTGCGCACCGACGGCTTCGCTCCCTGTACCTGACGCAGAAAAAGCCAAAAATATAAGAAAAAAAACTTGAAACCTTATTGCTTGTGGTTATAATACTAACGCAAGGGAATTTGCGCTTTGCTTTTGACCAAGCTCTTGGTGAGACTCCATTATATGTTGTCTGTGGGGAGGTGTTAGATGAGTGAGGAATTTGTGTCCTTGGATGAGGCCATAAGTACTACCGGTCTATCCAGGGAGGAATTGGAGAAGCACATCTCCGACGGCACTTTGCGCAGTTTTCTCCAGGAGGGCAAGCAAGCCTTTCGCCGGGAGGACATCCTCAAACTAAAAGAAGAAAAGGCAGCGGAGGAAGAAGCGCCCGAGGAGGAAGCCCCAGGTATTATGGAACTCCTGGAGGCAGGCGAGGAACTGGAGCTCGTCCCTGAAGAAGGTGCCCCGGCCAGGGAGGCTCCTTCTATTGAAGTCCCCGGCCTTGAGGAGGAAAAGGAAGAGGAGGAAGAAGCAGCACTCGTATTCGAAGCAGATGAGGAACTGAAGGTGGAGCCGCCGCCTGAAGGAACATCCGAGGGGCCGGTGCCCTTCAAAGAGGGGGAAGAGGGGGCTGAAGAAGAGGCCGAGGCTCCGGCCGAAGGCCCTGCCGTTGTCGCCGAAGTCCTGGAGGAAATGGAAGAGGCCGGCGAAGAACTGGCAGAAGCGGAAGTGAGAGAACTGGCCGAGCGCGAAGAGGCCCCGGCTTATGCCCGGGCACTCTTGCGTCCCACAGTCTCTCCGGGCCTCTATTTCGTCCTGGTCCTCTCACTTATTTTCCTCGTTATTAGCGCTATGACCCTGGTGAGTTCGGTATTGCGTGCGCCGCAAAGCATACTCGAACCTTTCCTGAAACTTTTCACCGGATAGAAGGGAGGGAAGATGACCCGAAGGGTTTGTTTGGGGGTGGTTTTGCTGACGGCCTTGGTGGTCCTGCAAGGTTGCGTGGCCAAGGAAAAGTATGATGCCCTTCTTGCCCGCAACAATCAACTTATGCAAAACCTGGATGACTATAGGGACATTAACGCCAGACTGCAGACTGAACTGGACCGCGTGAAACGCGAACAGGCCCAAAAAGACCAGGCCCTGGCGGCTGCCCAGAGTGACGCCGGTTATTGGAAGGAAAAAGCCGGCGCGCTGGAAGATGCCTACACAGAACTCCAGCAGGCGGAAAGGCTCACCAGTCAGGAGATACTGCGCAGACTCGAAGAACTGGCTGCGACAAGGCCGGAGATGGAATTCTTGCCACCGGGGGCGCTGAGGTTCTCTGGCGATGTGCTCTTCGATTCGGGCAAGGTGGACATAAAGCCCCGGGCAGAGGCGGCTTTGAAAGATGTGGCGAAATTCTTCAAGATGGAGGGCAAAGACCTTTTCATCCGCATTGACGGGCATACCGATACCGACCCCATTAAGGTCTCGCCCTGGGCGGATAACTGGCAACTTTCGGCCGAGCGGGCAAGAAATGTGCTGCTATTCCTTAAAAAAGAAGGCGTCGACGAAAACCGTATGTTCTTCTCCGGCTTCGCTTATACCCGGCCCATCGCCGATAATGCTACATCCGCAGGCAAGGCCCAAAATCGTCGGGTGGAGATAATCATCGTTCCCGAACCTATCGTGATGCCTCCGACTGTAGGCCCTGGGGGAGTAGAAGAGGTTTCCCCTGTCCTCTCCCCACCCAAGTAAGGGGGCTGCAACAAGGCCTGGCCAAATGGCTCAAAGGTATAAAGGCTTTAGCAAAGGGGGTTGGCGATGAGGCGATTTTTCTTAATCCTATCTCTTACGTGCCTTGCCGGCCCCCTTATTTTTGCCTCTTCTTTAAGGGGCCAGGAGGAACCTATTCGCATCCTTAAAAGGGAAGTTAAGCCTGAACCCATCAACCTGGAGGCATTTTCCCTGGGCTGGCGCATAAGGGTCACCTTGAAAAACGGCGCCTTCTTTCAGGGCCTTCTTGCAGAGAAGAGCGCACAAAAGATAAAACTTGACCTCTCTGGCGAAAAGGATGGCCTCAACGGCCGGTTAGGCCTTTATCTGGACCAAATTGCCTCCATAAGGAGACTTCCGCAATTAAGCCCTGTGGAGGAAGAGGCCGCCAAGATCGCCCGCCAGAAAGAACTGGAAAAGATGCGCGAAAGAATGACCCAGAGAAAGGCTATAGAAGCCGAACGCAAGGATAGAATCAAAAAAGCCCGGGAAGAGGCTTTGGCCAAGGCCACCCAGGAAAAACGCACCAGCGAGGAACAGGCACTGCTTCGGCTCCTGGAGAAGTTCCCTCCTGAGGAAGGTTGGGGTGCCGATAGAATAGACCGCATCCACGACAATATTCTCCTTTACGATGTCTTCCCTTCGCCCGAGGAAGAGGAATTTATGCAGAAATTCCCTCTTTGGCTGGAGGCCTTAAAAGTCCTGGAACGCAGGGCCGCCGAGGAGGAAGAAAAGGCCAAAGAGGCCCAAAGACCACCGGAAGCCCCGGCGCCCGAAGAGATTCAGCAACCAGTAGCAATTGAAGAGGCCCCGGAAGCGCAAGAAACTGAAGAAGCGGAAGAAACTGAAGAGGTTGAGGAGACCGAAGCGGCAGGTGAATTGGAAGAAATAGAAGTAGCGCCTGAATAATGCTGCTTTTCATCCTTGTGCGACCTGGGTCGTGCGACACTAAAAAATAGACAACTCTCTGCCCCTGCTTGTGTCCTACTCCTCGGAACCCTGAAGGGCTCCTTCGGAGTCCTGAACGGGCGACGCATGACTCATGTCTCACAAAACCTGCATTTCAGTTCGCACTATGGAATGGATTAAACCTAAATCACCGGCTCGCTGTATCTCCTGCGGCAACGAATCACCACTGATCTCCCGCGCCCTTGGCGTCTGCCTCTCCTGCATCCGAACCAGATTCCCTGAGGTCGCCGCACACATCCAGGCCGTCCATCGGAAGACCCGCCAGGAATTCAATCTCCCCGTTTCTCCGCCCACAAGTCCCCAGGGAATTCCCTGTCCCATTTGCGTCAACGCCTGCACTATTGGCCCGGGCGAGCGCGGTTATTGTGGGATAAGGGAAAATCGCCAGCGAAAACTCAAAGGCGGCGGGCCGGAAGGGGCCAGCGTTTCCTGGTATTTTGATTCCCTCCCTACCAATTGCGTCGCCGACTGGGTCTGTCCCGGAGGAACCGGCTGCGGCTTCCCCAAATTCGCCTTAAAAGACGGGCCGGAATATGGCTATAAGAACCTGGCCGTTTTTTATCAGGCCTGCACCTTTAACTGCCTTTTCTGCCAGAACTGGCACTTCAGAGAGGCCGCTTCAAGGGCAAATACGAGAAGCGCTGAAGAACTCGCCCGGGCCGTGGATGGCCGCACCTCCTGCATCTGCTATTTCGGCGGCGACCCCACCGCTCAGGCCCGCCACTCATTAGCCGCATCCCGCCTGGCCCTTGCTCAAAATGAGGGCCGCATACTGCGCATCTGCTGGGAGACCAACGGCTCTATGAGCCGGGCGCTCCTGCGCCAGATGGCCCAAATTGCCCTTTCCTCAGGCGGATGCATAAAATTCGACCTCAAGGCGGGCTCGGAAGAAGTGGCCCTGGCCTTGTGCGCAGTAACCAAAAAGCGCACCTGGGAAAATTTCGCCTATCTGGCCGAGATGGCCAAAAAGCGCCCCCAGCCGCCCCTTCTGGTAGCCTCCACACTCCTTGTGCCCGGCTATGTTGATGAGGCCGAAGTGGCCCAAATCGCTTCCTTTATCGCCTCTTTGGACCCGGAAATCCCCTATAGCCTCCTGGCCTTTCACCCCCATTTCTATATGAGCGACCTGCCCACCACCTCCCGCAACCACGCCCTTGCCTCCCGGACGACCGCTCTGGAGGCCGGCTTAAAGCGAGTGAAAATAGGCAATATTCACCTCCTGAGCAGTGCCTATTAGAAAGGTAGTTTTTTAAGTAGCGGTGATAAAGGTCGCACAGAATCGTCCCTTTAACCGAAAAATTTGAAAAAAATCTTTGACAACTCTTTCCGGGTGTGGTATATTTTTTGTGATGTTTCTGGGCCACGAGCCTTGAGGAGAGCGCATATGGAAACACAGGACCGTCGCAGGTATCCGCGGCGAGACCTCTCCCGGGCCATCTCTTTGGTTGAAGGCGACAAAATCCTCACCCACGGCTGGACGCAAAACATCTCCCAGTGCGGGGTCTATTTCGTGGCTCCCTTGTCCGACAGAGTCCCGTCCGGAATACCGGTCAAGGTAAGGCTGGGCTCCCACAAGCAATCCCGCGGCTCTTATATCCTGCAGACGGTAACCGGCGAGGCCATCATTGTCCGCCTGGAAGACCTGCCTCGCCGAACCGGCCATAAGGGTATCGCCCTGGAGTTCTGCGAACAATTAGCGGTGGAATGAGCCGCACCGGGATTGGGGCTTCGCATCCAAAGGGCAGCGTCCGAAGGGTCATTCGCCATCCGCCACTCGGAGAGGACGGCAAACCTTTATCTCAGCACCCTTCTTGCTAAATCATTATGAAAATTGCCCAGATAAAATGTAAATCGCTTCTGGTGGATTCCGGGCTCGCCGATTATGCGGTGAACTGCTATCGCGGCTGTGGGCACGGCTGCCGCTATTGCTATGCCAGATACATCCGCCGCTTCTCCGGCCACAAGGAGCCCTGGGGCGAATTCGTGGATGTGCGCATCAACGCCCGGGAAGTGCTGGAAAAGGAGGTGAAAAGAAAACCCAAAGGCCGCGTCTTCATCAGTTCCGTCTGCGATGGCTGGCAGCCTCTGGAGGAAAAATACCGCCTTTCCCGCGCATGTGTCCAGATTCTCCTGGAGGCCGGTTTTAAGGTCACCATACTCACCAAAAGCGCATTTTTCCTTCAGGATCTGGATATTCTGGAGCATCCGCGCGTCAGTATCGGCGCAACCTTGACCACCCTGGATGAGGACCTGAGACGGCTCTTTGAACCCGGCTCCTCGCCTACACTGCAAAGGATTAAGGCCCTGAAGGCCGCCGACAAAAAGGGCATAACCGTCTGGGTTTTCCTGGGGCCATTTTTGCCGGAAATCTCCGATACGGAAGAAAATCTTGAGGCCTTGATGAAAGCCATCGCCAGACTTCGCCTTGACCACATTTATTTGGACAAATTAAACCCGCGGCCTGATATATGGCCTTCAGTGCGCGAGGTGCTGGAGGAGCATTTCCCGCATCTGGTGGATTATTACAAGAAAATCTTCTTCCACCGCCCCACCTATAAGGCCTACACCAAACGCCTGGGGCAAGCCGCCCGCCTAATCGCCCAAAAACACAACCTGTTTGACACTATGCGGATGAGTTGTTGAGGGGCTGAGACTACGATTATCTTTTGTTTCTCTTATATTGTCCACGAAACTGGGTCGTCCCTGCCTGTCCGCCTCTGGCGGGACCCAGCCTTCTATGTCGGGCTCAGGGACGAGCCCGACTACGGAAGGCAAGCTTTCTCAAAGATTTATCGCTGAGTTACGCCGGATTTATCGCACTATGCGCAGGCCGGCGCCTGTCATTATGCGTTCGGCTTCCTCAAGGGTGGCGAAGTTCAAATCCCCGGGTGCGGTCTGCTTTAAGGCCGAAAAGGCCACGCCTAAATCCACGCCCTTCTGCAAATCGCCCTGCAGAAATCCGCAGAGCATCCCGGCGGTGAAGGAATCGCCCGCACCCACCCGGTCAACTATCTCAATATCATAGGTGGCCGTCTCATAGAATTTGCCTTCACAGTAGGCTAAGGCCGTCCATTTGTTGCGCCACACAGAGATGGTCTCCCGCAGCGT
>LIZR01000138.1 GCA_001302825.1 Planctomycetes bacterium DG_23 | reverse complement strand
AATGTTTAAGTGTCGCAGGACCCACGCCGCAGGTTGCACAAGCCTGCCTGCCGGCAGGCAGGGATGAAGAAATGATTGGTCGTAAGTTCGGTGATTACACAATAAGCCGAGAGTTGGGCAAGGGAGGGATGGCCCGGGTGTATGAGGCCGTCGATAGCCAGGGCCGCAAAGTGGCCCTCAAAGTGCTCCCACCGGAACTATCCTTGCAGCCGGTTTTTGTAACCCGTTTTCGTCGGGAGATACTGGCGCTGAAGACGCTTCGCCATCCCAATATCGTGAGAGTCCTGGCCGTAGGGGAGGAAGAGGCCACACCCTGGTATGCTATGGAATATGTTTCAGAAGGAAGCCTTGACGACCGGTTGGGTGAAAGTGCGCGACTTTCCGTGGATGAAGTGCTGAACATGGGCAAGTGCATAGGACGGGCTTTAGAATATGCTCACGATAAGGGCGTCATTCATAGAGACATCAAGCCGGGTAATGTAATGTTTGATGCCCAGGGTGAGGCTAAGTTGACAGATTTCGGCATTGCCAAGGTAGTCGAGGCCACGCGAATGACCCAGACCGGGGGCATAATCGGCACCGTGGAATATATGTCACCGGAGCAGGCCGAGGGCAGAAATGTGGATAAGCGTACGGATATATATTCTCTGGGTGTGGTGATGTATGAGGCCCTTACCGGTCAGGTGCCTTTCAGGGGCGCAAACACCATAGAAGTTATCAGGGCGCATCGTTTTAAACTACCAGAATCCATAAGGAATCTGAGACCAGAGGTTCCCAAAGAGTTGGCAAGACTTGTGGAGCAGATGTTGGAGAAAGAGCCGCAGCGGCGTATAGAAAGTGCCAGAGCCTTCTTGAAAGAACTGGAACGGGTAGAAATGGGGGCAAAGTGGGAGCGTTTGAGCGTCCCGGAGGCTGCAGGTGAAGTCTTGGAAGGGACGGCTCTGGGCAGGGTTGCGCGTGAGGCCCTGGCGCCCAGCCGGGAAGAGAGGGCATATAGAGCCATTATTTGGGCTGGGGTGCTCACGGCTGTGCTGATAGTGACGGGTCTCGTTATCTGGCAAATGTGGGCCAACCGGCCAGGGAATCTCTATGCTCGAGCATTGGCGCTTGCCAAGGAGAATAGACGCGCCAGGGCTGAATTTCTTCTAAATAACATAATAAAACGCCATCCCGAAAGCCCCTATGCCGAAAAAAGCCAGGCGAAGCTAAGAGAATGGCGCCAGCAGCGGGCGGATAAGAGCCTTAGAAGGGCAGTGGCTTTCATTCAGGTGGGCAATATGGATGCGGCAGTGGCAGAGTGTAAGCGAGTTCTGGCTAACTATAGTGATTTGAGCGAGGGCCGAGAGGCAGAGGCCTTTCTGGAACATATGAGGCAGCGGCGGGAGGAGGGGCTGGCCTTTACCACCGCAGAGGACCTTTTTGAGGATGCCGAGGAGACATACGAGGAAGAAAGTTACGAAGAGGCCCTGGCCAAGTTCAGGTTAGTAATAAGATTATATCCGCAAAGCGAATTTGCTGAAAAAGCCGAAGATGCGGCAAAAAAAATTGAGGCCCTCCTGCGTGATGCACCATCCGCCCCTACGAGCGAGTCACGAGTTACAAATCAATGAGTGCCCTTTCCAACCCATATGCTCTGAAGACCTTTTTTCCATTTACGAATAGGAAGTAACCTTCATTCCTCAAGCGGCCTTTTTTCCTCGGTCTCTGCCATCTTATGTCTATATTTTTTCCCCGATAATTAATCCCCTCTATCATGAATTCATTCAGCCCGATATCCACCGGATGCAGTTCGATTTTTTCGTCATCTCTCGGGGTGAAACCCACAATATGTCGGATTATGAGGTCGTTAAACCAGGAATGAAAATAGTCATGGTAAGGGCTTAAAGGTTCGCCGGTCTCGGGATTATAATGCTCCACTAACCAGGGAGAATTAATATCCCGGTCTTTGAAATGAAGGAGAGTAAATTTGCGTATAAATTGTGAGAAAAGGTTTGTGAGTTTGTGGTTTTTTGAAATTTTTGCCGCCCGGGCCAAGGATTCGGCGAGGAGACTATTGGCCAAGGGCCACACAGGTCCGTTCCAGGAGCAGCGATAAAGATGAGGCTTTTCCCTTGAGGCGTGGGGGCCGACCTTCCAGTGGGGAGTGGGGGAGTAAGCGGGGCAGTCTCGGGAAACGGTAGGTGCTGGCCAGGGCGTCCAGAATTCTTTCTCATTGGCCAAATGCTCGAAAATACTCAAGTGTCCTTCATCGGCGATCAAGGCGAAGAAGGGGTAAAATCCCACGATGCATTTGGCCGCGAGCGCTTTTTTATGATTTAGGGGATGAATGTCATAGAAGAATTTGCTCTTCTCGTCCCACATATATTTGATGACGGCATCTTTAATCTTTCGGGCCAGACGCTCGTAGCGGACGGCTTCAGCCTTTTCGCCCAACGCTCGGGCCATTCTGGATATGGCTAAAACATTGAGATGAAGATATGAGGCCTCGTCCACGCGTTCCAAGGCCGTCACCTGCTCTTTCCCCCAGGGAGAACTCAGGGTGTGGTCCCAGCGAGGCTGGGTGAAATAGAAAAACGAGGGTTGATATTCCATACCTGTGCGCCAGGAGCCGCGCACCGTGGGAAGTAAATCCCCGTCCTCATCGTAGTAAGGGCTCATCTCGTGCTGCACATAGGCGAGCATGGGCTGGTAGATTTCGCGCAGGAACTGTTTATCCGGATGCACTTGATATAAAAGCCAGGCGGACCAGGGTATCCAATTGAGGTAATCGTCGCACCAGCGTCCGATATTACGCCCTTCAGTTATCTGGCCAGCGATGACATTTCTAATCTGAGAGAAGCCATAAAGGGGACTTTTGAGCCAGCGTGTTTCAATTATCTGATGCGGCAAGCTAAAAGAAACTACGCCCTCAAAGGCGGCTTTGCCTTCGTAGATGGCAGGGTATTTTATATTGCCTACTGCCGGGTCCAGCATATTGCGCCTGGCCACGAACCAACGATAATAATAGAGTTTTTCCAGATAGGGGTCGTCCCCAGAAAAACTCGGGATGTTTTCCCTGAACCACTGGTTTTGTGTGCTGATGTGTGCGCCAAGAGGATTTCTCCTGCGCAGCGTAGTGCGCACCTTGGCGTGTAGATGCTGCTCGTCTTCGTTTATACCGAAAACTACCATTAATCTGGTAGAGCGCCCGGGGCGAAGTCTTATAGAGCGTTCCAGACGAGTTCCCTGCCTGCCCGGCCAGGGGCGTAAAGCATCCTCTCTGGCCCGAAATCTTGGGGCCTGGACTAATAAGTATCTATCCACCACTGCATTTAATGTGTTGCGAAATTTAAGATTGAAGGTGGCCTTCCATTTTACGAAATTTTTGTTCCTGTTTTCCCAGAGGATGGCGGTGCGCGGCGTTAGTGCCAGAGGCGTGGTGACTATTGTTTTGAGTGACCGAGGCCTACGGCCGGTATTTTCCAGGCGCACCCACGAGATGGCCTGGTCGTCTGAAGTGATGAACTTTTGCTCGCTGAGGCAAAGGCCCCTGGCCGTGAAGAGGGTTTCTGTGTGGGTGGGATGCCACTGGTGCTCTTTGACCTTGAACTTGATTTCTTTATCCTTTTCAAAGAACTGAAATTTAAATAGGAAAGGCAGGGGGCCGACTCGGAGCCTCTCGCCCGTCCTGTTAGACCTGGATTTTTCAGACCTGACGGGACCAGTAAGTTGGCCGGGACGGCCGCTGAAAGTCCGGGTCACATAATACACATCGCATTCCGCAAAGCCCGGCCGCTCAGGCAGATTAAAAGTCCACAGAGAATCCCCGGCCAAATCACGCCGCCAGGTATTGGAAAGATATTCACTTATATTCCCCAGAGCCTTTTTCCTGGGTGACATCATTTGCTCCTTGTCTGGTAACTCTAAGGTGGTAGAAAAATATAAGTTGTCCAAAAAATACTGGCGCAGGATTACATGGAAGCAGAGTCTGGGCAGGTCTTCCTGCGCCTCGGACTACTCTACAAAGTTAAACTTTGAACGCTTGAGCCGTCCCTTTCAGCGTAAACCCTTCGAATTTTCTATCCTCGGTATATCTTTCCATCTGAAAGTTAGCAAGGAGCCTCGCTCGCTATTATAATCACTTCTTCACCACGACGGTCGGCTCCACTATGATTTCCGCCTTGGCTGATTCAGCGAGGGGACAGCGCTTTTCCGCCTCGTTTATGGCCTGAAGGGCCTTCTCTTTATCTTTTTCACCGCCAACGGTAATACGAGGCCGCACCACAATTTTGGTAAACTGGTAGGTCTCTTCTTTACGCTCAAAAGTTCCCTCGGCCTCGGACTGGTAATCCACCAGAGAAATTCCCTGTTTTTCGGCGAGGGAAGTAAAAATTATCATCAGGCATATGTCTACCGAAGCCACGAAAAAATGCTCCGGCGTCCAGCGGCCCGCATACTTCTTTGAGGGTGAAGCTACCTGGATGTGCGGTCTTCCTTCGGCCGAGAGCACTCCTTTACGCTCTTCTTGCCAGGAAAGATTGGTTTTAAAATAGAAGGGCTTGTATTCTACTTTGACATTCATCTCGCCCCCGATTCGTCACTCGAAATTCGTCATTCGCAGTAGGCTGGCTCGTCCCTGAGCCAGCCTGGTCGGGGTCGGGGACGATCCCGACTACAGGACCAATGACGCCTTGCCTGCCGGCAGGCAGGGATGACAAGTCAACTTTTTAGCACCTGGGGATTAACACAATTTTTGGGCGGCTTCCCCTTTAGCACCGCCACTAGGTTCTCTGCGGCCATAAGGGCCATTTTGCTGCGCGATTCTATAGTGGCGCTGGCGATATGCGGAGTAAGAACCACATTATCAAGTTTCATCAGTTCCGGGTGAACTTTTGGCTCCTCCTCATAAACATCCAGGGCGGCGCCGGCAATTTTTTTCTCCTTCAGCGCCTCCACTAAGGCCGCCTCATCAATTACCGGCCCGCGCGAGGTATTGATAAGATAGGCGGTGGGCTTCATAAGTTCAAGTTGCCGGGGGCCGATGAGATGCTGCGTATCGGGCGTAAGATTCACATGGATACTCACGAAATCACTTTTCTCAAGCAGTTCCTCCAGGCTAACCCGGCGGGCACCAATTTTCTCTTCCAGGGTTTCATTTTGCTGAATGTCCGTATAGAGCACCTGCATCCTGAAGCCCGGGGATTTCAGGGCCACGGCAGTGCCAATGCGGCCTGCACCTATGATACCTAAGGTCCTTCCGGTAATGTCGCCGCCCAGGAAGACCAGGGGCCCCCAGCCCACGAATTTACCGGCCCGGGTGAACTTGTCCGCCTCTACCACGCGGCGGGCGATGGAAAATAGAAGCGCCCAGGCAAAGTCGGAAGTGGCATCGGTAAGCACGCCCGGGGTATTGGTGATGGCGATGCCCCGGCGGGTGGCTTCGGCCACATCAATATTATCATAGCCCACGGCCATATTGGCGAAAACCTTTGCTCCCCGGGCGGCATCAAAGACTTCCTCATTAATGTTGTCGGTCAAAAGGCAAAGGATGCCGTCTCTCTCCTTTATTGCTTCTAAGAGTTCCTGGGGAGAAAGCACCCGGTCTTCGGGATTTATGTCCACTGTCTCGCAATTTTCTTGGAGATAATCTATCCCGGCCCGAGGAATCATTCGCGTGACATAGACATTAAATGGCATTTGCTCCCCCTGTAATACGAAGGTTCGTCACTCGTCATCCGCCCGACTAATTTTGATATTCTAAGGCCACTGATTTTTTTATCAAGGAAAAAGTGGATACTCCACATTCGACCTGCGACGGCTGACGGTTGACTTCCGACCACCCACATCAATAACCTTTTCTTTTATCTATTACATTAATCAGCGGCTGGCCGGTGAGGTAGCGCTTGAGGTTCTGGCAGAAAAATTCCGTCCCCCTTTCCCAGTAGCGAGGAGTGGCCCCGCCGAGATGGGGGAAGAGAATCACATTTTCCATCTTATAGAAAGGATGGCCTTCCGGAAGCGGTTCCTGGGCGAAGACATCCAATCCAGCGCCGGCAATCTCGCCGGCTTCAAGTGCTTTGACCAGGGCTTCTTCATCTATGACCGAACCGCGAGCCACATTGATGAGGAAAGCAGTGGGTTTCATTACCCGAAATTCTGGGGAGGAAATCATCTTCTCGGTTTTGGGTGTGGCGGGCACGGAAGCAGGCTATGCAGTTCATCGGGCGAGTATCGGCCATCGAGCCCGGCATCTTTCGGGAACTCTAAGTCGCAAGCCACGATGCGCATACCAAAGCCACGACATCGGGAAGCCACCTCCTGGCCCACATCGCCGTAGCCCACTATGCCGCAGGTCTTCTCATAGAGTTCGTCCATCCCGGGCCAGATTTCGCCTCTGGCCCAACGGCCTTCAACCTGCGCACGCACGGCCAGATGTATCTGGCGGGCCAGGGCTAACATCATCGCCAGGGTGTGTTCGGCCATCTGGATGCGGTGGATACCGGAAGAATTGGTGAGGATGGTGTCGCTACCCGTGATTTCCGGGAGGAGGAAGTTTTCTATACCGGCCGCGCCGGACTGAATCCATTTAAGGTGAGCACATCGGGCTACTACTGGCGAGGGAAGTTGCCAGGTGAGCAAAATCTCGGCATCGGGCACCAGCCTCAAAAGTTCCTCAGTATTTTTGGCCTGCACCACTTCTCTTTCCGGTGCTGCTTTGCGAATCTGGTCTACGAACTTTTCTGGCAGCCAGTAGCCGCGCTTTTCCTGGAAAACCCCCACCAGAATTGAAGATTTTGCCATTTCTTCCTCCGCATTTCGTCATTTGTCATCCGAGTGACGCCTGCCTGCCGGCCGTGCCTGCCGGCAGGCGGGCAGGCAGGGATGACTATTCACAAGGGCACTAATTTCATTCTGCCCGCTTCAAAGGTTGCAACTTCGGTAAAACCAGCCGAAAGAGCCAGACTCCTCGCCCGCTCAAGCGAATCTTTCAGATGACTTTTCTGGTGACAGTCAGAGCCGAGGGTAATGAGTCGACCGCCCATTTCCCTGTAGAGCGAAAGCACCTGCGGGGTAGGAAGTGCAAGTTCGCCGGCCTTGGTGCTTATCTCCAAGGCCATTTCGCCTCTGATTAAGAGAGTCAAGACCTCCTTGACCATTGGCATTAAGTCACCGGAAAAAGCGTTTGCGAATTTCGGCGCCAGACGGCGCACATAATCCAGATGCCCCAATATATTAAAAAGGCCGCTATCTATACAAGCGCGAATGTGATGGAAGTAGCGAGGATAAAGCAGCCGCGCGCTTTTGCCGGCAAGACTTCCTTCACTTATCATTATGTGGTCTATGTAGTGCACCGAGCCGATGAGGTAATCAAAATGCCAATTCGTTAGTGTCTGGCGAACTTCCGATTCAAAAAAATCCTGATAATCCACCTCCAGGCCCTTAAGGATGGTGAGCCTTCCGGCAAATTTCCGTCTGAGGGCCTGAATGGCCTGAGTGTAGGCCGCATAATTGAAAAATCCGTAGCCCACATCCTCTGGCTCAAAATCCAGATGCTCGGCGAAGCCTATTTTCTCCAAGCCCAATTTCAAAGCCTCCTGGCATATTTCCTCCGGGCTGGAGAGGCCATCTACAGAAAAGGTGGAGTGAATATGAAGGTCTATTTTCGGCAATGTGTGCTTCGTCGTTCTGCTCTGCCCTTGGTCGTTAGTCATCTTTTTACCCTTTGTGCTCGGCTCGATGGCTATTCGGGAGCCTTACTTGAAGACTTCCAAAAACTCCTCATACATTCGGGCAAAATCGCCTCCCTGCGCCAGAAGCTCCTGAGGAGAACCCTCTTCGACGATGCGGCCGTCCTCAACCACCAGGACCCTATCCGCACCACGGATGGTGGAAAGGCGATGGGCCACCACGAAGGAGGTGCGCCCGACCACCACCTTGGCCACGGCTTGCTGGAGCAGAGCCTCGGTGTGGAGGTCGATGGCGGAGGTGG
>LIZR01000137.1 GCA_001302825.1 Planctomycetes bacterium DG_23 | reverse complement strand
GAAATAAACCGGGCCGATACCAATATTAGGTCTGCCGCCTCGCTGGTCTCCTGCTTTGTTTGTCAATGAAAGTGGGAAGCTATCCATAAAGGGGTAACAGGTATTCCCAATAAGCAATCAAAAATGAACCTATTAAAACGCCCGCAAACCCCCCGCAGACTCCCTGAAGTAGCTTAAATTTGCGAGTATACTTGAACTTATAAGGCTCGCCACAAAGGGGGCAGGGAGTTTCTTCCACTACCCTTTTGAAAAGCTCTCGTCCATTCTGAACTGAAGGCGCTTTCTTGCATTCAGGACATTGCATATCCACCAAAGCACTGCTTCCCTTCGTCGCGTTTCTATAGACCAAAAAATGTGGGATAAGAACTACGGATGCCGGCACATACAGAAAAGGGCATATCAATAAGAACAAGCGCCAGTTAAATGGAACACCGAGTTTAGCCCCCAAATAATATCCAATGATGCAAAAGAAAAGGAATATCCAGAAAGGCTCAGCCGCAAACCATATGGCGCCACAAATAAGGTGAAACCTCTTTCCGGCAAGCGCCTTATTAATGTCCACAGGGAAGGATGCCATAGAAAATCTCGGACAAGGGGCTTCAAGGACGATGGCACGAAGGCCGGTCATCTTCAAGGCCTTTGTAAACGCTGCCTTTACCGAAGATTTATCCTCAGGATTTATGCGGGCTGCAAAATCCGCGCCCAGCGCACGCAGTATGCGTAAAAGAGAAACTTTCTTGCCCTTTCCCCTGGCCCTTTTGCCCGTGCCTATCCTGGGCTGGAGGCCGGTCAAGACCACTGCCCTGTTATCCAGGATAATCAAGAGAAGATTTGCCCCATTTGCCGCGGCTGAAGCAAACGCAGAAAGGCCGGTATGCATAAAGGCCGAATCTCCGGTAATGGCGATGGTTGGTTGCGATAGCCCAGCGCGCTTCAAACCCTCGGCTATGCCTATGCTCGAGCCCAGAGACATCTTCACATCCAGAAAATCAAATGGCGGACGGTCCAAACGAATGAGGCAGCCCGGGTCGCCTGCCACTATGGGTCGAGGTATCTTGAGTTCCTTGACCACCTCCAGAAGGCCCTCAAAAGCGGGCACAAACGGGCAGTCCTCGCAGAAGCCGGCCTCGCTCACTTTCGGCCGGAATTCCTTGCGCAAGGCCGAAGGCGTCCTCGCTTTTTCACCCAGAAGTTCCCGAAGGGCCTTGAAGATTACCTCCATGGATGTCTCATCCTCGCCGGGCAAGTGGCCCGTTAGTTTGCCGAAAATGGGCTTTCGCGTGCCCTCTTTTTTGGCCAGGATATTAAGTTCCCTTTCCACCAAGGGCTCGGTTTCTTCCAGAACGAGAATCCTTTTGACTCTTGCCAGAAAGTCTTCAGTAAGGCCCTGCGGCAAGGGGAAAACGGTGCAGAGTTTGAGGATGCGCAGTTTAGTCTCAGGTAGAATTTCCAGCACTTGCTTAAGCCGAGTGTATGTAAAACCGCACGCGACAACTCCTAAATCCCCTGAGCCTTCAATGGAATTGAACTGGCAATTACTGAAAATTTTTGCAGCGCGGGCAAGTTTTTTATGCACCTTGCGGTGTGCGGACACTGCATATTGGGGTAAAGACTTCCAGAGGTCTTTGCGCCTTATAAACTCGGCTTTTCGGGGCGGAGAAATCCTGCCTAAAGTAACTTCGGCTTCAGTTCGGGCGAGCTCGCGCACGCCTCTAAAAAGGACCGGTGTTTTGAGCCTCTCGGAAATCTCAAAGGCATATTTTACCAGTTCCGTGGCCTGGGTAACTTCGGCCGGCTCGAGGGTCGGAATTTCCGCAAAGGCCCCCAGAAGGCGGGTATCCTGTTCGTTGGATGAGCCAGGCGCGCCGGGGTCATCCCCTACTACAATGACCAGACCTCCCAGCGAGCCGGCCAGGTTCATCACCATAAGCGAATCCAGCGCCACATTAAGCCCCAGGCCCTTCATACCGGCCACGGACCGCACCCCGCCCAACGACGCACCATAGGCCACCTCCAGGGCCGCCTTCTCATTTGCCGACCACTGTATATCCACATCTTTAGCCTCGGGCATCTCCAGGAGCCGGTCTAAGGCATAGGTGCCCGGGGTCCCGGGATAGCCCGCAATGACGGAGATACCGGCTTCAAGGATGCCCCGAGCGATGGCCATACTTCCGTTTAGAACTTCTGTCTCCATAGCCCGCCTCAAAATGGCGTCCCGATGCCCAATTTTTCAGCCCATTCCTTTAAGGCCGTAATGGTTTCTGGGTCTAACGGAATGCCGAGCCTTCTGCGCAGTTTCTCCTCCTCAGCCCTTCTTTCGCCCGGGAGGCGTATTTCCTTGACGCCTTCCGCAGGCGTAGTGCGTTTGAGTTCTTCGGCCAACTTATCCACCCGGGCCTTAAACTCATCTATGGGCACAAAAAAGTCAATATTTATGGCCAGGAAGGTCTGGGAAGAATCCTCCGGCTGGCTGAAATCAGCGAATATGGAGCCCACCTCTTTCCTTGAGGCACCGCCGGAGAGGATGCCTGAAAGACAGTCTATGAGTATAGCCATTCCCGAACCTTTGGGGCCGCCCGAGGGCAAAACCACGCCGCGGTCCAGGGCCACTTCCGGATTGTCCGTGGGCTCGCCAGTCTTGGAAAGTGCCCAACCTACTGGAATGTTTTTGCCGGCCAAAAGATAATTTCTCACCTGACCCCAGGAGACCACGCTCGTAGCCATATCCAGGATAAGGGGCGGATGCTTTCCTGCGGGCACACCCAGGGCCAGTGGATTATTACCTACAGCCCTTTCCTTTCCCCCATAAATGGCCATAGCGGCGATAGTGTTGGAGGTGGCAAGTCCAGCACAATCGGCCTCGGCCGCAAGAAGCGCGTAATAACCCGCGGCGCCAAAATGATTGCCGTGCCGTATGGTTACAAGGCCAATTCCGACCCGCTTGGATTTTCCTATGGCCTCCTCCATAGCCCGCCTGGATAGGAGTTGCCCCAGACCGTGGTCGCCATCCCATAACGCAGCGGAGTCGCTTTCCTTCAGGATTTTGACCTCAGGCTTGGCCTTTATTCCCCCTTCTTCAATGCGCCGGGCATATGTGGGTAGGAGCCTTATGCCGTGGGAATCTGTGCCCCGAAGGCTCGTGCGCACAAAGACCTCTGCAGCATCCCGGGCATCTTCTTCACGCATACCCAGTTTCGTCAGAATATCTTTGGACAACCTTTGCAAGAAGGAGGCATCAAGTCGTAACATCTTTTGCAGCACAAAGACCCCCTTTCTCCGGGATACAATGCTTATTACTGCCGCCTTTATTACGGCTAAATTACCAGAGGCCCCCAGGATTGTCAACCCACAAAAGCCTGCCTGCTGCCCATACGGGCGTCCCGGATGGGTGGCCCGCCCGGGCCGACAGGCAAAGATTTCTTTTGCCCACGCAGGAGATTCTTTCGTTTTGTTTAGCCGAATATTGCCTCTTGACCTCGTCTTGACGATGGATTAGAATTAAAATGTTGTGAATAAATAGCAGGGGGCAGCAGATGGCTCATCTCACTCACAGGCAAATTACTTTAATTGCAGTCATCGCAGCAATAGCCATCTTGGTGGCCGGCCTGATTATCGAGGAGCAGATAAGAAAGAAGCAGAAGGCGGCAGGGCTGATTGCTGAACTAAAAGCGGGGGAAAAAGATAAGCGAGAAGAGGCGGCTCGGGCCCTGGGTGAAATGGGGGACAAAGCAGCAGTGGAGCCTTTGCTGGAATGTCTCAGATGTGATGACCCGAGCCCTGCCAGCCAGCAGGCAAGCCTTCAAGTGGCGGTAATAGTCGCCCTGGGCAAAATCAGGGATAAGCGGGCAATTGGACCTCTTACCGGCTACCTCAAAAGTGAAAAATATGATGTGCGCAAGTCCACCGCCGAGGCCTTGGTCAGTTTACTCTGGAAGCCTGAAAGTGAAGAACAGAAAATCACATTTCTCATCGCCCGGGAAGACTGGGATGGGCTGGTCAAGATGCGTGAGCGGGCGGTGGAGCCGATACTGGATATGCTTAGAGACCGCGAACCGATAGTGAGAGCAGGTGCGGCCGGGGCCCTCGGGGATATAGGTAATAGGAAGGCGGTAGAACCGCTCATAGACTCACTCAAGGACGAAGCCCCATCTGTTCGCTGGGGTGCGGCGCTTTCATTGGGCAAACTCAAAGATAAGCGCGCCATAGACCCTCTCATCCAGCGCCTCAAGGATGAAGATAGAATCGTGAGGAGGATTGCTGCCGAGGCCCTGGGCAATATGGGGGCTACATCTGCCACTGGGCCCCTAAAGGAAGCCCTGGAGAAAGAGACATACCGTCATGTGCAATTCGCCATAAAGGATGCGCTACGGAAGTTAAAAACAGAACCAGATAAACCCCCAGAATCGAGATAGAAAGGCCTCACAGCCATTCGGCCGGTCAGACATTCAGGCTAACTCGCCGTCTGGCGTTTTTCTATAGCCCTAACTCCTTTCTAACCATCTCCCTATAAAGCCCGCGAAGACGCCGGGTAAGGTCGCCCACCCGACCATCTCCGATAGGCTTTCCAGCAATAAAACATAGCGGCATAATCTCCATCAGCGAATTGGTGAGGAAGGCTTCATGGGCCTGGGCGAGTGCTATTAAGCGGAGATTATTCTCCCTTGCCGGAATGCAATTCCGGTGGCATATCTCCAGCACCGCTTGTCTGGTAATGCCGGGGAGCAGTCCAGCGGAAACAGGGGGAGTGAATACTTGTCCTTCCTTTACAACAAACAGATTGCTCACCGTGGCCTCGGTGAGGAAGCCTGCGGTATTGACGAAAATGGCCTCATCTGCACCGGACTCCTGCGCCTGGGTGCGGGCAAGGATATTGTTAAGATAGTTGAGCGTCTTATGTTGAAGTAGCACCGAGCGAGGGGAGCGCCTTATCCTGGAAATTATGGCCTTGGCACCAAAGCGGTAAAGCCTGGCTGGATAGGGCGTGAACTGGCGGCTAACGATGAAGAGCGTTGCCTGCTCAGTTTCAAGGCCCAACCGACCGCTTGATTTGCCGCACCGTGCGGGCGGCCCGTATGGGCCGCGAGTCAATGTTATTCGCACATAGGCGTCCGAGAGCCTATTTCGCCTGAGAAGTTCATAGACGGCCTCCTTTATCTCCTCCTTTTTGAAGGGAAGCGGGATTTTTAGGAAGGCCGCTGATGAGGCCAGCCGCTCTAAATGCGCATCCAGGCGAAAGGGCTTGCCTCTATAAGTGCGCAGCGTCTCAAATAGGCCATCCCCATAGAGAAGCCCGCGGTCGTAAATGGATACGACCGCTTCATCTTCCACCAGAAATGAGCCGTTCAGGAAGGCCTGCCTGCCGCCCATACGGGCGTCCCGGATGGGTGGCCCGTCCGGGCCGGCAGACAAGGCTTGACGCTTATTTTTCTTGCCCACGGCCGCACCTCTCTATGACCACAGGCACTTGCCGCAGCGAGGCGATCAGGGCGCGGGCCTTATCCATAGTCTCATCGTATTCGGCCTGAGGCAGGCTATCAGCAACGATACCTCCGCCCACTTGAAAATAAGCCTCCTGGCGGTGAACAAGGATAGTGCGAATCACGATATTTAAATCCATATTGCCGCCGAAATCCATATAGCCTATGGCCCCGGTATAAACACTTCTTCTCGTGGGCTCCAGTTCGTCGATGATTTCCATAGCCCGTATCTTGGGAGCCCCGGTAATGGAGCCGCCGGGGAAAGTGGCCTTCAGGAGGTCGACCAGGTCATATCTGGGATGCATTTCTCCTTCAACTGTAGCCACCAAATGGTGCACCGTGGGAAATGTCTCCAGGACTTTGGGTTCTGTGACCTTAACGGAACCGTAATCACAAACCCGGCCCAGGTCGTTTCGCTCCAGGTCCACAATCATAGCCAGTTCGGCATTATCCTTTTCGCTCTGGTAAAGTTCCTTTTTGAGGCGCTCATCTTCCTGGGGTGTGCGGCCCCGGGGCCGGGTGCCTTTTATAGGGCGGGTCTCAATATGAGAGCCGGTGACCTTAAGGAAGCGCTCAGGCGATGATGACAGAACAGCAAAATCATCAAAGCGGAAATAGGCGGCGAAGGGCGCTGGATTTATTGCCCGCAACCGAAGATAAAGTTCGTAAGGCGAGCAGGATATACGGGTATGGAAACGCTGGGAGAGGTTCACCTGATAGATGTCGCCCGCAGCGATATATTCCTTGGCCCTTCTCACCGCGGCCAGATAATCCTTTTGGGTGAAGTTGGAAGGAAGGGGAAAGGACTGAAATTCTTCCGCTTGAGCCGGCTCTTTTGCGGGTAGGTTTTCCAGAAAAGCCTTAAGACGAAGGAGCCGCGCACAAGCATGGGCCTGGGCACCTCGTGCATCTTCAGCATTGAAATCCACTGCGGAAATATAGGCCTTATTTTCTATATGGTCATAGACGATAACGCTATCGTAAAAGGCCAGGTATAAATCAGGGAGGCTTAAGTCTTTAACAGCCGTCTGGGGAAGCCGCTCTATGAAATCCTTCAAGTCGTAAGCGAAATAACCAACGGCCCCAGCCAAAAAAGGAACCGGCGCATCTTTCGTATCTACCCTGTAAAGGGCAAATAAATGGCGGAGTTCGCTAAAGGGATTCCCTATGATAAGCCTTCGCTTGCCACGCTCGATTATCTCTATTTCTTTCTCCCGGGCGGTAAGCACTAAAAAGGGCTCGGCCCCCAGGAATGAATAGCGGCCTAAACGAGGCCCTCGGGCTGCGCTATCCAGAAAAAAGGGATAGGCCCTCTCCTGTAAGTTAGCGAAAACCTGGAGGATTGGAGGAGGTGTTTTGAGTTCTTGCA
>LIZR01000136.1 GCA_001302825.1 Planctomycetes bacterium DG_23 | reverse complement strand
CTCCAGCGGAGTACCGAAGCGCCGGGCCACGGCTACTGCGGCCAGGGCGTTATAAACATTAAAACGGCCCAAAAGTGCGAGAGAGAAGCGTTCTCGGCCCAGGGTAAACTGGATACCGTCCGCGCTTATGGCAATATCCTTCGCTCTCACATCCACCTCACTTCCCAGCCCAAAGCTGATTACCCGGGCGGGTGAACGGCCAAGTATCTTTCGGCACCAATCATCATCACCATTAACTATGGCCAACCCTTCCGGCCTTAAACCATCCAGGATTTCGGCCTTGGCGCTGGCTACGCCCTCTATATTTGCGAGGCCCTCCAGATGGGTCTGGGAAATATTGGTTATAACCGCAACATCCGGCCCAGCGATATCCACCAGGCGAGCAATCTCACCTTTTTCGCTTGTGCCCATCTCAGCCACCAAAAAATCCGTTCCGGCCGTGGCCGAGAAAATGGTAAGCGGAAGGCCGACGAAATTATTGTAACTTTTCTCCGCTTTAACCACCCCACCCGAGGCCGAAAGTATATGTGCCACCATATCCTTGGTAGTGGTCTTGCCGTTGCTTCCGGTAATAGCCACTACCGAAGCACTGAGCCTCTTTCGAATGGCTCTGGCCAAATCGCCCAACGCCCTGGTAGTATCTTTGACTTTAATTATGACCTTGTTCTCTTTTGCGCGGAAATCTTTCTCCACCACCGCGCCCAAAGCGCCCTTCTCCAGGGCATCGGAGACGAAATTATGGCCGTCGAAATTCTCTCCCCGAAGGGCGAAAAAGAGGTCCTCGCCGAAGATACTGCGGCTATCGGTGGAGATGCGCTCCACCTCCATCTCCTTTGGGCCGCAAATGAGGATTCCTCTGGTGGCCTTCTTTATCTCCTCAACTGTTATGGGAATCACGAATACTTTTCCTTACTGCCTCCGGCAGTATAGTCACCGGTTACCAAGGCCAGGTGCCGCCTGCGGCCCCTACGGGCCGGTCGCCCTGGCGACCACGCCGCCTGTCCGCCTTCGGCGGATACAGTGCGGCGAGAGCACCCGGCCTTACCATTTCTGATTTAGCATTTTCCTGGCTACCTCGCGGTCGTCAAAGGCGAGGATTTTGTCCTTGAAAACCTGACGCTGCTCGTGACCTTTGCCCGCGATGAGCACGATATCGCCCGACCTGGCAGAAGAAAGGGCCGCCTCAATTGCCCGGCGCCGCTCGGGTTCTACAGCGTAAGAGGCACGAGAATTAATGCCCTGGCGAATTTCCTCAATTATATCCAGCGGTCGTTCTGTGCGCGGGTTATCGTTGGTCAGCCAGAAATAGTCGGTAAGTTCAGTAGCCACCCGGCCCATCCTGGGCCGCTTGGAGCGGTCTCTATCGCCCCCACAGCCGAAGACAAGCAGTATCCGGCCCGGAGTAATTTCCCTTAGCATTGAAAGGACTGCTCGCAAAGCGTGGTCGGTGTGGGCATAATCCACCAGCACGGTAAAATCCTGACCACAATCCACCTTTTCCAGACGCCCGGGCACGGGCTCGGCTGCCTCAAGGCCTTTCTTTATCGTTTCCACATCCAACCCTAATCCGTGCGCCGAGGCCGCCGCGGCCAGCGCATTATAGACATTATGTCTTCCCAAAAATCCCCATCTGACCGAAACATCTCCGGATGGGGTCTGTAGGCGAAACTGCGTTCCCGAAAGTGACATAGTCCCTATGGATGCCGAAATGTCAGCCTCCTTTTTCAGAGCGAAGGTGACGACCCTGGCCTTGACTTCTCTCATTATACTGTCTGCGGCCTCATCATCAATATTTATACAAGCAAAAGAGCGAGGCGAAAGGCCGCGAAAAAGAGAGGCCTTGGCCTGGAGATAATCTTCCAGCGAAGCGTGATAATCCAGATGCTCCGGGGCAAGGTTGGTGAAGACGGCAGCGCTAAAATCCACCTCCCTTACGCGTCCCTGGTCCAAAGCATGGCTTGAGACCTCTGCCACAGCATAATCAAGACCCTGGGCCACCATCTCGGCCAGATAACACTGAAGGTCTCGGGATTCCGGGGTGGTCACTGGAGCGGGCAAGGTGCGCTGGAGGGTCCTGTAATAAATGGTGCCGATAAGACCGACCCCGAAACCAGCCCGTCGGAGAATAGAAAAAAGAAGATGCGTGGTGGTGGTCTTGCCGTTAGTGCCGGTAACCCCGATTACCTTAATCTTCCGGGAAGGAAAGCCGTAAAATGAAGCGCTTAAAGAGGCCAGGGCCTGGCGACTATTTTTTACCACTAATTGAGGGATATCGCATCCGGCTTGCAAGAACCTTTCGCCAACTATGGCCACCGCGCCACGAGCGATTGCCTCCGGGACGAAATTATGCCCGTCGCGGTGAGTTCCCTTTATGGCTACAAAAAGGGAGCCATTCTTTACCCGCCGCGAGTCGTATGCTATATCCTCAATCTCCACATCGGCAGACTCACCACCCGGGCCAAAACATTCCGGCCCCACTACCTCCCGGCTTTCCTGGAGAACTCTTTTTAACTCACTCAACCGCATCTTCATTACTTAACTTCGCTCGACTATTTCATTCTTAAATATAAAACAAAATTAAGGGATATTCACCCTTTTTCCCGCGAAAAAATGAAAATTCGCCTGGCCTCAGTAGCTCGCCATTTGCAAAGGCACGCCTTCGGGTGCGACTTGAAGATAAGCCAGGATTCTCTCAAAGATGCTCGCCACTACCGGGGCAGCCACCGTGCCCCCGTAGTGTATCCCTCCTTTGTGAGGCTCATCAATCATCACCAAAACCACTGCCCTGGGTTCTTCCGCCGGGGCCATACCTACGAAAGAACTTATAAACTTGGTATGAGAAAAACCGCCGGCAAACGCCTTTTGGGCCGTGCCCGTCTTTCCGGCTATGCTCCAGCGAGAAAGCCTGGCCCTACTGCCGGTGCCCTCTTCCACTACCCGGCGCATAATCTCCGTGCGCATAATCCTCGCTATACGAGGTTCAAGGATTACTTTTCCACCCTGGCTTATCGGGTTAATTACCTTTCCCTCTCCACAAATTATAGCCCGCACCAACCGGGGCTCTGGCAAAACACCATCATTCGCTATGGCAGAAAAGGCCAGTGCCAGTTGCAAGGGGGTAACCGCTATCTCCTGGCCGATGGGGACGCTCGTAACGGAATAAGAGGTCCACTTGTTTAGCGGGTGAAGTATACCTGCGGCCTCTCCGGGAAGCGGAAGATTGGTCTTTTGACCGAAGCCGAAGGCGCGAAAACAAGCGTAGAGTCGCTCAGCCCCCACTGCCTCACCCAACTTGGCCATACCCACATTACTGGACTTTATAACAACCTCGCTGAGGGTCAGCCAGCCGTAAGGGTGATGGTCGTGGAATATCCTGGAACCTATACGATAAACGCCGTTCTCACAGAAAAAGACATCTTCAGGCCGAGCAAGGCCTTCTTGTAAGGCCTTCGCAACGATCAAAGGTTTTATTACCGAGCCCGGCTCAAAACTGTAATTCACACAGCGATTTACCCAGTTATTTTCAGGATAGCGAGCGAAATTATTGGGGTCAAATGAAGGCAGGCTGGCCATGGCCAGGATATGGCCCGATTTTGGCTCCAGAACAATGCCCACGGCGCCACTCGGCTCCCATTCCTCCAGGGCCCTGGCCAATTCCTCCTCCACAATTTGCTGAATGACAGCATCAATGGTAAGGACTATGGAAGAACCGTGTTCGGGCGCTTTAAAGGGTAGACCAGGGTCCAAGGCTTTCCTTTTGCCGTCCCGCAGGAGGATTTTATAGCCTGGCTTTCCTTTAAGAGTCTCTTCAAAATATGCTTCCAAACCAGAAAGCCCCGTGCCATCCAGACCTGCGAAGCCCAGAAGTGGGGCAGCCAGGGTCCCCTGGGGATAGAAGCGTTGAGGCTCCTTGCGAAAGCCCACGCCGGCAAGATTCAGCCTCTTAACAGTCTGGCCTTCCTCGGGGGTGACTTTCCGCTTTATCCAGATGAAGCGACGGTGCTTGCGCTGGAGGATGAATTTCGTCAGGTGCTCTTCATTCAAGTCAAGTGCGCGTGCCAGGGCCTTTGCGGTCTCCTCCAACTCAGTGGCAGCGCAGGGGTCAAGATAAATGGAACTGGCGGGAAGAGAAGTGGCGAGAAGTCTGCCGTAACGGTCAAAGATTTTGCCCCGTTCGGCGGGTAGTTCAACTTCAGTTCTGTATTGCTTCCGGGCTAAATGAGAGAAGTGCTCGTGCCTGATACACTGAATCCAAAAGAGTCTGGCGAGGAGGAGTTCGAGAAGAAACACCAGCGTCCACAAGATGAAACTCACTCGCAGTTCTCGCCGCTTCTCCAGGGCCACACGCTTCCTCGCCTTCTGACATCAAGTGCCTTGTTTCGCTTCTAAAAAGGGCCCAGAAGCGAAAATTTTTCTCAAATTACCTCTGGGCCGCAAATTATTCTGCGCCCCGAGCCAAAAACATCTCACTTTCCTCAGGCATACCGAAATAGGGCACCAGTTCCATATCATCTGCCTGAACCGTGAGCCGATTGAGGCTTGTGTGCTCTTTCACTCTCAGGGAAAGGGCAAGGTTTTCTTCCTCCAGATGGGCCTTAACTGAGGTCAATTGCGACGCCCGGTAGAGCTCTCTCGTGATTTGGCATTCCTGCCAGATAATAAATAAGGCCAATACTACCAGAAGCCCCACCAGAACCAGAAGCCTCGTTACGGCCAAACTTCACCTCCTTCTCTTAACAAAATCCTAATTTTCTTCAGAGGCTACTCTTTCCACGGCGCGTAGCCTGGCGCTGCGGGAGCGAGGATTTCTGCTTATCTCCTCGTCGGAGGGCCCCAGCGGCTTGGGCGTGAGAATTTTATAAAGGCCTTGCCGGGCACCTTGATTGAAGGTCTCCTTGACCATGCGGTCTTCCAGAGAATGGTAGGAGATAACTACAACCCGGGCCTCGGGAGAGAGGAGTCCCGGCAAGGCCGATAAACTTGCCTTCAGATTATCGAGTTCTGCATTAACGGCGATACGCAGGGCCTGAAATATGCGGGTGGCGGGATGAATGCGAAAATGCCTGGGGCCATAAACCTTCTTGGCCAGTTGAGCAAGTTCCAGAGTAGTGCGGATGGGCGATTTCTTTCTGCTATTGACTATGAGGCGGGCTATCCTTCTGGCATAGCGCTCTTCGCCATAATCCTTGAAGATGTGGGCAAGACGCGCGAGAGAAAGATGGTTAACTAAGTCTCGGGCAGTGTGAGGGAGGGTGTCATTTATGCGCATATCCAGAGGACCTTCTCTTTGGAAACTGAAACCCCGCTTCCCGTCAGAGAGTTGTTGCGCTGAAAGCCCCAAATCGTAAATAACCCCATCCACCTTGCCTAAGCCCTGTTCTGCAAGCACATCCGCCATTTCTTTGAAATTGGCCTGGATGAAAATAACTCTTTGGGAAAAGTCAGCCAGATTTTTTTGAGCGAGTTCCAGCGCTCGGTCGTCCCAATCAAGCCCTATGACTATTGCGTCTTCAGGTAATTCCTTGAGGATGGCCTTAGTATGACCGCCCGGGCCGATGGTGGCGTCAAGAATCTTTCGCCTTCTGCCGGGTTGGAGAAAACGGAGCACCTCGCTTACCATTACCGGCTCGTGGTGCGCCGCAGCATCGTCCACCTTTGCCACCATAAGTCTTTCGGCCACAAATGAGGCCTGCTGCCGCCCCTAAGTCGCCCTGGCAGCAGCATAACTGGAGGCCGCTTCAATGACCCTCTTCACATAGGGGCTCATTTCCACCGAGTGGAACCTATGAGAAAGGGCGCGCAGCCTGGCCAGCCGCTCCACTAATGCCTCCAGGCGCTCCAGGGCCTCTCTTGCCTCAGCCTCCTCTATATCTTCCGCCCCAAATGCTTCCTCAGAGGCCGAGAGAAGTCGCCGCAGGTCCTGACGAGCCCGGGCCAAAACGCTCACCTTTTCGGCTTCTCGCAGACTCATCTCAGGCATCTTGTGCCTTTTCCTCCTTGCCAGGGGTCAAAAGACCAGCAGTGGAAATTTGCGCTTCTTATTTGGTCTCCGGCCGACTGTGCCACAAGACCCTTCCGGGCACCGAGTCACAACTTTCCTTTTTCTTCTTTGCGGCCTTTCGACTCCCTGGCTCTCCTACCCTACTCGGGACCACCGCGGAAAATAAGAGCCTTAGAAAAGGTCCTCGGCCAATGCCTCATATTCCTGGTCTATCTCCTGCTCATAAACCTCCAAGCGCTCTTTGGCCCAAATGGAGATGCGGTCTGTATGGCCTATCAGTACGACCTTATCCTTTATCTGGGCCTTAAGCCTCAAGCGCTGGGGGATGCGTATTCTATTCTGTTTATCCAGAAGGACGCGTTCTGCCCAGGAATCAAAGATGGTCTGGAAACGGCGCACTCTGGCCCTGGTGAAAGGCTCCTGGGCCAGTTTCAGTCTAATCTGGCGCCATTGGTGGAGGGTAAAAAGATATAGACAGCCGTCTAAACCTCTGGTAATATAAAAGCCGCGGCCGTCGCGCTCTTCTGAGATTTCCGTGCGGTATATGGTGGGGATGGGAAGGCGGCCTTTGCTGTCTATGGAACGCTGGCGACGACCGCTGAAGGATGCAAATTCACCAATCGGGGAGGAAGAGACTTGGTCGGCCATCATTTTTCCCCACAATCTACCACTTTCTACCACAAACAAATATAGACCCTATCGGATGACTGTCAAGTCAATTCCGAAATTTTTTTATATGGCCTTTTAATCAATCTTATCTCGCACCCATTTTATAGTATAAGCGAGATAGTAGACCCCATTATATTGGGCGATAGCATTTCTGCGCTATCGGCAAAAAAAAATTCATTTTCTCTAATTTCTCAAGACTCCTCGCAATTAAGTGGCAAGATTTTTCCCACCACCTACCACTATGGGAGAAAAAGTGCTGAAGGGAAGGCAAAGGGACTTGATTTGAGAGGGGGCGTGCTAATATTACTTCTTTATTCTTGAAGGCGGCGCCTTTTCTTTGAGGATATCCCTATAGAGTTGGGCATAGCGCTCCACCATTTTTTGGATAGTATAGTCTTCGCTGACCCGCTTCCTTGCGGCCTGGGCCATTTTTCCGGCCAGGTCTGGCTCCCGTATTAAGCGAGAGATGCCTTGCGCCAGCATTTTGGCATCTGCCGTAGGAACCAGAATACCGGTCTCGCCCGGGACTACCAGTTCCTCCGTTCCCTCCACCTGCGTCCCCACCACCGGCTTGCCTGAGGCCATAGCCTCCAGGACCACGTTGGGCATCCCTTCCCAGAGCGAGGCCAGCACAAATATATCTGCCGGCGCCAGAATCTGCGGCACATCGTCACGAAAACCCAAAAACCCAACAGCGTACTCTATGCCCAAATCTCGAACCTGCGAGATGAGTCTGCGTTTGTCCGGCCCCTCACCCACGATCAAGAAACGGGCTTCAGGAAACTCCTGAAGAACTTCTCTTGCGGCCAGGAGGAAATAGGAAATGCCCTTTTGTCTTTCCAGACGCCCAATGGTGAGGATAAGGGGTGCGTCCGGGGAAATACGCAGACTATTTCGTAACTCCCGCGCTTGCAGCCGCAAATCTTTTCTTTCAAACTCGTCAAGGTCAATTCCATTGGGAATTACGGTTAATTTCTTCCGGGGGATTTTCGCCCGCATTTGGGTGAAGCGGTACACGCCTTCGGAGACACACACTTCAAGGTCCATAAAGGGAGAAGTGAGCCAGTCAAGGGCCAGGTGCCACTTGAACCTGCGCTCGGCTACCCGCACCGAGGAAATCACCGCACAGTATCTCAGCCCCGCCGCTGCTATCCGGCCCACAATGTTGGCGTGAAACAAAAAGGTATGCAGGATATGCGGCTTTGAACTTTTCAGCAAACGGCGCAGGCGAAAGACCCCGGCCAAATCCCAGAACCGTTCAATATCCAGGGAGGTGACCGGAATGCCTTCCTGCTCAAGCCATTTCGCTATCCTGCCGCCGCTGGTGAGCGTTATGACCTCTACGCAGAACTCATCCCGCGGAAGACGGGTGGCCAACTGAAAAAGGCTCTTCTCCGCCCCGCCTATATCCAAATCGGTAATGAAATAGACTATCTTGGTCATAACATAATGAGCCTTTCAGCCAGGCAGCCCGTCAACCACTCGGCCCTTCAGCGATATGCTCTTTCGCTGCCTTGCTATTTTGGGAATTTTACTTGAATTCTTGCGCTTAATAAAGGAAAAAGAAGGGTGACGAGCCGGAGAGGTTTTCGTAATTTACTTTCTATATCGGATTTAACCTACGAGGGATAAGGGCCATTGACCAGGATAGAA
>LIZR01000135.1 GCA_001302825.1 Planctomycetes bacterium DG_23 | reverse complement strand
CTTCAGTAGCCTTGATGGCTTCACGGGCCAGCGGTTTCATCTTCACGAACCACTGCAGAGATAAATAAGGCTCGATGATAGTCCCGCAGCGATAACATTTGCCCAGGGCGACCCGATAAGGTTCAATTTTCTCCAGAAGGCCATGCTTCCTCATTCATAGTCCCGTCGGTGTTCATCACCTGAATAGGCTGGAGATTATGGCGCTTTCCCACCTCGTAATCGTTAGGGTCGTGGGCCGGGGTGACTTTGACGAAGCCGGTGCCGAATTCGGGGTCAACATAGTCATCGGCGATGACCGGGATTTCCCTCAAGGCCGCCGGAAGGATAACCGTTTTCCCCACAAAAGTATGGGCGCGAGGGTCCTGGGGATTGACGGCCACGGCCACATCCCCGAGCATAGTTTCTGGCCGGGTGGTGGCCACGGTGATGAAGCCATCCTCATCCTTTATGGGATATTTTATATACCAGAGAGAGCCGTCCCTTTCCTCGTGTTCCACCTCATCGTCGGAAAGGGCGGTGTGGCATCTGGGGCACCAGTTGATGATGCGATTTCCCCGGTAGAGAAGTCCCTTTTCATAGAGACTGACGAAGGCCTCGCGCACCGCTCGGGAAAGCCCCTCATCCATCGTGAAGCGTTCACGCTCCCAGTCACAGGAAGCACCCATACGCTGGATTTGCCCCACCATTCTATTACGATATTCCTCCTTCCACTGCCAGACCCGTTCTACGAAGGCCCGACGACCCAGGTCCTCCCGCGACTTTCCCTCCTCGGCCAGGCGCCGCTCCACCTTATTCTGTGTGGCAATCCCGGCATGGTCGGTGCCCGGGACCCAGAGGGCATTGAAGCCCTGCATCCTGCGCCACCTGATGAGCACATCCTGGATGGTAATATTTAGAGCGTGGCCGACATGCAGTTCCCCGGTAACATTGGGCGGCGGGATGACGATGGTGAAAGGGCGAAAGGAATCATCCGGCTGGCTGTGGAAAAGGCCTTTTTTCAGCCAGAAATGGTATATCTTTTCTTCTATTTCTTTAGGGTCGTATCTTGAGGAAAGGGCCTCAGCGCACATCGGACTGCTCTTGGTCCTTGAAGAGTTTAAACTCCACGCTATCGACCAGGGCCTGCCAGGAGGCCTCTATGAGGTTTTCGGAGACGCCCACCGTGCCCCATATATCCTTATGGTCGCGGGTTTCTATTATCACGCGCACCTTGGCCGCAGTGGCGGCCTTGGGATTGATGACCCGAACTTTGTAATCCACCAGACGCATCTCCTTGAGTTGAGGATAAAATCTTTCCAGGGCCTTACGCAGGGCGTTATCCAGGGCGTGGACCGGGCCGTCGCCCTCGGAGGCGGTAATCTCAGTTTCTCCGCCGACTTCAACCTTTATGGTGGCTTCGCTTACCGGTTCGCCGGCCTCACGGCGCTCCACTATCACCCGAAAGCCGGCCAGATGGAAAAAGGGCCGATGTTTACCCAGGGCCTTCTTTACCAGAAGTTCAAAGGATGCCTCGGCAGCCTCGAACTGATAGCCCTCGGCTTCCAGGGATTGAATCTGGTTCAAAATCTCTCTCATTAGGGCCTTGTCGTGAGAAATGTCGTATTTCTCCACTTTTTCCAGAAGCGTTGCCCGGCCGGATAGTTCAGAGACGAGTATGCGGCGTTCGTTTCCCACCGCCTCCGGCGGAATATGCTCATAGGTGAGTTTGTTCTTGCGCATAGCGTCTATGTGAAAGCCGCCTTTATGGGCAAAGGCCGAGACCCCCACAAATGGCTGATGCCAGCGTGGGGGCAGATTGGCCACTTCATAAACATAACGAGAGACCTCGGTGAGTTTGGTGAGCGCTCCCTCCGGCAGGCACTGATGGCCTTTTTTGAGGATGAGATTGGGGATGATGGAGCAGAGGTCGGCATTGCCGGCGCGCTCGCCAAAACCATTTATGGTGCCCTGCACCTGAACTGCACCCGCATCCACCGCGGCCAGGGTACTGGCCACCGCCAGGTCGGAGTCATTATGTGCATGCATCCCCAGAGGAGCCTGCACCTCTTTCTTAACCTCGGCCACTATGCGGGCGACATCTGAGACCAGACAGCCACCATTGGTATCACAGAGCACAATCCAGTCCGCCCCGGCCTCCTCGGCCGTGAGGAGACACCTGCTGGCATATTCGGGGTTATTCTTGTATCCGTCGAAAAAATGTTCGGCATCAAAGACCACTTCCAGTCCATTTTTTTTCAGGAAAGAGACGGAGTCGCGAATCATACAGATATTTTCTTCCAGGGTAGTGCGAATCACATTTTTCACATGGAAGTCCCAGGTCTTGGCCACGATAGTAGCCACTCCGGCGCCGCAGGCGAGAAGCGCAGCCAGACCCGCGTCATTTTCGGCTTCCGTGTCGGCGCGGCGGGTTGCTCCGAAGGAGGTGAGTTTGCTTCGCTTAAAGGAAAGTTTCGCAGCCTCCTCAAAGAATTTCAAGTCCTTGGGATTGCTAAAAGGGAAGCCGCCTTCAATATAATCCACGCCGAGGTAATCCAGTTTCAGGGCGATGCCCAGTTTATCTTCCAGGGAGAAGGAGACCCCTTCGGCCTGGCTTCCATCGCGAAGGGTCGTATCATAGATAAGTATTTTACTCATTGTGCTTTCGCCTTATTTATGGGCTTATTTGGTAGCGGCCTTTTCAAGTTCAAATGCCTTGTGAACGACTCTCAGCGCCTCGTCGGCGCTTTTCTCATCAATCACACAGGAAATCTTTATCTCCGAGGTGGAAATCATCTGGATATTTATGCCTGCTTCGGCCAGGGCTTGGAACATCTTCGTCGCAACTCCCGAGTGAGTTCGCATGCCTACACCCACCACTGAAATCTTGGCTATATGTTCATCCGATTCCACGCCCCTGGCGCCAATCTCCTTTTTCAATTTCTCAAAGACCTCTATAGCCTCCTTGAGGTCGGACCGAGCCACGGTGAGGGTAACATCGGTGAGGCCTTCGGCACTGATATTTTGAACAATCATATCTATATTGAGGTCTTGTTCAGCCACACTGCCTAAAATCCTGGCGGCAATTCCCGGTCTGTCGGGCACACCGCGAATGGTGATTTTGGCCTCGTTTTTCTCCACGGCTGCGCCGCGCACCACCACATCCTCCATAGTCCTTACCTCCTCGGAGATGATTGTTCCTGGGAAATCGCTGAAACTGGAACGTACCATTACCGGCACATTATATTTCTTGGCAAACTCCACCGCCCGATGCTGCAAGACGCTCGCCCCGGATGAGGCCAATTCCAGCATCTCATCATAACTCAATACACTGAGTTTCCTGGCCTCGGCCACTATGCGGGGGTCAGAGGTATAAACCCCTTCCACATCAGTGTAAATCTCGCAAATATCGGCTTTGAAGACTGCAGCCAGGGCCACCGCGGTGGTATCCGAGCCGCCCCGGCCCAGGGTGGTAATATTATCCTGCTCATCCACCCCCTGGAAGCCCGCTACCACCGGAATGCTTCCTTGCTCGAGTTCCTGGCCCAGGCGCTGCGGGTCTATGCGCATAATCTTGGCCTTGGTATGGCGGCTATCGGTGAGGATGCCGATTTGCCCCGCGGTGAAGGCCGAGGCCTCCTCGCCCATAGCATGCAGAGCCATAGTGAGAAGACAGGCAGAGACCTGCTCGCCGGTCGATACCAGCATATCCAGTTCCCGGGAAGAGGGGTTATCGGTAATCTCATAGGCCAGCGCATAGAGTTCGTCGGTAGTCTGGCCGCGGGCGGAGACCACCACGATAACCTGGTTTCCAGCCCTTTTGACCTCCGCTACCCTCTTCGCCGCTCTTTTAATATGGGAACTATCGGCCAGGGATGTCCCGCCGAATTTTTGCACGATAAGGCCCACTTATTTCTCCTGCGAGCGAGATGCTCTGCCGCCTTTCAAAAAGTATTCCATAAGTTCATATCCCTTATCAATCCTGTACTCGCCCTGCTTGGCTTCCGCCTCGGTAAAGGGCGTCTGCTTCACCCCTTCTATTCCAGAGCCATAAATGGCGAAGGGCACCGGCTCGGCGACATGGGTCCTTTTCGAAAGAGGAGTATAATGGTCGGAAAGTACCATAATGCGAAATTCGCCGAACTCTTTTAGCCGCTCCAGCACCGGTCCGGTTATCTCCTTATCGACTTGCTCTATGGCCTTTATCTTACCCCACAGGTCGGCTTCGTGACTGGCCTCATCCGGGGCCTCAATATGCACATAGACCAGGTCATAGTCGGCAAGGCCCCGGGAGGCGTATTTGCCTTTGGCGGCATAATCGGTATCCAGATAGCCGGTGGCCCCGGGCACATCAATTAAATCCCAGCCGATGAGCCGGGCGATGCCCGCGACCAGGTCCACGGCGGTGATGGCCGCCCCTTTAATACCGTATTTTGCCTCAAAAGAAGGCAGTTCCACCCTCTTGCCCTGGCCCCAGAGCCAAATCATATTGGCCGGATTCTCCTGCAAATCCACCCGCACCCGATTTATCTCGTGGTCTTCCAGTAACTCTCTTGAACGCTGCATCAGTTCCAGGAGCCTGCGGGCATCCTTGCCTTTGGGAAGATGCTTTTTTATGGGCTCGCCAATGATGTCATGCGGAGGCGTGGTGGCCACCTGCATATCCTCGGCCTCAGCCAGAAGCATAATATTGCGGTAACTCTTGCCCGGGTGAAAATGGATTCTTTCGCTACCCAGTTCCTGGGAGATAAAATCCATAAGCGCCCGGGCCTCCTTTGATGAAATATGCCCGGCGCTGTAATCGGCCATCTTCTCATCGGCCACGGTGACTAAATTACAACGAAAGGCCAAATCTCCCGGAAGCATCTCCAGGCCAGCCGCGGCAACTTCGAGCGGCGCCCGGCCGGTATAATATTTGAGCGGGTCATAGCCCAAAAGAGAGAGATTGGCCACATCGCTTCCCGGGCTTAGGCCTTCGGGAATAGTATGGGCGATGCCCAGTTTTCCTTCCCGGGCGATTCTGTCCATATTAGGGGTATAGGCGGCCTCAATCGGAGTTTTGCCACCCAGTTCTTCCTGAGGGAAGTCCGCCATACCATCCGGCACTATAATGGCATATTTCAAATCGCGTTCCTCCTGCAGTATCTACGAAAACTTATCACCCTTCCACCCGAAGCAGAGCGCTTTTGCCTTTTATTACTTTCAAGCAGTCTATCTCTTTCAAAGCCTTTTGCATATTCTCTTCGCGGGCCTGGTGGGTCATAATGACCACGGGCACGGCGCCGGCCCGCGCGGTTTCCTGCTGGATGACCGAGGAGATGCTTATCTTATGTTTGCCCAATATGCCCGCCACCTGCGCCAGCACTCCCGGTTCATCTAAAGCCGTGACGCGCAGATAGAATCTGGTTATGACCTCACCCATAGATTTGAGTGGAACCGTCCTGCTTTTGCCCGGAAAGATGTTGAGTTCCTTAAGAGAAATTTGCGCCCGCCCTAAGGCCACATCTATGAGGTCGGACACCACGGCACTGGCCGCAGGCATCTGTCCTGCCCCCCGGCCGTAAAAGAGCACCTCGCCCACCGCATCCCCTCTCACCCATACCGCGTTGTTTATCCCGTCTACCGTGGCCAAGGGGTGAGTCCTGGGAACAAGGGTCGGATGAACCCTCAGTTCTACAGAGTTACCTGTAAATTTACCTATGGCCAAAGGCTTCACCGCATAGCCCAGTTTGGCGGCATAGTCAATATCTCGCGGCTTGACCCTGGTGATACCTTCCTGGAAGATTTCGCCCCAGTTGAAATCCACCCCGAAGCCAAGCCGCGCCAAGATGGTCAGTTTGTGCGCTGCATCTACCCCTGCCACATCCAGGTGCGGTCGGCTTTCCGCATAACCTTCTTCCTGCGCTGCCTTAAGGGCTTGCCGGTATTCCACTTCCTCTTTCGCCATCCTGGAGAGGATATAGTTTGAGGTGCTATTTAGAATGCCCCAAATATGCGTTAACCTGTTGGCGATGAGGCCGTCTCTTAGTGCCGCAATTACCGGCACCCCGCTGGAGCAAGAGGCCTCAAAGGCAAGGGCCACCCCGGCCCCTTGAGCCCGGGCGAATAGTTCACTTCCATGGGTGGCCAGAAGCGCCTTATTGGCCGTGACTACACTCTTTCGGCGCTTAAAGGCTTCCAGGTGAAGGGCTTTGGCCTCTTTTATGCCGCCGATGAGTTCTATTACCACCTCAATATCTTCATCTTCCAGAATGGAAGAGAGGCTTCTGCTCAAAATCTTCTTGGGCACATTAACCCCGCGAGGCGTGGTTATATCCTTATCCACGATACGGGTCAGGTTTATCAAGATGCCGCTCTTGCGGGCAATTTCTTTTCTTTTGGAGCGAAGAAGGCGCACCACGCCCGCTCCCACCGTGCCAAATCCCACTAAGCCCACTTTGAGTT
>LIZR01000134.1 GCA_001302825.1 Planctomycetes bacterium DG_23 | reverse complement strand
CACCGGCCTTCACGGAAATAGCGAAATAAATCTCATCGCCCCATCTATTGGCCTTGCCTTCAATGGGAAGCGCAGCATAAATATCCTGGGCTGTCTCGCTATCGTTCAGCGTGGCGGTCATCACCACATCACCGGCAGTAATCTTTATCTTGGGCATCACCACCTCCTATTCCCTAAAACCGTAGTTGGGCTCGTCCCTGAGCCCGACACAAAGGCTGGGTCAGGGACAACCCAGCCCTACGACCTGGGCATCATTTCCTCCTATTCCAGGCCCTCAATAATATGTCCGAGTTTATCCCGTTTGGTCTTGAGATAGTCTTTGGTTTCCGGGGTGGCGGGAATTTCTATGGGCACGCGCTCCACAATCTTCAGCCCGTAGCCCTCCAGGCCCACAATCTTCTTGGGATTATTGGTGAGTAGCCGAATTTGCTTCAGACCCAAATCGGCCAGAATCTGTGCGCCCAGGCCGTAATCCCTGAGGTCCGGCGCAAAGCCCAGTTTGATATTCGCTTCCACCGTATCCAGGCCCTCTTCCTGCTGCAATCGGTAGGCGTGGATTTTGTTCACCAGACCTATGCCCCGGCCCTCTTCGCGCATATATAAAACCACGCCCCTTCCCTCTTTCTCTATTCTCTTCAAAGAGGCGTGAAGTTGCGCCCCACAGTCGCACATACGGCTTCCGAATATATCTCCAGTCAGACACTCGGAATGCACCCGCACCAACACCGGCTCCTCCATCTCCCCCTCGCCCACATCCCCCTTGGCCAACGCCAAATGCACTCTTCCGTCCAATACCGAGCGATAAAGATGAAGTCGGAAGTCTCCATAGACCGTGGGAAGTTTCACCGTGGTCACGCGCTCCACCAGTTTCTCTTTGCGCCGGCGATATTTAATCAAATCCGCGATGGAGGCCATCTTGAGTTTATGCCGGGCGATGAATTTTTGCAGTTCGGGAATTCTGGCCATGGTGCCGTCATCGTTCATTATCTCGGAGAGGACCCCGGCGGGCTTGAGCCCGGCCAAGCGAGCCAGGTCCACCGCGGCCTCTGCGTGTCCGGCACGCACCAGGACGCCTCCCGGGCGGGCGCGCAAGGGGAAGATGTGCCCGGGCCGCACCAGGTCCTCTGGCCGCGCATCCTGGGCGATAGCCGCAAGTATGGTCTTGGCCCGGTCAGCGGCGGAAGCCCCGGTGGTTATGCCCTTGGCTACATCTATAGAAACGGTGAATGCCGTGCCGAAATGGGCAGTCATCGGCTGGGTCATAAGGGGAAGGTCCAGGGCTTCGCAAATCTCCGGCGCCAGAGCCAGACAAATGATACCCCGGGCCTCTCTAATCATAAAATTCACCGCTTCCGGAGTTGCCTTTTCCGCCGCTATAATGAGGTCGCCTTCGTTTTCCCGCGAAGGGTCGTCCACCACAACCACCGGCCTTCCCTGGCGCAGTTCTTTCAGTATTTCCGGGATTTTGGAAAAACTCATATTTTCTCCTCCTGATGTGTGGTTCTAAAATTAAAATTTATTATCACTTTTCAAACAACTGCTGGATGCCTTTGCGTGTGTAGTCTATTCCGCTTATCACGGTAAAGAAAAATGTAGCCATAGAAAGCGAGAAAAGGATTATTCGGCCGTAATCTATCTCCATAGTGTTCGTGGGGACGAGCAAGAATATCATAACCAATATGGCCTGGGCCCAGATGCAGGCCTTACCCACGAGGTTGGGTTCGGTGCGGATGCGGCCGGTAACCAAAAATACGGTAATGAAGCCCAAGGTTATGAATACATCGCGACTGATAACCACCACCGCCAACCAGGGATGTATCCGGGGACCGGGCCATCTGGTTCCCGCCAGAAGCACATAGGCCGAACAAATCATAAGTTTATCACCCATAGGGTCGAGGAAGCCACCCAGGCGGCTTTCCCGGCCCTGCCCCCGCGCCACCATCCCATCCAGCACATCCGCAGCACCCATCGCAAAGAACAGAACAAAGGCCACAAGCCGATATAGGTCAAAATGTTCCGGCGAGGCTTCTCTTGCCCCCATCATAGCCATAATAAAGATGGGCACCCCCACTATGCGGGCAATGGTTATCCTGGTGGCCCAACTGAGTTTAGGTATCCTGGGTTTGGTCAAGTTAGCCTCTCTCTATTTTCCTTAAACCATTCTACGAAGCGCTTCACCCCTTCTTCTATAGGAATCTCCGGCGTGTAGCCCAAAAGGCGCTCGGCCCGGGATATATCGGCATAGGTTATGGGCACATCTCCGGGCTGCTCCGGGAGGCGCTCGATGCGGGCCTTCTTTCCCAGATTTTCCTCTAAAAGGCCGATGAGATGGTTTAGTTCCACTACCCGGGAATCGCCCAGATTTATGATTTCAAATCCCAAATCGGCCTCAATAGCGGCCATTGTGCCGTCAATTATATCGCTGAAATAGGTATAATCGCGTTTGGAAGTGCCGTCGCCATAAACCGGGATAGGTTTATCCTGCCAGATAAGCCGGGTGAATTTATGGATGGCCATATCCGGGCGCTGGCGCGGGCCGTAAACGGTGAAAAAGCGCAGGACAGCCGCCGGAAGCCCGTAGCGCGAATGATAGGTATATACGAAAAGTTCTCCGGCATGCTTGGAGGCGGCATAAGGGGAGATGGGCCGGGCACTGGGGTCGTCCTCCTGAAAAGGGATGCGCGGGCTTCGGCCATAAACCGAAGAAGAGGAGCCGTAGATGAATTTACCCACCTCGTTTCTTGCCGCAAGTTCGAGAAGAAGCAGCGTCCCTCCGCAGTTCACGCGTTCATATAGAAGCGGGTCCTGGAAACTGGCCCGCACTCCTGCCCGAGCCGCCAGATGCACCACCACCTCCGGCCGCTCTTTCTGGAAAATCTCCTCACAAAAGGCCCTATCGCAGATGTCGCCTTCATAAAGCCTTATTCTTTTGGCCTCCAGCAAGGAAGCGATATTGGCCCTTTTCACCTGGGGCGAATAGAAATCATCAAAACTGTCCAGGCAGACGACCTCCGCGCCCTCTTCCACCAGGCGTTCCATAAGATGAGAGCCGATAAACCCTGCCCCGCCCGTTACTAAAATAGCCATTTATATGTCCTTAAAGACGCAAAGCATCCGCTGGCAAGTTTTTCTCGCATTTTGCCCGGCAAAACTCAAACAGAAATTAATATATTATCCAAATCTCATTCATTGTCAAGGCCTTTTCCCACCCGCTCCTTCCCTATATCGATAACGCTCTGCCGAATAGTAAAAGCGCTCTGGCGACACATCGAGAGCGTAGGGGATCCGCTGGTGCCGGAATTTTTCTTTACAGGATGGCTCCAAAGAAGTATAATTCATGTTTTCTGGATTGATTGTACGCTGGCTCGCCACTGAGCGAGCTGCTATGTCGGGGTCGGGGACGACCCCGACGACTGAGTGAACACGGAGAAGGCGGAGAGAATTCTCTTTTGTCAATCTGGCAGTGGGGTATGAGGCAATTGTCATTTTGACAGAAACAAAGAGATGAATCACTGGAATGCCAAGGAAGGGGGCTAACGGAAAAACGGGAAATAAAGGCCATATTCTGGCCTTCAATGGCCGAGTGGGCTTTCTGGTTTGCGTAATTAAAATTGGCACGTATTTTGCAAAAAAGAGCGATGCCACTTCTCTGGCAAGGGAGGATATGCGCTTCTATAGGCTGAGCGATGCCCGCTGACGGGTCTTCCTGCCGGTCGGTTCGTGAAAGTCGGCCGCAAGAGGCAGGGAGGAGAAAGTGGCGAAAAAAAGGCTCCAAGGGCGCCTGAAGTTGCCCGGTTATCTTGAAAAACGCGAGATTCTCTATTCTGGCGAGACTCCCAAGGAAAGACTAAAAACGCTGGGCGACCTTTACTTTGAAGAGGGCCATTTAGACGACGCCCTGGATTTTTATCTTGAGGCCGAGGACCAGGCCGCTCTTGAGCGCTTGAAGACCAGTGCCATAGAAATAGGTGATGCGTCCATCCTGGTGCGCCTGCAGCGTGCAAGCATTGTAGATGTTACCCAGGAGGATTGGCAAAGGGCCGCAGAAAAGGCACGAGAACTGGGCAAAGAGACTTGCGCTGAAATTTGTTTTGGTCGCATAGAGCGAAACTCTCAGGAGGAAACCAAGGGAAAGGGGGCGGCAAGCGATGAAACTCATACCTCTGGGAGATAGAATCGTGGTGGAGCGTCTGGAGGCGGAAGAGAAGACCAAGGGGGGCATAGTGCTGCCGGATACGGCCAAGGACAAACCCCAGGAGGGCAAGGTCATTGCCGTGGGCGAGGGAAAAATGCTCAAGGGCGGCAAGCGTCAGGCCCCGGCATTGAAAAAGGGCGACCGGGTGATTTTCGCTTCCTTTGCCGGTGATGAGTTTGAAATGGACGATAAGAAGGTCCTTATTATGCGCGAAGAGGACATACTGGCCATAGTAAAGTAGCGTTTTTTTCTGGTGATAGGATAATGGAGGGATGAGATGGCAGCGAAGATGATTGCTTTTGAGCAGGAAGCCAGGGAAGGCATCCGCAAAGGGGTCAAGATACTTTCCGAGGCGGTAAAAAGCACCCTGGGCCCCCGGGGAAGAAATGTGCTTCTGGAGAAGTCCTTCGGCGCCCCCACGGTGACCAAAGATGGCGTCACCGTGGCCAAGGAAATCGAACTGGAAAACAAATACGAAAATATGGGCGCCCAGATGGTCAAGGAGGTGGCCAAGAAGACCTCGGATGTGGCCGGCGATGGCACCACCACGGCCACGGTCCTGGCCGAATCCTTCTATGAGGAAGGCCTCAAGAATGTGGTGGCCGGGGCCGATTCTATGAGCCTTAAGCGCGGCATTGATAAGGCCGTGGTTATGGTGGTGGAAGAACTAAAGAAGCGCAGCGTGGAAATTAAGGGCAAAAAGCGCATCGCCCAGGTGGCCTCTGTAGCGGCCAATAACGATGAGGAAATCGGCGAGATGATTGCCGATGCTATGGAGCGCGTGGGCAAGGATGGCGTCATCACCGTAGAGGAAGGAAAAACCCTGGAGACCACCGTGGATTGGGTGGAAGGTATGCAGTTCGACCGCGGCTATCTTTCTCCATACTTCATCACCGATGCCCAGAGCATGGAGGTGGTTCTGGAAGACCCTTATATCCTCATTCACGAGAAGAAGATTTCCGCGGTAAAGGAGTTAATCCCGCTTCTGGAGAAGGTTTCCAGGTCGGGAAAGCCCGTTCTCATAATAGCCGAAGATGTGGAGGGCGAGGCGCTGGCTACTCTGGTGGTGAATAAACTGCGGGGCACACTTCACTGCGCCGCAGTAAAGGCCCCGGGCTATGGCGACCGCCGCAAGGCTATGCTCCAGGACATCGCTGTGCTAAGCGGCGGCAAGGCCCTATTTGAAGATTTAGGCATCCAACTGGAGAATGTGGATATAGCGGACCTGGGTCGGGCCAAAAAGGTAGTCATTGATAAAGAAAATACCACCATCATTGAAGGCGCCGGCGACACCTCCGCTATCCAGGGCCGCATCAATCAGATAAAGAAGGAGAAGGAGGACACCACCTCCGATTATGACCGCGAGAAACTGGAGGAAAGATTGGCCAAACTCGCCGGCGGCGTGGCCCAGATAAATGTGGGCGCGGCCACCGAGATAGAGATGAAGGAGCGCAAGGCCCGGGTGGAAGATGCCCTGCACACCACCCGCGCTGCCCTGGAAGAGGGCATCCTGCCCGGTGGTGGCGTGGCCCTTATGCGCGCGGTATCGGCGCTGGAGAGCCACGGCCTTAAACGCGACGAAGCCGTGGGCGTGGACATAGTGCGGCGCTCCTTGGAGATGCCTCTAAGGCAAATTGCCGAGAATGCCGGGGTGGACGGGGCCATTGCTGTGGCCAAAGTCCGGGAGGCGGAGAACAAAGATGTGGGCTACGACGCTGCTGCGGAGCGCTACACGGATATGATGCGCGCCGGCATAATTGATGCCACCAAGGTGGTGCGCTGCGCTCTGCAAAATGCGGCGAGTGTGGCGGGACTGCTTCTCACCACCCAGGCGCTGGTGGCCGAGATACCGGAGAAGAAGGAAAAGGCCGGCCATCCGGGCGGGCCTTATGGGGAGGAGATGTATTAATAAGTCGGCCGCACCATAGGGCGGCCTGTATGGGCCGTCGATTGTCGGCGACCTTCCGAATAGGTTGCGCCTGTGAGCGCAGACCGGGCCGTGAGTCAGGCCAAATACCACTTTATTAGGGCCTTTAGGACTCACGGCCCTTTTTATTTTTTCTCAGAAAGCACACAAAGCCTGGGGGAATCTT
>LIZR01000133.1 GCA_001302825.1 Planctomycetes bacterium DG_23 | reverse complement strand
TCCTGGCCGGTTTTGGTATCGAGATTGCCGGTGGGTTCATCGGCCAGGATGAGCCTGGGGTCATTGACCAGGGCGCGGGCGATGGCCGCCCGCTGCAGTTGCCCGCCGGAAAGTTCCGCAGGCCGATGATAGAGTCTGTCTGCCAGCCCCACCATTTCCACCAGTTCCAGGCTCCTCTGGTGCCGCCTGAACCTGGGCCAGCCCATATAGAAAAGCGGTATCTCCACATTCTCTATTACATTAAGTTGAGCGATGAGGTTATAGGACTGAAAGACAAAGCCCACCCTCTTATTGCGGATATTGGAAAGTTGATTATCGGGAAGCCTGGAGACATCATCGCCATCCAGAACATAGGTGCCCGAGGTGGGCCGGTCCAGACACCCCAGGATGTGCATCAGGGTGGATTTGCCCGAGCCCGAGGGGCCCATTATGGCTGCATATTCCCCCTCTTCAATGTTAAGGTCCACCCCGCGCAAGGCGTGAACCTCCACCCCTTCTTTTTGGTATATCTTGGTTAAATTGTGGACTTCTACCAGGCTCACTGGCCTTCCTCCGTGCTACTTTCTTCTCTTGTTTGGCGTCTTTGGCGAAATTCTTCCCGCCGGCGATTGCGCTCTTCCTCCGAGAGGGATTCCCACTCTTGCCTGCGGCGCTCGCGTTCTTCTTCAGAAAGCGACTCCCGCCCTTCCTGCGAGCGTCGCCTGGGCTGCTCGGTTTCTTCAGCGGGCGCTTCCCGCACTTCCTCCCCAGGCCTTGCTTGTTCTACTGTTATTTCCTCTTCACTTTCACCTGGGGCCTCTTCCAGCCTTTTTTCTTCGCCGGGGAGAGCCTTGACCTTGCCCTTTTCAGGATTAAAAAGGGCCACCTTTTCTCCTGCTTTGAGGCCCTCCTTTATCTCCACGAAGTCAATATTGCTTTTGCCGGTCTTTACGGGACGGGCGACGAACTTCTCGCTTGCCGCTACATAACATAGCTCCTGTCCCTCCTGCTCAAAAACCGCCTCCAGGGGCACATAAATGACATCTTCGAGACGGTCCACGATTATCTCTACCCTGGCGGAGATGCCGGGCTTGAGGGCCTCCGAGCCTTCAATGGTTATATCCACATCAAATTCCTTAACATCGCCTGACATCCAACTCTGGCGGTTGTGTAAGGCGGCAATCTTTTCCACCGTGCCTTTGGGTCTGATATGGGGAAGAGATTCTATATATATATTGGCCCTATGGCCCAATTCCACCTTGGGCAGGTCCACCTCGTTAACCGCCGCGGCCACCTGCATTTCGGTAACATCGGGAAGAGTAATTAGCGTGCGCCCCTGATAGGCCGTGCCGCCCACCCGAATGTCCTCCACCTCCCGCTCCCGGCTCCTTGAGGCCACTCCGCTACCATAAATCACCAATCCCGGCGAAGGGGCGCGGATAGTCATCTTTTCCAGTTGCTCTCTTGCCTTATCCAATCTTTCCTTGCGGGTGTTAACGATGGCCTGGCGCTCCAGGATAGTAGCATCCCTCTGCTTCAATTGAGAGGCATTATCCAAAAGCACCATCTCCAGATTTCTTTTCGCCTCCTCAATATCGGCTTCTTTATCAGCCTGCTCCCGGGGATGGCTGAACTCCAACAGAAGTCTCAGGTCAATTTCGGCCGACCCCAGCTTATTCCTGGCCTCTGTCACATCAAATTTCACCTCTTCATATTCGTTCTGGGTCTTAAAGCCTTTTTCCACTAAACTCTCTTCTTCGAAAACTTTCAATTGGTCCTCGGCTTTAGTGAGGTCGGTCTTGGCTCGTTCAATGGCCAGGCGTTTCTCTCTTTCGGTCTTTTCAAACTCGGCCTCATATTTTTTAAGGTCGGCTTTGGCGAATTCCAGCGTAAGTCTGGCCTGGGCCTCTTCATTCTGGTTGCGCACTTCCTGAATTTTTTTAGCCTCCTGGGCCTGAATGAGGCTGGACACGGCACTTTGATAACTTATTTCCTGGTCGGCGAGTTGCCGTTCCAAATCGGCCTTGTCCAGTTCCACCAATATATCGCCTTTATTTACCCGGATGCCCTCATCCACGATATAAACGATGGTGGCGCGGCCTTCGATTTCCGGGGCAATCTTTATGGAATTCTTGGCCTTGAGGTCGCCGGTGGCGGCCACGGTGATTAGTAGGTCGCCCTTGGTTACAGTAAAAAGCGCACCTTCGGTTTCGCCCTTGGGGCCCAAAAAGGGCCGCCATATAGCCAGGGTCACAAAGGCTGCCGCCAGCACCAGCACTATGGCCACCAGATAAGGCAGACGCAAAAAGCGCCGCCCTGCCATTCCTTTATCTTTTGCCTTTTCTTCACTCATTTTCCAATCCTTTTTCTTGTATTGGAGACATTTTGATTTTTCCTTCGTCTGGACGAAACAGGGCTATCTTTTCCCCGGGTTGGAGGCCTTCCTTTATCTCTACAAAGTCATCGTTGCTTTTGCCAGTCTTCACGGGACGGGCGACGAACTGTTCGCTTGCCGCCACATAGCAGACCTCCTGGCCCTCCCGCTCAAAAACCGCCTCCAGGGGCACATAAGTTACATCCTTGAGACTGTCCACGACAATCTCCGCCTTGGCGGAGACACCGGGTTTGAGTTCTTCGGGGCATTCCTCAATGGTTATATCCACATCAAATTCCTTAACCTCGGGCATCCACCAATGCTGCCGGTTGGCCAGGGTAGCAATCTTTTCCACCGTGCCTTTGGGTTTTATGTGGGGCAGAGATTCAATGGATACATTGGCCTTCTGGCCCAGTTTCACCCTGGGCAGGTCCACCTCGTTAACTGATGCGGCCACCTGCATCAGGGAGACATCAGGCAGGGTGAAGAGGGTGCGGCCGCGATAGGTCGAAGCCCCCACATATATATCCTGCCGCTCCCAGGGTCGTTCACTTCTACCATAAATCACCAACCCCGGCGAGGGGGCCTTGATGGTCATCTTCTCCAATTCTTTTCTCAGTTGGTCGAGGCGGGTCACCTGGCTCTCTAATTGGGCCCCTCTAACCTGGACGCTTTTGTTCTTCAGTTGTAAGTCCGAGGCCGTCTTTATCTTGACCATCTCCAGATTTCTTTCGGCCTCTGCAATCTTGCGTTTCTTTTCTTCCTTCTCCCGCGGATAAGTGAAGTCCAGGAGAAGGTCAAGGTCGGTCCGGGCCGAATCCAATTTAGTCTCGGCCTCTTCCACTTTGAACTCCACCTCTTTATATTCGTTTTCCGTCTTGAAGCCCTTTTCCACCAGTTGCTCTTTTTCAAAAACGGTCAGTTTGTCGTTGGCTTTGGTGAGTTCGGTCTCAGCACTGCGCACGGCGACTCTTTTTTCCTTTTCCTTCTTTTTATGTTCGGCCTCATACTTATCCAGGTCCCATAGGGCGAACTTCAAGTCGAGTTGTGCCTTCTCCAGGTCATTTTCATTTTGTATTTTCTGAATTTTGAGGGCCTCTTCTGCCTGAAAGAGGGTATCTTCAGCCTGTTCCACCTTTATTTCCATTTCGCTCACTTGAGTTTCAATTTCCGTCTTGTCCAGTTCGGCCAGGATTTCTCCCTTTTCCACCCGCTTGCCTTCCTCAACCAGATAGACGATAGTGGCCCGGCCTTGAATTTCCGGGGCAATTTTTATGGAATTTTTTGCCTTGAGGTCGCCGGTGGCAGTGACGGTAATTAAGAGGTCACCCCTGGCGACGGTGTAAAGAGAGCTTTCGGATGCGGCCTTGCGCAAAGAAAAGTACCCCCCTTTGACCACCACCAGAGCGGCTGCCGCCAGAACCACAATTGCAGCCACAATATAGACCACTCGCAGATTGCGCCGAGATGGCGACATCTTCCCTTCCCCTTGTTTTGGCTTATTTAGCCCATTCTCCTTTCTCGTCTATTATAATGATTCCCATAGCTTTTTTCAAGTTCATTTTGGCCACCAGATAGTCCACCACGGCCTCGTCGTAAGCGATCTCGGCATCAAAGAGGTCCTCCTGGGCCTCCAGCACATCTCTGGTGCTGCGCCTGCCCACCTCCAGGAGCAGGTCATATTCGGCCGATTCCTTACGCTTTTCGGTGTCTTCCTTATTAAGTCTCTGAATCTCAATACTGGTTTCAGACTTCTGGAGATCGCGCAGGGCGCTTCGCACCTCTATGATAATATCATCAATTTTTCGCGCCAAAGAGCGCCTTTCGCGCAGATAGGAGATATAGGAGCGACGATAGGAGGTGCGTTCGGACCATTTATCAAAGGGGATTGCCAGTTCCAATCCTGCCGAAAAGTATGGGTCATCCCAGGCTTGCCGGCCGAATCTGTCGCCCGTATCCGTGGGCAGCGTGAACGAAGCCACAAAATCAAGTGAGGGTTTGAGTTCCTGTTTGGCCAGGGTCAGGTTTCGCCGGGCATCATCTAACTGGTCCCGGGCGTTCAGCAGGTCCAAGCGCCGGGCCAGGGCAATCTGGACCGCCTCTTTCAAGTCCACCTCCAGGGGTTGATAGGTCAGTTCCTCCTCGGAGAGTTCTATTCTCTCCTCCAGGGGCAGTCTCAAGTTTTGTTTGAATCTATCCAGGGAAAGTTCGTAGTTCTGGATGGCCTGATTCAGGCGGTCCCGACTGGAAAGCACGCTATTTCTCGCCCGGGAGACATCTATGGCCGAGGTATCCCCCAGTTTTCTCAGGGCCTCGGCCTGCTCAAAAGTCCATTCAGCCAACGCAAGAGCACGCCTGTTGCTCTCTATGGCCTTTTTTCTCTGCAAGATACGAAAATAATCGGAGGCAACATCTATGCTGAAGGACTGGTGATAGAGTTCCTGGTTGCGGACGGTGTATAAAAGGGCACGTTCAGCCTCGGTGAGGTCTTCCCGATAGACAAGGCGTCCGGCATCCTGGCCCAGAGGCTGGCGCAGGCTTACGCTCAAACTGGAGGAATAAGATTCCGTGATGCTGGAAAAGGTCTGTTCGCCGCTGCTTGAGCCGGAAACGGTCAAATCTCCCCCCAGAGGGAGTTTCTGCGTCATCTTGAGACTCAAATCTTGCGAGGCCTCTTCATCCGCTCCGGGGCCGCCCTGGTATCCCACATCCAGACTGCCGGAAAATAGCGGCCCATATTCGTGCTGGGTGAGCCGCAGGTCCAGACCCGCCAGATATACATCCTCTATCTCGCGCAGATAATCCAGATTGTTCTGGTGGGCTATTCTGATGGCCTCGGCTAAGGTCAAAACGCGCACCTGCTCTTCGGCAGCGGGCTCTGAAGGCCCAGGGGCCTTTTCACCAGTAGGCTCCTCGCTGGCAGGTTCTGAAGTTACAGCCGGCTCTGAGGATAGAGCCGCATCTGAAGTCACACCCGCTTCTGAAGAAGCCGGTTGGTCTTCGGCGCTTAAAGAGGCCCAGCCTAAAAGAAGAAGAAACACACCTAAAGCAGCAAATCCACTAATGCGCATACCGGTCTCCCTCCCGTCCTTTACTAATATTTGAACAAGTGCAATATCATAATACCACTCTGTTGCCGCCTTGCTCTCACTATGCGAAGCGACACCTCTCCTTACCACTTTAGACGAATTGACTTCTCTAAATGTTCCAAAAAATCCATCTTTTTCGTCACTCGGAACTCGTCACTTGAATCCCGGTCGCCGACCCGCCAGACGCGCCAGAGCCGCTTTGGCGACGGCGCGATGACTAATGACGAGTGACTGATGACAGATGACTACTTGCCCAGGGTTCATCCTGAAGCCTTGCCTGCCGGCAGGCAGGGTTCACCCTGAAGGGTTTATCCTGAAGGTTCATCCTGAAGGGCATTTTTTATCTTTGCCGTATTGGGTCGGCGGATGATGCCTCGTTCGGTGATGATGGCGGATATGAGACGAGCCGGGGTAACATCAAAGGCCGGATTATAAACCTGAATTTTTTGCGGGGCGATGCGCTTTCCCGAGACCTCCCGCACCTCATCTGCCGCACGCTCCTCAATAGGTATATCCTTGCCGGATTTTATGGACAGGTCAAAGGTGGAGACCGGTGCGGCGACATAGAAAGGGATTTTATGCGCCCGGGCCAGAACCGCTAAGGAATAAGTGCCAATCTTGTTAGCCGCATCGCCATTGCGGGCGATTCTGTCCGCACCCACTATGATGCAGTCTATCTGGTGCTCGTGCATCAGCATTGCCGCGGTGCTATCGGTGATAAGTGTGGCGGAAATGCCGGCCTGCAGGAGTTCCCAGGAGGTGAGCCGCGCCCCTTGAAGCAGCGGCCGCGTTTCATCCACGAAGACCGCAATATCCTTGCCTTCTTTTTGGGCCTGAAATAAGACGCCG
>LIZR01000132.1 GCA_001302825.1 Planctomycetes bacterium DG_23 | reverse complement strand
CCTAAGTTTTTACAAATTAAGACCTAAGGTTACTCAGAAGGGACAGGAGGGCCGATTTTAAAATCCTACCGAAGCAGGCTGGCCACCTCGCTGCCTGGCTATAGTTTATTCTTTTCGGCCTTTGCTTTTCCTTACCGCAAGGCATTGTACTTTACAAGAAGAGAAGGAGTAGTTATGATTTCCGTATGATAGCATAAAGTTCTTCTCCTAAGGCTGAAGCGCCTCGCAGCCATGCAGTTACAGGCCTACATTCCCGCCGCGGTCCAGGACACGCACGGGACGCGGTTCACGGCTACAACAGGGAGAAGGGCATCTTTCAGAATGTCAATGAGGCGCATGTGCTGCTGAGGTGGGGGTCATCAGCGTGCTGGCCAGCCGGGAGATTTGGCTGCGTTTCTTTTTGGGGCCTGACGATGTATACTTTGAGCATACCCTGGCCGGAGGAAAAAAATGACCGGACACATCAACCTGGAAGTAGAAATGAGACGAACACAGCCGGATTATGTGGTTTACCGTCCCAAAAGCATGGACGGAGCTCACCACGATTGGGGCAACGAGCATTTCCTGGTCTTTGACGGCCCGGACGGGTCGCTGATGGCGGTCTGGACGCAAAGCACGCGGGAAGGCATGCCGGACCAGCGGATCGTGTTCTCGCGTAGCCGAAATGAAGGCGTAACCTGGGATTCGCCACGGGTCATTGCTGGCGTCGCGCCGCCCGCGAAGGGGCCCATGGCCAGTTGGGCATTTCCCATGGTTTCTAATGGCGGGCGCATTTATGTCCTATACAGTAAACAGGTCGGAACCAACGACATCTTCAAGCACACCACGGGCCTAATGGCAGGGATCTACTCCGACGATGCCGGAAGAACCTGGTCAGACGAAGAGTTCATTCCCACGCGCCGGAGCAAGTGGGACAACCCCGCGTCGTCCGTGCCGGCCAACTGGATTGTCTGGCAGAAGCCGGAGCGGCTGAGCGAAGGCAAATATTTTTCAGGCCTTACGCGCTGGGTGAGCCCTGCGGTGGCTCATCCGCCACCCGTCAAGCATTGGTCTGCCAAAGAGTCTGTCGTCGAATTCATAAGATTCGAAAATATCGACCACCATCCAGAGCCAAAGGATATTCAAATCCAATGGTTTGCTCAGGACGATGAGGCCCTTCAGGTCGGCTATCCGGGGCACCCCGAGGTCAGCGTCATTCAGGAACCGAGTATTATCAGGCTGCCCGATGGACGTCTTTTCACGGCCCTGCGTTCACCCGGAGGGAACCCATATTATTCGGTTTCGGACGACGCAGGCCGTACCTGGAGTAAACCTCAGGTCATGCGCCGGTCTGACGGTGGCAGGCCGCTTCTCCATCCCTGCAGCCCCTGCCCGATCTACAGCCTGGACGGCGGTCGCTACATCTTCCTGCATCACAATCATGACGGTCACTTTGAACAATGGGGACCTTTCGATACCCTCGACCATCGCCGGCCAATAACCATTGCGCTGGGAGAATTCCGCCGCAAAGGCAAACAGCCCATCTGGTTCAGCGAGCCGAAGTTCTTTATGGATAACGGCGGCCAGCGGTTGGGCTATGGGCCGGGCCGGGCGGACCTGGCTATGTATGCCAGCTTCACCATCCGCAACGGAAAGCGCGTTCTCTGGTATCCAGACCGTAAGTTCTTCCTCCTCGGCAAGGAAGTCACTGACCAATTCCTCGCCGACTTGGAGGTGACGCAGTGATTACCGCGCAACGACTCCGGCGTGAGTGGGCGCTCTACAAGCCACGCTGGGCCGCGATGGCCTACCCCCTTCCTGACCCCAAGGCATTGGACTTGACAAAAAGAAAAAGAATAGGTATAAGTTATGATTAATAGCATCCATTCTTGTCTTCCGCCAGACAGTTAAGCAGATGGATGAGAGGAACTAAACAAGAATGAACCCTATTGCGGAACTGCTTAAAGAGGAAGGATTTCTGAAGACCCTTTTCCAGTCCATACCCTGCGGCGTTCTGGTGGTTGACGGGGATAGACGCGTCCGGGCAGTCAACGCTCTTTTGGAACGGACATTTGGCATCTCCGAGGCCAAGGTGGTGGGTAAGCGCGGGGGTGAAGCCCTGAGATGCATCCACGCTGCGGAGAGCCCCCAGGGTTGCGGTTATGCTGAGTACTGCCAGAGCTGTGTGGCGCGAAACACCGCACTGGAGGCCCTGGCCGGAAGCAAAGTATACCGCAGAAGAGCAGAGGTTCAACTATTGATTGAAGGCAAGGTTCAGGATTTCGTGCTCCTGGTCAGCGCCGCGCCGCTTGATTACGCAGGCGACAGGTTAGCCATTGTGCTTCTCGAAGACATAACCGAACTTACCAGACTGCGCGGCCGGCTCAAGACCGAGCAATCCTTTGCCGGCATTATAGGCCGCGATGAAAAAATGCTGGAACTTTTTGAGACCATCAGGGAAGTCGCCGAGGTAAGCGCACCCATACTCATCCAGGGCGAAAGCGGCACCGGTAAGGAACTGGTCGCCGCGGCCATTCATAACGAAGGCCCCCGTCAGCACAAACTCTTCGTGCCCGTAAACTGTAGCGCCCTGCCTGAAGGACTTCTGGAAAGCGAACTTTTCGGCCATGTGCGCGGGGCCTTTACCGGCGCACTGCGGGATAAGAAGGGCCGCTTCGAACTGGCCGACGGCGGAACCATCTTTCTCGACGAGGTCGGAGACCTCTCTGGTGCCATCCAGGTGAAACTGCTGCGCGTGCTGCAGGAGGGAACCTTCGAGCGTGTCGGCGGTGAAAAGACTATTAAGGTCGATGCGCGCATAATAAGCGCCACCAATAAAAATTTAGAAAGAGAAGTAGCCACCGGGAGATTTCGCAAGGACCTGTTTTACAGGCTCTGTGTCGTTCCCGTTAACTTGCCCCCGCTTAGAGAGCGCCAGGGTGATATCCCTCTTCTGGCTCACCACATCCTCAATCAGGTACTGGAGGAGACCGAGCGCGAGGAAGTGACGCTCTCCCGGGAAGCGCTCCATGCAATGATGGACTACGACTGGCCCGGTAATGTGCGCGAACTGCAGAATGCTATCCAATATGCTCTGGTGAAATGTAGAGGCAATGTGCTCGAACTGGAGCATCTTCCGCCCACGCTTCTGGAGCATCTCGGACAAAGGAAAAAGCCCACCAAAAGAAGGCGAAGGCGCAAACTCAACGCCGCTGCGGTAAGGCGAGCGCTTGAAGAAACGGGCGGCAATAAGGTCCGGGCGGCAAAAAGACTCGGCGTCTCCCGCGCCACACTCTACCGCTTCCTCGCCGAGACGGTCATCTGATGCTCTCCCTATGTACCACTGTCTCATTTTATACATTATGTCTCATTTACGTAAATGATACAGCAACCCGCGGCCTGAAGTTATCCGAGAGATTGAATTAAGACATTATCTCAACGCAACTTGTATAAAAAATCACTCGCCCGACCGGCACTTGGCGCTCCTATAACCTGTAAGATAGTGTCTCAGTAACAATCTTTTTATGAGACATTTGGAGGCGGCCTTACCTCATCATCGTGTGAGCGTAAGTGTAGCAGCACCAGGGACTTATGAGTCCCTCTCCAATTCTTTCGTCGTTTGGCACACTTTTCGCTCTTATTATAAGCGGGAAGCGAAGCAATTTTCTTGTTATTTCGCGTAGGAGGAGGGGTGACTTGTCTCGACCTTGCAACGACCACATAAAAGAGACGCTGCGAATGGTCAGGGAACTATTGGTCCTGGCCGATAAGGGAGATGCCGACAGAACCGATGATGGCTGCGGTGTGCTCTACGGCGTAATGCGGGACTGCGCTTACAAAATGCGCACAGAAGCCCAGCGTGAATGCAAGGCACACAAGGCCAGGGGAATCTGGGACGAGCAAGAATAGAAAGCCTGCTTCCGACAGGCAGGGACGAAAAATGACCGATGTCAAAACCATTGCCGGCCTGATAAAGCCATCGTGAATACACCTACTTTGGCGGTACTAATGAGGAGCATAAAGTTCCTTTGCCGAGCTCTCAAAAAGAGTCTTTAAGGGAAAGTTCAATGAAAGAATATATCGGCCTTGTGGCTATGAAAGGAAAGCCCTTAACTTTGTTAGGTAATGAACTCAAGGTGGGCGATAAAGCGCCGGGCTTCACCGTCCTGGATAACGATTTGTCTCCGGTAGACTTTTCCTCATTCCTGGGAAAGGTCTGCGTTATTTCCTCCGTTCCTTCCCTTGAGACCTCGGTGTGCGACAGGGAAACTCGCAGGTTCAATGAAGAGGCCGCAAGCCTGGGTCCCGAGGTGGAGATTCTGACTATCAGTATGGATCTTCCCTTTGCCCAGAAGCGCTGGTGCGCGGCAGCCGGCGTAGATAGGGTGAAAGTGCTTTCCGACCACCGCGAGGCCTCGTTCGGCACCGCCTACGGCGTTTTGATAAAAGAATTGAGGCTGCTGGCCCGGGCAGTATTCGTGGTGGGTCCCGAGGGCGTAATCAGATATATAGAGTTGGTGAGTGAACTCACTAACGAGCCGGACTACGAGGAGGCGCTGGAGGCGGTAAGAAAATTGGTATGAGCCCGGCCGTTCGGCTGAAGAGGCTCGCTTTGAGAGCGGCGGAGTTTCGAGCGTCAAAAACCTGAGGCAATTGTGGCAAAGGAGGATAAAACGATGATTGGGAAGAAGATGGAAGTGGCCTTAAACGAACAAATAAATGCGGAACTTTACTCTTCTTACCTCTACCTTTCAATGTCCGCCTACTTGGAGTCGCTCAACCTGAGAGGCTTTGCCCACTGGATGCGCGTTCAGGCCCGGGAAGAGGAAGGCCACGCTCTGAAAATCTACGACCACATCATTGAGCGCGGCGGCAGGGTTACTCTGGGGGCGGTGGAAGCACCGCCTACCGAATGGGACTCGCCTCTGGCTGTATTTGAGCAGGTAGCGAGCCACGAGCAGAAGGTCACCGGCCTCATCAACGAGTTGGTGGACCTGGCAACTTCTGAAAATGACCACGCCACCAGGTCTTTCCTGCAGTGGTTCGTGGACGAGCAGGTGGAGGAGGAGGATTCGGCCAACCAGGTATTGGAGAAATTCAGACTGGTTGCCGCGGCACCGGGTGGGCTCTTTATGATTGACCGGGAACTGGCCGAGCGCAAATAGCCGATGCCGAGTATGGTCTGAAAGGCACTATCTATGGAAAGGACGGTCTAAATATGCATGATATGACTGCAGCCAATCTGCGCAGCGCTTTTGGCGGCGAATCTCAGGCCCATATGAGGTACAAGTTATGGGGTGAGGCAGCGGAAAAGGAAGGCTTTCCCAATATCGCCCGACTTTTCCGCGCCATCTCTTTCGCCGAACAGGTTCACGCCAGCAATCACTTCACGGAACTCTCCAAAGAAGGAGGTGCGTATTTAGTGGCTTCTATGGCGGAGTTCGGGCTGGGGGCCACCTCGGAGAATCTGGTGAGAGCGATTGAGGGTGAAACCTACGAAATGGATGAAATGTATCCCGCTTACTTGGAAACCGCCGGGTTCCAGGCACAGAAAGGCGCGGTGCATAGTTTTTACTACGCTCTTTCCGCCGAGAAGGCTCACGCCGCTATGTTCAAACGCGCCAAAGAGGCCGCCGATGCCGGCAAGGACCTGGAATTGGGGGCGGTGCAGATTTGTGATGTCTGCGGCTTTACCCTGGAGGGAGACATCCCGGATAAATGTCCCATATGTGGCGTAAATAAAGAAAGGTTTAAGACCTTCGCTGAGCAAAAGTCGAGAATTTATAGGCAAATTATTTCTTGTCAAGGAAGGAGGAATGTATGAGGGTAAAGATAGACGAAAAACTCTGCTGTGGATGCGGCCCCTGCTCGGAAATCTGCCCCGAAGTCTTTGAACTGGTGGAGGATATTTCCAGAGTAAAAGTGGATGTGGTGCCTGCGGAACACGAGGATGCCTGCCGCGAAGCCAGGGACAACTGCCCCACCGAAGCCATATCCATCGAGCAGTGAACCTTTACTTATCCACCACCTGAACCGTGCATGGATTATGTGCGAGAGATTGGCGAAGCCGATATTTCGGCATTATCTGGAAATCCGTCTTATTTGTAAGAGGTGATTTATGGCCAAGGTCCTTCATATTCAAACCAGCGAAAGGGAGAGCGAGTCTTTCTCCATTCGCGTGGCGCAAGCCTTTTTGAGGTCATATCTTGAATCGCATCCTGGCGATAGCGTGAAGACCTTAAGGCTCGGCAAGAACACCATACCCCAGTTCGGCGCATTGGCTATATCGGCCAAGTACCGTGTCCTTTATGGCAGGGCTCACACCGAGGAGGA
>LIZR01000131.1 GCA_001302825.1 Planctomycetes bacterium DG_23 | reverse complement strand
TTTTTCGTGATTTCTTTATCTGTGGTCTTTTTTTGGTAATGCGTGCTATGTTAAAGGAGGAAGTAAGATGGAACTTCCGGATGAAAGTGGCCGCTTCGGCAAATTCGGCGGCCGCTATGTCCCCGAGACCCTGATGTTCGCCCTGGAGCAACTCACCCAGGAATATGAAGCGGCCAGGGCCGACCCCGTTTTCCAGGAGGAACTGGCCTACTACCTCAGAGACTATGCCGGCCGGCCCACGCCTTTATATTTCGCCGAAAGGCTCTCCAAGGAACTGGGCTGCGGCAAGATATATCTTAAACGCGAGGACCTGGCCCACACCGGTGCGCACAAGATAAATAATACCCTGGGCCAGGCGCTTCTGGCGGTGAGGATGGGCAAGACCAGGCTCATCGCCGAGACCGGCGCCGGCCAACACGGCGTGGCCACCGCGGTTGCCGCCAGTATGTTCGGCCTGGAGTGTGAGGTATATATGGGCGAGGAGGATATGCGCCGCCAGGCCCTGAATGTCTTCCGAATGCGCCTTCTGGGCACCAAAGTCACTCCCGTAACCTCAGGTAGCAAGACCCTCAAGGACGCCACCAATGAGGCCCTGCGTGACTGGATGGCCTCGGTGGAATATACCCATTACATAATCGGCTCGGTGGTGGGGCCGCATCCTTATCCCCTGATTGTGCGGGATTTTCAGGCGGTAATCGGCAAAGAGTCGCGGGAGCAAATAATGGAGAAAGAAGGCCAGCTGCCTGATTTGCTTTTGGCCTGCGTGGGCGGGGGGAGCAACTCCATCGGCCTTTTTTACCCCTTCATTCCGGATGAAGCGGTGAGGATGATTGGCGTGGAGGCCGCCGGGCTGGGCCTGGAGTCTGGAAAACATGCGGCATCGCTGGTTGCCGGAAGGCCGGGGGTCTTACACGGGAGTTACAGTTTTGTGCTTCAGGATGAGGACGGCCAGACCCTGCCCGTACATTCGGTCTCCGCCGGGCTGGATTATCCCGGAGTGGGCCCGGAACATTCATACCTGAAAGAGACCGGCCGGGCGGAGTATGTGGCGGTTACTGATGATGAGGCCCTGGAGTCCTTTCAGATGCTGAGCAAACTTGAGGGCATTTTACCGGCCCTGGAGCCGGCACACGCCATCGCCTATATGGCAAAAATCGCCCCGCAACTTCCCCCCGATACCTTGACTATCATCTGCCTCTCCGGCCGGGGCGATAAGGATGTGCAGGAAGTGGCCAGGATATTGGAAGAAAAAGGCACCACACATTGAAGAAACCACAGATGCCGCAGATAATCGCTGATAAATTCAGAGACTGAGACGGACTTTCAATAGTTCTAAGTACGCTTCAAAAATCTTCTGGGAGAAAAAGATGAACCGCATTGACGCAAAATTTGCGCAGGCTCAGGAAGCGGGCCAGAAGGCCTTTATTCCCTTTATTACCGCCGGCGACCCGGACCTCCCCACCACCGGGGAAATCATCCTGGAATTTGAGCGCAGGGGGGCAAGCATTATTGAACTGGGCATCCCCTATTCCGACCCCATCGCCGACGGCCCGGTAATCCAGGCCTCATACACCCGGGTGCTGGAAAGAAAAATCCCGGTAAAAGAGATACTGGAGTTCGTCTCGGGGCTTAGAGAAAGGACCGAAATCCCCTTAGTCTCAATGGTTTCCTATTCCATAGTGCACAAGTTTGGGCTGGAGCAATATCTGGGCCAGGCCAAAGAGGCGGGCCTTGACGGGTTCATTGTGCCGGATTTGCCGGTGGATGAGGCCGCAGCGCTTTCCACTTCAGCCGAAGCACAGGGCCTCAAGAACATCCTCCTTTGCGCCCCTTCCACCCCTCCCCAGCGCCGCCGACTCATCGCCCAGGTTTCCACCGGCTTCATCTATTATGTTTCGGTAATGGGCATAACCGGCGCTCGGGATAAGTTGCCTGAGGATGTCCAGGAGCACCTGCTCGAACTCAAGAGCCTCACGGATAAGCCGATATGTATCGGCTTCGGCGTCTCCAGAGCGGAGCAGGTGAGGATGCTGGCCCGCGTGGCCGACGGCATTATTGTGGGCAGCGCCATAGTAAATCTAATCGCCCAGAATGCCCGCAGGCCGCGGGAGGAAGTCGTCCGCATTACCGGTGAATTTGTGGGCGACCTTATCACCGGGCTTAAATAAAAAGGCGCTGAGGCCGAGAGGCGCGGCCAATCCTCTCTAAAGACCCAGGATGGCAGAAGGTCAAGAAAGAAGTGGTTTAGAAGAGATTTTGGAGGAGGGCGAGCCGGTCTTCTGGCGTGCAAGTCCGGAAAAAGGCTCTTTTATCCAGTCCAATTGGGTGCTTCACGCCTTGGGCCTGGCCCTACTCTTGCTCTCTCTCGGCTTTCTCCTTGCCTGTATTTCCGCTCTGGGCAAGGGAAGATTCGCTGAGGCCCTAATCTTCTTTCTTATGTTCCTTCCCTGGGCAGTGGCTTCCCTTTATCTGGGTTATGGACGCGGCCACATCTTCTCGCGCATCGCCAGGAATAGCCAGTATATTCTTACCGACCGCCGCATCATCATCCGCACCAGACTTTTCCGCACCAGACTTATCGTAGCCCAGCTTGACCTTATTGGGTCCGTCAAAACCCGGGAGATTAAAGTCGGGCGCAGTGGGTCTATTGGCGAGGTCATCATTCGGGTGGGAAGTCAGGGCCTCAGGATAACGAAAGGAAAAGGCGCTTCCCGAAATGAGATTTCTAACGAACCACTCCGGGGAGGGTTTCGCGACTTAGTCCTTTTTGGGGTGCGCAGTCCCGAGGAAATTGCCTCCATGCTCAATGCCGCAGCAAACGCCGCCCGGCAAAGGCCCGTAAGGGCCACTGAACGCCCCCCCTAAGGGCCAGCCGCTACAGCCGCCTGCATAAACAAAAATCAAGGGCAAATCCCGCGAAAAACACGCAAATTTACCCCATAAATTCGTTTTACTTTCCCTCCATAATGTGGTATAATTAAATAGATAAAAGGAAGAACAAATAGAACGAGGTGCGAGTCAAAAATGCCGTAGGCGGGGTCGTCCCTGACCCCGCCAGGGCTGGAGTGATACATAGGGCATAAAGAAAAGGGGGTTTTGCGATGAAAGGGACTCTTTTTATGGCAGCGCTGGTGATTATCCTCTTTGCCGCAATTGCCCTGGTCCCCATACGGGCTCGGGCTGGTGATGTCTCCGTTGATGTATCGGCCAGTTGGGGTTCCCACCACGACCACGGCCACGACCGCTATCGTCAGGCCCCGCGGGTCTACTATCAGTGGCGCTCCGACAATTTCTACCATCAGCGGTTTGGCTCATCTCCTTACAGAAGCTTCGGTTATACGCCTTACTATGGTCGCTCCGTGTATTCTCCCCACTACCGGCCCTACTCCTACTACAGGTATTACAGCCCACCCACCTATTACTACTACGGATATGGCCATTATGGCTACTATCGGCCGTATTACCGCAGGCCCAGTTCAGGCGTGAGGGTGTGGATACATATCGACTGACCCCTAAGGCCAGGGTGTGCATAAGGCGTGGGGATTGAGAAAGGCCGGGTTGCGGCTAATACTTCAGGCGTAGTCAACCGCTTCAAATGTGCGGTCACCGCAGTGTTTCCGTAATCTCCGTGCGTTAGTGATTTCCTTTTTCGTGTAATTCGCCCTTTTAGTGAAATTCGTGTTATTTTTTAGACCGTGTCTAAATTTTTTTGACACGGCGGCCTTGGGCCAACACGGTTAAAAATTCTTATCCTTTTGCCGTGTGTTCTTGCCTTTGGGCAAGAACCCGTGTCCTGTTGCCTTTTCTCTGCGCCCTCTCTGGCTTATTTTTCGTGATTTTCGTTTATTTCGTGCCTTTCGTGTTTACTCTTTTTGTGCGGTTTATTTTTCCGTGTTTCGGTAAGTTCCGTGTTTTAGTGACTTTCTTTTTTTGTTTTTTATCTGCGTTAATCTGCGTCATCTGCGGTCTCTTTTGTGCCTCCGGTCTCAAATTTTTCTTTATTCTTCTCCCACCATTCGAGCCATTTTCGGATGATTTGCTGACGCTCGGCATCAGTGGATGCAGCGCGGATGTCCCCAAAAGACTCGCCGGTTATCTCGTGTAAGGCGTATAGTAAGCCGCGTATGAGGTGAAGTCGGACGTCCTCCGCTTCTGGGCCTCTCACTCCGCGTTTCAATGTTTCGTCCAAGCAGGCAATAAGCGGCCCCACGGCCTCAGCCGAACCAATTTCACCCAGGGCCCAGGCCGTGTGGCCACGAACCGATGGATTCGGGTCGGAAAGCAGTTTGATTAATTGCGGGATGGCCTCCTTTGCATCCAGGAATCCCAATACAGCGGCCGCGAAAGTACGAACCCCCGCATCCGGGTCGGAAAGAAGTTTAACTAACTCTGGCACGGCCTCCTTCGCGCCCACGCTACCCAAGGCCGAGGCTGCCGCGGAGCGAACCCGTGCCTCGGGGTCGGAGAGGAGTTTAATCAGGTGAGGAGCCGCCTCTTTTGCCTGAAGCCGTCCTAAGGCGTGTGCTGCGCTCCATCGAACTCTTGCATCCGGGTCAGAAAGGAGTTTGGTTAAGTCTGGTGCGACCGAGGCCGCACCGAGAGAGCCTAACGCTTGCGCCGCACTCAAGCGCACATATGGTTCCGGGTCGGAAAGGAGTTTTATCAACTCAGGGATAGCACTTTTTTCACCCAGTGTTTCCAGGGCTCCAATAGCACTTCCCCGCACTTGGTATTCGGGGTCGGAAAGAAGTTTGATTAATTCCGGGGCGGCCTCCTTTGCATTCAACGCTCCCAAGGTGTATGCAGCATTTTTGCGAACGCGTGCATCCGGGTCAGAAAGGACCTTTATTAAGTGAGGCACAGCGCTTTTTTCCCCGAGGCGGCCCAAAGAGTTTGCCGCGCTTGCGCGCACCTCGGCCTCGGGGTCCCAAAGGTGTTTGATTAATTCCGGGGCCGCGTCCTTTGCCTTGGGCCCTCGCAATGCATTTGCTGCACTCTTTCGAACTTCACTATCCGGGTCTGCTAAAAGCTTCATTAATTCAGGCACGGCACCTTTTTCCTTAAGTGCATTTAGCGTCCATACAGCACTCAGCCGCACCTCCGGCTGAGGATGGGATAGGAGTTCGGTCAACTCCGGCACCACCTCCTTTGCCTCCAGAGACCCTAAGGCCTGTGCTGCGCTCCTTCGAACTCTTGCATCCGGGTCAGAAAGGACCTTTACTAAGTGAGGCACAGCGCTTTTTTCCCCGAGGCGGCCCAAAGCTTTTGCCGCGCTTGCACGCGTCCCGGCCTCGGTGTCGGAAAGAAGTCTGATTAGTTCGGGGACGAGCTCGATCGCACCGAGAGTACCTAACGCTTCCGCCGCACTTGAGCGTACGAATTGCGCCGGGTCTGAAAGAATTTTTGTCAACTCAGGGATAGCGCTTTTTTCACCGAGTGTTTCCAGGGCCCGAACAGCACTTAGCCGCACTAGCTCTTCAGGGTCGGAGAGGAGTTTAATCAGGTGAGGCAGGGCCTCTTTTGCCTGAAGCCGTCCTAAGGCCCCTGCTGCGCTCCTGCGAACTTCACCGTTCGGGTCGGAAAGCAGTTTGATGAAGTCTGGTATGGCCTCTTTCGCATCGATTTTGCCCAAAGCGGTGGCAGCGATGGCACGGACCGCAGCCTCCGAGTGGGATAGGAGTTTAATCAGGTGAGGAGCCGCCTCTTTTGCCTCAAGGTCTCCCAGGACCCGTGCCGTTTCTCTGCGGACTCTTGCGTTCGGGTCGGAAAGGAGTTTGATTAATGCTGGCCCGGCTTGCTCTGCATGTATATGTCCTAATGACTGCACTGTGATTAAGCGAACGGATTCTTCCGGGTCTCGCAGGGTCTTTATTAACTCAGGCACAGCGCTTTTTGCCCTAATCTGACCCAAAACGCCTGCCGCTGCAGCCCGCACCTTGGCCACGGGGTCCGAAAGTAGTCTGATTAACTGCGGAGCGGCCTCTTTTGCGCCCAGATATCCTAATGCGCCCACAGCGGCTAAGCGAACGGATTCTTCCGGGTCAGAAAGCAGTTTTATTAGGTGAGGGACAGCGCTTCTTTCCCCAATAGCACCCAGGGCGCCTGCTGCGGCTTCCCGCACCCCGGCTTCGGGGTCATAGAGCAGTTGAATCAGGCGAGGCGAGGCCGTTTTATCCTTTATTCTACGAGCTGCAAGGAATGAGAGCCCCCGGGCTGAATAGTAGCGCTTATTTGCATTTCTACTCCAGAGGCCTTTAAGAAGATAAGGAAGTGCCTTATCAAGGTTAAATTGGGTATAGTGGCGGGGAGAAACTCGATGTACTGAGGGGCGAACAAGAAGGTCATAAGACTCCGAGCGGACACGGGG
>LIZR01000130.1 GCA_001302825.1 Planctomycetes bacterium DG_23 | reverse complement strand
GGTTCCCGAGGAATGGGGTGGCAAAACTGTCTTTGTCGAGGTCTCCGGCCTCACCGGACAGGGCCTGGACGAACTGGTGGAGATGCTCTCCCTGGAGGCCGACCTTCTGGAACTTGAGGCCTCTCACCGCACCCCGGCAAGAGGAGCAGTGTTGGAAGCGACCATCGAACCGGGCTTCGGAGCGGTGGCCACTCTTCTTATCAGCGATGGCACCTTGGAAAAAGGAGACATCATCCTCTGCGGACACTCCTACGGCCGGGTGCGTATGATGCGAGATGACCAGGGCCAGGAATTGGATTCGGCCGGGCCTTCGGGCGTGGTGCGCATTTCGGGCCTTTCGGATTTGCCTGAAGCAGGGGATAAATTCCTGATAGTGGACGACTTGAGCAAGGCCCGGACCATAGCCCAGGAGAGGGCGCACAGGAAGAGGATAAAAGAGGCGGTGGTGCGGCCTCATATTACTTTGGAGAGTTTCTTCTCACAAATAGCGGAAGGAAAGAGGCAGGAACTGCTCTTGATAATAAAGGCTGATGTGCAGGGCTCGGTGGAGGTTCTGCGGGATGCTTTGAGTGAATTGGGGACGGACGAGGCGAGGGTGAAGATTCTTCGGGCCGGGGCAGGAGAGATAAATGTGTCGGATGTGCTTCTGGCTGATGCCTCTGATGCGGTGATTTTGGGGTTTCATATTGGGCCGGAGAGCAAAGCGCGCGCTCTGGCTGAAGAAAAGGGTGTGGAGATACGCCAGTATGATGTGGTTTATAAGGTGATAGATGATGTGCGAGAGGCGCTGGCCGGACTTCTGGAACCGCTAAAGAAAGAAGTTGCCCTGGGCCGGGCGGAGGTGCGGCAGACCTTCAGCGTTTCCGGCGTAGGCACCATAGCCGGCTGCTTCGTATTGGAGGGCAGAGTAGAAAGAGGTGCTTTGCTCCGCGTCGTAAGGGAGGGAAAGAAGATTTTCGAGGGCCAGGTGGAGACCCTGCGCCGCTTCAAGGATGATGTGCGCGAGGTGAGGGAGAACCTTGAGTGCGGCATCCGGGTAGCCGGTTTTGATGAAGTGGAGGTTGGCGACATCCTCGAATTTTACAACATAGAAGAAGAGGCCCGCACATATGAAGAAATGGTAGCCCGGGCAAAGAGCAAAGTTGGCCGGTCAGATAACAAGGGTTAATTCGGAACGGGGATGGTCGCAGGACATCGGCCCCCTGCAAAACAATATCCTTAAGGGCGGCTTATGGTAGTGGGCGTATTAGAGTTGGATTTGGCTTTACGCGGGGCGCATTCGCTTAAAGAGAAACGCCGCGCGGTGAAAAGCCTCAAAGACCGCCTTCGTTCCAGATTCAATATCTCCGTCGCCGAGGTGAATGCTCAGGATAATTGGCAGAGGGCGATACTGGGTGTAGCCATAGTGGGCAATGAAACTGGTTTTGTGAAAGGCGTCCTTTCCAAGGCGCTGGAAATGGCTCGCCGGGACCGGGAATGCGAACTGGTTGGTTTCCATATGGAGACCTTTTAGATGCCAACTCGCCGCCAGGAAAGAATATCTGAGTTCCTGAAAGAAGAGATAAGCCAGGTTATCCTGCATAAACTAAGCGACCCTCGCTTGGGCTTTGTTACCGTGACCAAGGTGGAAACTGCCCCGGATATAAAAAGCGCCAAAGTTTATGTGTCCGTGATGGGAGATGATGCCGCAATCAGGCGGACTATGCGAGCACTGAAAGATTCTAAAGGCTACATCCAGGCGGAAGTGGCCTCGAAACTCTCCACCCGCTACAGTCCGGTGCTCTCGTTTTATCTGGATTCTTCGCTCAAGCAAAGTTTGCATATATCCCAACTCCTTAGCGAGGCCCGAGAAGAAGATGGCGAACGAAACTCGGACCAACCAGAAGATTGAAAAAGTTCGCCGGGTGGCAGGCTTGCTCAAGGCTGCTTACGGCCGGCAGCGAAAAAAGAAGACCCTGGACCCTCTGGACCAACTCATCTTCGACCTGTTAGCCGAGAGTTCCTCGGAACGGCGCGCCCGTCAGGCCTTTAAGAGATTAAAGGCCGATTTCGTTGACTGGAATGAGATTCGGGTGAGTTCGCTTAAGGAGATTGAGTCGGCCATCTCTATGGTAACCCAGGCACCTGATAAAGCCGGGCTTGCAAAGAAGTTACTGGTGGAGATTTTCAACGGCCAGCATAGGGTGAGTCTTGATTTTTTGCGGGAAGCGAGCGATGCGGTGGCCGAGCGTTATTTGGGAAATTTCGAAGGTCTGGGAAAAATGGCCGTAGAGAATTGTATGCGGATTTTAAGACAAGGCGGCAGCGGCCTCACCTCTGAGGTGGCCCGGGTCTTGCGTCGGCTGAATCTCATTAAAAGCAGTCTGAACCAGGAAGAAATAGAGGAACTCTTGGATGAGGCTTTGCCAGAAAGGCGCCGGAGCCATTTTTGCCGTCTGGTCAAGGCCCACGCCCAGCGTGTCTGTACCCTGAAGGGATTTGTCTGCGGCTCCTGTGTGCTGCTTTTAGAGTGCCCTACAGGAAAGTCCCGGACAAATCGCTCCAAGGGTTGAACTTTTTTTTCTTATTTTTAACAGGATTTGCGGGTTATGAAAAAATTGAGAATTGGACTTCCAAAAGGAAGCCTGCAGGAGCCGACTGTAGAACTTCTTGCTCGTGCGGGATTTAAGGTGGCTTTGAGCGACCGCTCCTACTGGCCCTCGGTCGATGACCCGGAACTTGAAGCCTTGCTCTTCCACGCTCAGGAAATGCCGCGCTATGTGGGCAAGGGGGTTCTGGATGCGGGACTTACGGGCAAGGATTGGGTGTTGGAAAGTGCCTCCAGGGTGAAGGTGGTGCGGGAACTCCCTTACGCCCGACAGGGACTTTCGCCGGTGCGCTGGGTTCTGGCCGTGCCCCGCGGGTCTTCTGTAAAAAGCGTCAAGGACCTCGAGGGAAAAACCATTGCCACAGAACTTGTGCGGGTCACCAAGAATTTCCTGAAGAAAAAGAAAGTAGCGGCCCGGGTGGAATTCTCCTGGGGCGCTACCGAGGCCAAGGCCGGCGAACTTGCCGATGCTATCGTGGAACTCACAGAAACCGGAAGAAGCCTTAAGGCCCATAACCTGCGCATTGTGGACACGGTCTTGGAATCCGTCACCCAACTCATCGCCAATAGAGCTTCCTGGCAGGATCCGTGGAAAAGGCAAAAGATGGAGACGCTGGCACTTCTACTTGAGGGAGCGATTCTCGCTCAGGAGAAAGTGGGCTTGAAAATGAATGTATCTCGCCAGGCGCTTCCGGCGCTTCTGGCTAAACTGCCGGCGCTTCGCCGTCCTACGGTCTCACCTTTGGCGGAGGAGGATTGGTTCGCTATTGAGACCGTGGTGGATGAAAAGGTGGTCAGAGAACTTATACCTATACTCAAGAAATGCGGGGCGCAGGGGATTATTGAGTATCCTCTGAATAAGGTCATACCCTGAGTTTTGAGGCTGTCATATGAAGTTATTGAATCTCTCACGCCTTTTTTGGGCGCTCGTCTTTATATTTATTTTCGTGGGTTGTAGCCAAGTTTTAATGCCCGGACGAAAAGCCGCAGCCCAAACCGATGCCCCGGAAAAAGAAGAAGCCGAGTCACTTCCGGAAGTCAAAGACAGCGCTTATTATCACGCCTATTCATACTTCCTTCTGGGTATGATTTACGAGACCCGGGCCTTTGAATTTGAAAACCTTCTGAGGATGGAACTGATTTACGAACCGACCACGCCCGAAGAATTATCTGAACGGATGGCCGAAAGAGAAGCCCTCTGGCTTAAGGCCATTGCGGCCTTCGAGAAGGCACTATCCTTTGCACCTCAGGCTTATCTGGCGCACCGACATATTGCCTTGGCCTATACCAAACTGAACCGGCCTCAGATAGCACTGGAGCATTTGTCGCAGGCGGCCAGCCTCGCCCCGGACGATTTTATGGCCCACTACCAACTGGGGCAGTGGCTGGAACAGGAAGGGCAAATAGATGCCGCCCTTGCTGCCTATGAGAATGCCCGCAAGGTCGTAGCCTCAGACGAAAAGATTCACCTGTCACATCTCCTTCTACATCTGGGTGACCTTTACACCCTGAAAGAGAACTTTGAGGCAGGCCTTGAGGTCTATCGTCAATTGCTACAACTCGCTGAGGAAGGCTATGGGCCAGCGGAGATAAATCTGGCGCTGGTCCATACGCGCTTAGCGCTTTTGCATCTGCGCGCCGAAAGACCGCAAGAGGCGCGTGAGGAAATAGTGCTTGCCCGAAAATTCGGCCTGGGCGAGGCTCGCTTTCATATGCTAATGGCCCAGGTGCATCTACAGTTAAAGGAATATGACCAGGCCAAAAAGGAGTGCCGGGCCTTCCTCAAGGAGCATCCGGGAAATGTGGAAGGCTTTCGGCTTCTCGCCCAAATCTATGAGGCCTCGGGCGAGCCAGAGAAAGCCATTATTGAATTTGAGGGCTTTCTTGCTCAAAACGAGGAGAACTTCGCCCTTCGTTATTTTCTGGCTGAGCTTTATGAAAAAAGCGGGGATGAAGAGAAGGCTGCGGAATATCTTGCCAAGATCATTGCCCAGAACCAAAGATTCTTACCCCCTTATTTAAAATTGGCCAAGATTTACGAAGGCAAGGAGGATTATGAAGCGGCCTTGGAGGTGCTTCTGGGCGCGGTAGGAAAGGGACTCTGGAGCGGCGGGGTGGCAGGAAGCATAGAGGAAATTTTGGCGAAGTTGTCGCAACCTTTAGAGGTAGCCCGGCACCTGGAAGAGACTTTCGGCCAGGAGGATAATTTCGCTTACTGGTATGTTCTGGGAAGACTTTATGGCGATGCAGAAGAAAGCGAAAAGAGTATGGCTTCATTTGCAGAAGCCGCAAGACTCCAGCCGCATCTCTGGATTGCATATATCTATATGGCCTTTCTGAAGATGGATGAGGAAGACTTAGATGGGGCGATTGAAATCCTTGAGCAGGGGCTGGCCGAAAACGCGGGCGAAATAGGCCTTTATAAACTGCTGGGCCAGGTGCTGGTGGAAAAAAAAGATTACGCTCGGGCCGAGGAGATTTTACTCAAAGGCCTTATCCTGGATGAGGAAGATATTGATGTGCACTATCTTTTGGGCATCGTTTATGACGAGTTGGACCAGGATGAAAAAAGCGAGCAGGAACTTTTGAAATGTCTGAAGCTCGACCCGGACGACCCGGACGCCAATAATGCCCTGGGCTATTTCTATGCTGAAAGAGGCCGAAATCTGGATGAAGCCGTGAGGCTCATAAAGAAAGCGCTTAAGGCAGACCCGGAAAACGGGGCGTATCTTGATAGTCTGGGCTGGGCTTATTTTAAAATGGGCCGAAGCGAAGAGGCCCTCAAATTTCTCCAGGAGGCAGCAAGTTTCCTCAAAGACCCGGTTATTCTTGAGCATCTCGGTGATGTCTATTCGGCCCAGGGAGATGAGACCAGGGCCAAAGAGGTATGGACCGAGGCCCTTGAACTATCGCCCGAAGACAAAGAGAAGTTGCAAAAAAAACTTGACTCCCTGAAAGACTAAGGACGCCGCAGCGCGAAAAGAAAATAATTCCGTATTTGCGTGAAGGAAAGATTGCTTTAGTCAGGAGGAGAGGATCGGATGTCAGGTCACTCTCATTGGGCAGGCATAAAACACAAAAAAGGCGCTGCCGATGCCAAAAAGGGCCGGCTTTTTAGCAAGCTGGCCAGAAATATTACGGTAGCCGCGCGCACCGGTGGAAAGGACCCATCCTCCAATGTCAAACTCAGATATGCCATTGAAAAGGCCAGGGCCGCCAATATGCCCAAAGACAGCATTGAGCGGGCCATAAAAAAGGGCACCGGGGAACTTCCCGGCCAGGTGTTGGAGGCGCGCATCTACGAAGGCTATGGCCCGGGAGGGGTGGCCATTATCCTGGAAACCCTCACCGATAATCTCAACCGCACCGCAGCCGAACTTCGTCACATCTTTGAAGGTTCGGGTGGAAAATTGGCTCAGCGTGGCTCTGTGGCCTATATGTTCGAGACCAAGGGGCTTTTCACCGTGAGGTGTCAGGATGCTGATGAAGATGGACTTATGCTTTTGGCCATAGAAGCGGGTGCGGAGAATATGCGGCGCGTCGGCGATGAATTCGAGATTATCTGTCGGCCGGAAGATTTCGAGCGTTTGAAACAGGCTCTACAAGAAAATAAAATCCTCACCCAGGTGGCGGAAATTACTCAGTCGCCCAAGGTGACCGTGGACCTGGATGAAGCCCAGGCCCGCAAGGTTGTCTCTCTTCTCGAGGCTTTAGAGGAAAGTGAAGATGTACAGAAATGTTAGTCTATGCGAGAGCACGAAGAGAGAGTCTCTGCAATAGTCGGCCTTATCCTGGTGGCTATCTGGTTTGCCTCTATTATCTTCATTCCCGAGACTTTCCTCCATACATTTGTAGAAAGGCACATAAGCCCGGACGGACATATCAACCCGGAAACCATTATGCAAATAGGGCGGCTGAGGATTTTGGGCAGCATCTTGGCCGGGTTGTTAGTCATTTTATCCCTTAATGCCCTGATTAGAGGCGTCTCCTTTTTTTCTCCCCTGAAGCACATCGAAGGATTCGCCTGGGCTGCTTTGCTGGTTGCCTTTATCTTCTTCGTGAATTTACTTATGCACCTGCCTGCTTTGTCGCCGGTTGTTTGGGTGGGTTTTATATTTTTCCTTTGTTTTATCATTCTTTTCCATTATAGGCGGCGGAAGGCACTTGACTTCCTGGGACGCATTTTTGCTCTTTTTCTCAAAAAAAAGGTGGCCTTTCCGCTTATTTTCATCATAACCTTGGTCTTATTTTTCCAGTTTTTTCCCCCCGGCGAACTTAACCAACTTATCTTTAAGGATGATTACGGCATCTTCCTTTATAAGACCGCCTTGGACCTGGAATGCCTCAAACAGGGCTACCTTTACGGCTGGGATGGCGCCTTCCTGGGAGGCTATCCCACCTTCCTGAACCTGAGAAGCGTGGCCCTGCTCTTTTTGCCCCTGGCCCTTATCTTTCCGGAAACCATAGCCTTTCACCTCCTTATCCTGATAAATTTCCTGGCCTTTCCTTTTTTAGTATATCTTGCCGCAAGGCAACTCTTAGGTGAGGGTAAAGCCCCCCTTTTGGCCGGTTGGTGCGCGGTGGGGCTCATTTGTGGTTATAGGGCTAATATCCTCAGTTGGGGGATGATCCCCAGTTTTATTTCCCTCAATCTATTTCTTCTTTCCCTAATCTTCCTTATGGGGCTTTTTAAGGGCAAGCGGTTCTCCGGCTTTCTCCTTGCCCTGGTGGTTAGTCTTTCCTTTTTCGTCCACTTAGGCCATTTCTTGCACATCATCCTTTTCCTACTCGTAATTTACCTCTTTTTTTCTCTGGTGCCTTCCCCAGGGAAAAG
>LIZR01000129.1 GCA_001302825.1 Planctomycetes bacterium DG_23 | reverse complement strand
ATAGGCAAATGGGCAGAATTCCCCGTGCTAAAAGGGCCTTGAAGAAAATAAGGCGTCTTGATGAGCAGGATAAATGGCGCTGGGAGGTAGAAGAATCGCTTTCTCGTCTCAAAGCAAAATGAACCCGCAAGAAGTGAAATAAATCCTCCGATAATTTTTCCCTTGAAAAATGCCCTTTTCTTTGCTATAATCTCTTAGAAAAGATTAGAGAATTCTCTGAGGAGGGGAAGATGTTTGACCGCTTTACCGATAGGGCCCGGCGGGCGATGGCGCTGGCCAATCAAGAGGCCCAGCGGTTCAATCACGAATACATAGGCACCGAACATATCTTGCTGGGACTCGTGAAAGAACCCGGTAGCGTGGCTGCGCAGGCCTTAAGGAATTTAGGCTTGGATCTGAAAAAGGTGCGCCTGGAGACAGAGAAGTTGGTGCAAAGCGGGCCGGATACGGTTACTCTGGGGCGGCTGCCTTATACCCAGGGGGCCAAGCGGGCCCTGGAACTTTCTATGGAGGAAGCGCGCCAACTGGGCCATAACTATGTGGGCACAGAGCACCTGCTTTTGGGCCTGGTAAGAGAAGGGGAGGGCATCGCGGCCCGCGTGCTCACCAATCTGGGCGTGAGTTTGGAGAGCGTGCGGGATGAGGTGCTTCATATCATAAGTCCGGGATTTGCCGAGGAGGCCCGCCGTTCGCGGGAAAGACAGCCCAAGTCCAAAACCCCGGCGCTGGACAATTTCGGCCGTGACCTCACCCAGGAGGCCCGGGAAGATAAACTCGACCCGGTCATCGGCCGGCAGACCCAGATAGAAAGAGTAATGCAGGTTCTGAGCCGGCGCACCAAGAATAACCCCGTGCTTTTGGGCGAAGCCGGCGTGGGCAAGACGGCCATAGTAGAGGGGCTGGTGCAGCGTATAGTGGCCGGCGATGTGCCCGAGGTGCTTTTGGACCAGCGGATAGTTATTTTGGATTTGGCGCTGATGGTAGCCGGGACCAAATATCGCGGCCAGTTCGAGGAGCGCATCAAGGCGGTGATGAACGAGGTGCGTCGGGCGAAAAACATCATCCTCTTCATCGACGAACTTCATACTCTGGTGGGCGCGGGCGGAGCCGAAGGGGCGATAGACGCCTCCAATGTCCTTAAACCCGCCCTTTCCCGCGGCGAAATCCAATGCATCGGCGCCACCACCCTGGATGAATATCGCAAATATGTGGAAAAAGATAGTGCCCTGGAGCGCCGCTTCCAGACCATTATCGTCAATCCTCCCACCAAAGATGAGACCCTGGATATACTAAAAGGCCTGCGTGAGCGTTACGAATCTCATCATCGCATCAAATACACCGACGATGCCCTGGGCACCGCAGTGGAACTTTCCACCCGCTATATCAGCGGCCGCTTTCAGCCGGATAAGGCCATAGATGTTATTGATGAGGCCGGAGCCAAAGTGCGCCTGCGCTCTATGACCAGACCCCCCGACTTGAAAGGGTTGGAAGAGGAAAGAGAAAGGCTCAATCAGCAGAAAGAAGAAGCCGTGGCCGCGGAGGATTTCGAAAAAGCCGCCTCCCTGCGCAATAAGGTGGACCAGGTAACGGAGAAGATGGAGCGGATGCGCCAGGAGCGGCGGTTGTCGGACGGCGAGATCTGCGGCGAGGTGGATAGCGAGGATATAGCCGAGGTGGTATCCAAGATGACCGGAGTGCCGCTCACCAGACTGGAGAGCGCCGAGGCCGAGCGCCTGCTCAGGATGGAAAAGGAGATACATAACCGCGTGGTTAGTCAGGATGAGGCCATTCAGGCCATCGCCCGGGCGGTGCGCCGTTCAAGGTCCGGGCTCAAGGACCCCCGGCGTCCGGTGGGCTGCTTTATTTTCCTGGGGCCCACAGGGGTAGGCAAGACACTTCTGGCCCGCGCCCTGGCGCAGTTTATGTTCGGCGAGGAAGAGGCCCTGGTGCAGATAGATATGAGTGAGTATATGGAGAAACACAATGTTTCGCGGCTCATCGGTGCGCCGCCGGGTTATGTGGGCTACGAGGAAGGGGGCCAACTTACAGAGAAGATACGGCATCGGCCTTATGCGGTGGTGCTTCTGGATGAGATTGAAAAGGCCCATCCTGATGTTTTCAATATGCTGCTGCAAATTATGGAGGAAGGTCGCCTCACGGATAGTTTCGGCAGGAATGTGGACTTTCGTAATGTGATATTGATAATGACTTCCAATATCGGGGCCGAAATGATAAAGGGCCAGACTTCCTTGGGCTTCAGACAGAGCTCGGAGGAATTTACCTATCAGAGTATGAAGGAACGGCTTTTGCGGGAGGTGGAGCGGCATTTCCGACCGGAATTCTTGAACCGGGTGGATGATATAATCGTCTTCAAGCCCCTCACCAGAGAAGACCTGCAGGAGATTGTGGAGATAGAGATAGGGGAGGTGCGTTCCCGCTTGGCGGCCAAGGATATCTCGCTTATCCTGACCCAGGAGGCCAAGGACTTCCTCATCGAGCGGGGTTATAATCCTGATTTCGGCGCCCGCCCACTGCGACGCGCCATCGCCAACCTGGTGGAAGACCCCTTAAGCGAGGAAATCCTCAGAGGCCGCTTCAAAGGCAAGAAGGCCATCCGCATCGTGCTTAAGGATGGGCATTTAGCCTTCGAGCCTGCCGAAGATGAGGCCGGGGTACCTGCCCCCGTTTCTCAAGGAGAGGATGCTTAAATTAAAGGCCTTTCCGCCTCCACGACTCGCCACCCATCCAAAACCCTTTCGCTAAAGGATTTGCACGGCTTTCGTATAGGGGCGATGCCCAATGAAAGACTGGCTTGCCCGCATGGGCTCTAAACTTATTTCAGCCCTGGATGGAATGGGCAGCATCTCCATATTTACCGCCAAGTCCTTCTACTTGAGTTTAGTCAAAGTGCCTTCGGCCCGGGTGGTCATTCCGCTAATGTATGAGATTGGGGTGCGCTCGGTGCCGGTTATTCTGGGCACGGGTTCTTTTATTGGTATGGTGCTGGCGGTGCAGATGTTTACCCAGATGCATAAACTGGGCGTGGATGCCTGGGTGGGGCCGGTGATAAATGTGGCTATGGTGAAGGAAATTGGGCCGGTGCTGGCGGCGGTGATTCTGGCCGGACGCGTGGGCGGAGCTATGGCCGCCGAACTGGGCACTATGCGGGTTACCGAGCAAATTGATGCCCTGCGGTCTATGGGCACCGACCCCATTCAATATCTGGTGGTTCCCCGGCTTTATGCCTGCTTCCTCCTCATTCCCATTCTCACCATAATCTCAGATTTTATCGGGGCGGTGTGCGGATACCTGGTGAGCACTAAGGCCTTCGGGGTATCCTCCTTCTATTACATCCAAGAGACCAAGGAATATCTGGAATACTGGGATATAGCCGTGGGCATAATCAAATCCTTCTTTTTTGGCGCATTCATTGCGATAATTTGTTGCTACAAGGGCTTTAATGCCCGGGGTGGGGCCGAGGGCGTGGGCCGGGCCACCACCTCGGCCTTTGTGGCCACATTCGTCACTATATTGGTGTCCAATTTCTTCCTGGCCGTGCTTCTGAGGTTTATTAATTATCATATTCTGAAGGTGTGAAGGAACCACTTTGATTTCCATAAAAAACATCTACAAGTCCTTTAACGAGCTGCAGGTGCTCTCCGGGGTCTCGCTGGAAATTGGCCGCGGAGAGACGGTGGTGGTAATCGGGGAGTCAGGCTGTGGCAAGACCGTGCTCTTAAAACATATAATAGGCCTTTTGAAACCGGACCAGGGAGAGGTCTTCTTTGACGGGGAGAACATCGCCCGGATGAATGAAAAGGAACTTAATCAGGTGCGCCGGCGCTTCGGGATGCTCTTTCAGGGGGCAGCACTTTTCGACTCAATGAATGTGTATGAGAATGTGGCCTTTGCCCTACGGCAGCACACAAAATTTGATGAGGAAAAAATAGGCGAGATAGTCAAAGCAAAACTCGCGCTGGTGGGGATGGTGGGCGTGGAGGATAAGATGCCTATGGAGCTTTCCGGGGGAATGAAAAAGCGCGTGGGCTTGGCCCGGGCCATCGCTCTTGAGCCCGAGGTCATCCTCTACGATGAACCCACTACCGGGCTTGACCCGGTAAGAGGCGATACCATCAATGAACTTATCCTCAAGATGCATCACACCCTCAAAGTCACCACCGTTGCCGTTACCCACGATATGAAAAGCGCTTATAAAATTGCCAACCGTATAGCGATGCTTCACGGGGGTAAGATTATCGCCGAAGGAACCCCGGAAGAGATAAAAAATACCAAAGATGAAATAGTGACCCGGTTCATTGAAGGTCGGGCGGAAGTAATGCCGATGGGCTTATAAGCCCAAGAGGGTCTATTCCGTGCGGAACCGCGGTTGGAGGTGAAGATGAAACTACGCTCTTTGCAGATAAGGTTAGGCATATTCGTTGTTGTGGGTCTGCTACTGCTTATGCTCACTATTGCCGCTCTGGGTGAATTCAGCAAGTATTTTGAAGCTTACTATCCTGTGAGGGCCTACTTCTCCAATGTAAGTGGCATAGAGGTGGGCACGCCGGTGCGTCTGGCCGGCGTAAATATTGGCCAGGTGGAGAAAATCCAACTTGCTCCCATAGCGCCCCCGGTGGAAGTTACCCTGAGGGTTAAACAGGGCGCGTTTATCCGTACGGATGCTACCTTATGGATTGGCTTTGAAGGAACCCTGGCCCAGCGCTATCTGGAATTTGACCAGGGCAGTCCGGGTGTGCCTTTTTTGCCCAAGGACGGCACCGCAGTTGTCACCAAAACCGATGTCCAGATTACCTTCAGCACTTTCCTGGAGCGTCTGGATAAGACCCGCGCCATCAAGGATAAAGAAATTAGTGATTTGCTCCTGCGGGCCACTGACCTGGCCGATAGGCTCAATATCCTGGCCGAACATATTGATAAGCTCGCCGGCGATGAGGAGTTCCAGAATAATATCAAACTTACTATGGCCGAGGCCTCCAACACTACTGAAAAGGCCGCTGCTCTTATGGAGAAGTGGACCGAAGTGGGTGACGAAACCAGGGCCCTTGTCTCTGAGGCCCGCAGCACCATCTATCATACAAATCTTACCGCTGAAAACATTCAGGAACTCACCAAACTCCTCTGTGAGCAAACCTCGAAGATGGCTGAATCCCTGCAGCTTTTCGTGGATAATCTGAGCAAGAGCGCAGAAGGATTGGATAGTGCGCTTGTCTCCTTAAATGAGATTACCGGGATGTTAAAGGAAGGAAGAGGCAGCGCCGGCCAGTTCCTCACCGACGAGACCCTTTATCTCAAAGCCATCGAGGCCGTAGACGAAGTGGGTCTTGCCGCAAAAACACTTAACCAAACCATAGTCTATTTCCAGGAGCATCCTTCAGACCTCGTCTGGGGTAAAAGGGAGAAAAGGCCCTGGTGGGATCCTTTTGGCCTTTTCACCAAAAAGAAGCCTGAAAAGCCCAAAGAGGAAAAGCGCCCTGCGCCTCCTCCGCCGGCCGAGGAAGAAGAGACAAAGAAGGTTGCCGATATAGCAGTGGAGCCAACAGTTGACCCTTGAAAGAAAAGTGTTTAATATAGTTGTAAGGAGGTTTTTTCTATGAATTTTTTCAAGACAGCCATTTTGCTTACGGCCTTAACGCTTCTACTTATATTTGTGGGCAATCTCATAGGCGGTAGAAATGGAATGATCATCGCCTTTGCCTTCGCTCTTATGCTGAACATAGGCTCTTATTGGTGGAGCGATAAAATCGTTCTGGCTATGTACCGGGCCAGGCCGGTGAGTGAAAAGGAAGTGCCCGGTCTTTACCGCATTATCCATCGCCTGGCAGCAAGAGGAAATCTGCCAATGCCCCGGGTTTGTATCATCCCCACCCAGGCCCCCAATGCCTTCGCTACGGGAAGAAATCCACAGAACGCGGCTGTGGCGGTGACCGAAGGCGCGATGGAACTACTGAATGAAAGAGAATTGGAAGGGGTGCTGGCCCACGAACTTTCCCATATCGGAAATCGCGATATACTCATCGCCACCATCGCCGCCACCATAGCCGGGGCGATAACGATGCTCGCCTATTGGGCGCGCTTTGCCGCCATCTTCGGAGGAGTGGGCCGGGATGATAACGAAGGCGGCGGCCTCATCGGCCTGCTGGTTATGGCCATCGTCGCCCCTATCGCCGCCCTTCTCATCCAACTGGCCATCTCCAGGAGCAGGGAATATGGCGCGGACCTAAAGGGGGCAAAACTCGCCGGAACTCCGCACGGTTTAGCCGATGCCCTGGAAAAACTTGAGGCCTACGCCAAAAGACGGCCGGTTGCCGTGAGCCCATCCACCGCCCATCTTTTCATCGTTAATCCTTTGCGTGTGGGCTTCGTGGCTTCACTTTTCAGCACTCATCCAGCAAATTGTAGAATGAACTTTGTCAACCACAGAGAACACCGAGGAAACAGAAAAAATAAATCACTGAAACACTAAGGAAACGGAAGCACAAAAAAAGATTAATCACCAAAGCCTGCCTGCCGGCAGGCACGGAAGTATCAGAAGCACCGAAAAAAGCCGTAGGACTGGGTCGTCCCTGACCCAGTCCTGGCGGGCTCCGGGACGAGCCCGCCTACGATTTTTCTTCCGTGTTTCGGTGGAATTCCGTATTTTGTGATAAATCTTCTGTTGTTATCCGTGTAATCTGCGGTTATTCTGCGCAATCCGCGGTCGGAGGTGGATATGCCCCAGGCAAAACTTAAAGTCGTCCTCATCGCCCATACGCCGCAGCCGGAAAAGGTGGTGGCCACCGCCGCCAAACTATGCTATAGCCCGGCCAATATTGATGACCTCCGGGAGAAAATCGCTGCCTCCGACCAGAAAAAGTTCGTGGAAAAACTCGCCTCCCTGGGCCATCTTTCCCCCATAGAGCATATATCCTTCACCTTCGCCGTAGAAGGCATCTCACGGGTCTGCACCCATCAATTGGTGCGGCATCGCATAGCCTCATATTCTCAGCAAAGCCAGAGATATGTGAGCGAGCATTCCCAGAAGCACGGCGGACTCTTTGATTTCATCATCCCCCCCAGTATTGAGGCCGCGGACAAAAAAGAGTGGTTTATAGACAAGATGCGCCAGATTCAGAAGTGGTATGATGAGTTGGTTGAGACTTTGGGGGATAAGGGCGAAGAGACTTTCCAGGATGCTCGCTTCATCCTGCCCAATGCGGCCGAGACCAAGATAATCCTCACTATGAACGCTCGCGAACTACTGCATTTTATCCGGGTGAGGACCTGTCTTCGCGCCCAGTGGGA
>LIZR01000128.1 GCA_001302825.1 Planctomycetes bacterium DG_23 | reverse complement strand
CGGTGGAGGTCAACGCGCGCCTTGCTGCTATTTTCTCAAGTCTTCGCACCATAATCCCAAATCTTTGTATCTCTCTACTCAATTCTTGTGCGTCCAAAGTCTTTTCAACATAATGGGAGCGGAATCTCTCTTCTATGCTGAAGTCGAAACTCCTACCCTTGGCCGGGATGGTGCCCAGTGAACTCAAGCCGTATCGGTATAGTTGCATAGCAAAAGCGCCGTCGCATCCGATAGAACGATTGGGCCTATCCATCCAGAGTTCCCATACCTTGCTCAGGTCCACACCCAACTTGTGCATAAAAAATGCGCCCAGTTCCCGCGAACTTGTAGGTTTATAAGTGCGAAGGACAATCTTTGCGGCCTTTTTTGTGAAAAGCACGACCGAGGCGCCCATATACCACATCAAGGCGTATTGCGGCCGATATACCATTACCCGGCCATCTATGGTGCGCACCGTGGCCGCGCCCACTCGCAGGCCCTCCTCGCGGCCCACTTCAAATAATCTCATCAAATCGCTATACCATCCGGGTTCAAACAGAACATCGTTTTCTATCAGTCCGCAATAGTCGTAGCCGAGTTCCAGCAGTCGCTTCAGGCCGAATCGTATTGCCCCATCAGGCCCGCCTTTGACACCCTGGTGAACCTCCACCAGTCGGAAGTTGCGGGGCTTTATAGAGCCGGGCAATGCCTTGCCCCCAGCCGTATCACTACCATCAACCCATATGAGGTCGAACCCGCCCTCAGTTTCGAGACCTGACAAAGTGCGCAGGGTGCAATCCACCCGGTCCTTGGTGCTAAATGAAAAGCCCACTTTGGAGTCTGGTTCAGTCATTCGTAACAACCCAAATAATCCTGGCGCAAAGGCTAACGCTCGGTGAGCATATGCTGCAGAACTCCCTGAACCTGGCTGCGGTCCTTGGTGCCGAAATACCAGTCTGCGGTGCGATGTAAGCCTTCAATGAACGGGACTTCCGGCTGCCAGTCCAGCAACTGCTTTGCCAGAGAGTTATCCGCCACACGGTTCAAGGGGCCGGTGGGCATATCGGTGCGGAAGGTGATTTCGGCCTTATGGCCGGTGTAGCGCAGAGTTTCCTGCACCGCGTTAATCACCCTTATCCGCTCCATTGTGCCCAGGTTGACAGGTGTACCATCGTCTATTTTTTCGGCAGAGAGTATGGTGCCGCGCACAATATCGTCAATATAGGTCCAATTGCGAATCTGAGTTCCATCTCCCCACACTTCAAAAGGGTTTTGCCGCACAAAAGCGCGAGCAATCATAGCGATGACGGCGTGGTTTTCCACTCCTCGAGGGCCATAGACTGTGAAGTAGCGACAAGAAGCGGTTTTGAGGCCGTATTCCTTATGATAGGCCTTGAGCGTGAGTTCCCCCATAAGTTTGGCCCAGCCATACATATTGTCGGCATCATAGGGCGGCTTTACCAAATCCTCGGTCAGGTAAATCTCTTTATCGGGGTCGGATTGTAGGTAGTTGGGGTAGACGCATCCGGAGGAGGCAAAAACCACCTTTTCCACGCCCTGGGTGTAGGCCTCCCAGAATACCAGCCCATCCAGGAAGAGATTGGAAGCCGGGCCGGCTTGATGCAAATCCACATAGCCCCGACCGCCGTGGTCGGCAGCCAGATGGAAAAGGACATTTATCCCGCTGGCCGCCTTGCGCGCCACGCCGGGTTCTCTGAGGTCGGCCTGGACGAAGTCCACCCGCCCGGAGGCGATATGTTCCTCAATGTTCTCCAATTTGCCACTACTCAGGTCGTCAACGATGCGCACCCTGGCACCACGCTCAAGCAATGCATCGACCAGATGAGAGCCGATAAACGAAGCACCACCGGTCACCAAAACCTTACGGCCATTCCACATCTCTTTTCCCTCCTATGAATTACGGCCTGAATTGTTTTCTGAGAAGAGTACGGCTCACAGTATGCCTCTTAAGTCTTCACACCAGGCTTTGCCCAGTTCGTGAAAGACGGGTGGAAGATATTCTTTTTCCTTGAGTTCCTGATAGAGCCGCTCAAGTTTATCTAAAATGGAACCGTCGCCTAAACTTGCGGCGAGCAAATCCTGACAGAACTGCGGCGTATATTCCATCCCGTATATTTCATCTTTGAGGTTGGTCCAGAGATTATGGGGATTACGCTCTTGCCATACGAAGGGCTTGCCGAAATAACAGCAGTAATCCGTGGTCATTATCACTCGCTCTGCCATATAAGATGCCCAAATATCATCGTAACGACCCACGCCCACCAGCGGCATCATTAGCGGCGCAAGTTCTCTCACATAAGCGGTATTCTGTGAATTGATGGGGGCGAAATTCATTCGGTCAATAACCAGGCCTCTCTGCAGCACTTCGGAAAAGCGATGAATAATCGGTGCATTGGTTATTCTTTCCATCGCGTCAATATCCGGGTCGCCAAACCACAATCCCTCAGCGATACCGACTTTTTCGCAAGATGTTGGCGAAATAGAGTAGTCTGGCTTACCATCCCTTTGGTCATAGGGATATCCGCGATGGTAAATGCGGGGAATCATAAAGTCGCCTATGTTAAACCAGGCGGTCTTGGAACTGGCCTTAAGCCCTGAGTAAGGGGCGGAAAGTATTGAAACAAAGTCAGCGAAATAGTCCGTATCCAACGGAATGTTATCGTCGTCGATGGAGACAATAATCTCTGCGCCGTATTTGATGGCCTCAATTAGAGAGATGCTTCGCCTCATTATCTTATTCCAACCGATAATCTCTGAAGAGCGGTAGCCCAATTTTTCCTGGTCTTCGTCGCTATAATAGATGGCATTGCCCAACTTCTCCACGAAGGAGCGCGTCTCCTTGTGGGGAGTTTTCCTGTCGCCCGTGACAAAGAACACCACATCCTTATCCATATCTCTATATCTTTGCAGGACTTCAGGGACATAAATGGTGGTGGTGATGAGGGCAACATTCATATTCTTTTCTCCTCCTTAATTTTTCGCGCGGCCTGCCATCCTCCGTCGAAGTGAATCAATCCCGGATTGTATTTATGATGGGCGTATCCATTTCCCTCAGAAGAAAGGTCCAGCACATCAAACCTCAGAGCCTCGGGCACCAGGTCTGTGGTAGAGCCTCCCAGAGCCCGATGGGCCCCGGCAGAGATAATGTAAGTGCCCGGCAAAAGGGGGTTTATCAAGTCAAAAGTTATCTCATAAGACCCGATGTCTCCGTTGAAGGTTTCCAGGCCGGTGTCGGTGTGATGGCTGGTAGCGATGCGCTTTCCTTCTATGGTGTTAAAGCCCAGGCCAATCCTGGCTTCCTTAACCGGCTCGTTCACTGAAAATATAATTTTCACCGTGAAGGGTTCATTCATTCGCACCTGGGAGACAGGTTCCCCGGTGCCCTTGGTGAGAAACACTTTGTCAATCACTAACTCTCCGGTTCCGCTTTTATGCATATCAGGAGCGATTTTTCCGGAAGAGCCCTCGCTGACGAAGTGGTGCAAATAGAAATAGACTACATCCTTTACGGAACCCGAAAAAACCTTGCGGCCCAACTCCAAGAGCAGCGCACTTCTACATAAACCTTCCACCGCGGACATATTATGACTCACAAAAAGCACCGTGCGGCCTTCCCGGGCCACATCCCCCATCTTCCCCAAGCATTTCTTCTGAAAGGCCGCATCGCCCACTGCCAGTACCTCGTCTATGAGAAGGATTTCCGGCTCCAGGTGAGCGGCAACGGCGAAACCCAAACGCACGCGCATACCGCTGGAATAGCGTTTGACCGGCGTATCAATGAATTTCTCCACTCCGGAGAAATCGACGATTTCGTCGAACTTCTTTTCTATCTCTTTTTTGCTCATCCCCAGAAGGGCCCCGCTCAAGAAGATATTCTCTCGTCCCGTTAGTTCCGAGTGAAAACCGGTTCCCACTTCCAGAAGGCTTGCCACCCGGCCGCGGAGCACCGCCCGGCCTTCGGTGGGTTCGGTTATCTGCGAAAGCACCTTAAGCAGGGTAGTTTTGCCTGCACCGTTTCGCCCGATAATCCCAACTACTGCTCCTGGCTCCACTTCGAAAGAAACATCTTTCAAGGCCCAGATGGAGTCTTCCTCACGATGGGAAGAGCGGCCAAAACTCCTTATCCTGCGAAGCGGCGCAGCCGCAAGGTCCACAAAGGCCTCGCGGAAGGTCTTGTTATTCTCCCGCGCACCAATGCGATAGCGCTTGGAAAGATTCTCAACTTTGATTGCGGGCTTAGACATTCGTTACTAATTACCTGTTCTCTTACTTCTCACTTGCTGCCCGTCACTCCCCGGCCTTCTAACCACGACTCACCGGGATATTTCGTTGTGCATCGTGCGACCCGGGTCGTGGGACATTCCTTAGACGATGTCCGCAAATTCCCTTTCAAATCTGCGGAAATATATCAAGCCGCATAAGAGTACCGAGAAAGCCACAGCCAGCGATATGGTGAGGTTCCGCCAGGCGAAGGGTTTACCGAGGAAGCAGGAGCGATAGGCGTCCACAATACCGGACATCGGGTTGAGCGAAAGCAGCCACTGCCAGTTTTGGGGGACAATCCTGACCGGATAGATAACCGGCGTGGCGAACATCCAGATTTGCACCATAAAAGGTATTACATAACGAAAGTCTCTGTAAGAGACATTAAGCGCACTCAAAAGAATCCCCACGCCAAGCGCAGTAAAGATGGTGAGCAAAGTCAAGGGCAGCACCATTAGCACGGCCGGTGTGGGCATAATGCCGTAATATAGCATCAGAGCCACGAGGATGCTGAAAGAGATGGCGAAATCAATCAAACAGGCCCCCACCGAGGAAAGGGGAATTATCAGGCGAGGAAAGTAAACTTTGGTGATGAGATTGGCGCTTCCCACCACGCTTTGGCTACTGCGGCTCAAGCATTCCGCAAAAAATTGCCAGGGCAAAAGCCCGGCATAGACGAATATAGGGTAAGGAAATCCCTCGGAGTCCATCCTGGCCAGACGCCCAAAGACGATGCTGAAAACCACCATCTTCAAAAATGGCTGGATAAAAGCCCAGAGAAAACCCAGCACCGTCTGCTTGTAGCGAATTTTCACCTCCCGCCAGGTGAGAAAATAGAGCAACTCACGATAATTGCGAATCTCCCGCCAGTTAACTCCCATCCAGCCTTTGTGAGGTTTGATTACGACCAGTCTTTCCGCCTCCCTGCGAGATTTGTCTGGAAAGCAGGAAAGGGGAGTCGCGGCCTCAACATCGAATAATGCAGGATTCATATCCTCAGCCACCGCAACCTTATTAGTGGATGCTTCATGCATTTTCTTGCCTCTTAAAAAGGAAATGACAGTCGGGCGCGTCGTAGGGACTGAGACATCTGTCAAAAGGGGCTCTGAGTGTGAAACACCTGTACCCAAGAGGGCCGAGGATTTTCCAGACCTCGCTTTTCGCTTGGTCGGAATGGAACTCGATAATAATTTTTGGCTTTTTCTTTTTCAAAGTTTCCAACATGCCAGAGGTCGCATCTATTTCGCCTCCTTCGATATCCATCTTTAACAAATCGGGAGCTCGATTATCTCTGGCTATGTAGTCATCCAACTTTGTGGCATCAACCCGAATTTGTTGGGTTTCGCTACCTGGAGGATTCACTATCGTGCCCATTGACGAGGAAGTACTCACAAAGAAAGCCAGCGCCCTCGTTTCAGAGGCCACTGCTCGAGGGACCACCTTTGCAATGTGCTCAAACTCATTGACCTTCAACTGCCTTCTTAGAATCTCAAGATTCTCAGGCAACGGTTCAAAACAATGCACCTGACCTTGTAATCCGACCAACGCGCAGAACAACAATGAGTAAAATCCCCTGTGCGCGCCGATGTCGTATATGATGTCACCTGGGCCGACCTCTCTTACAATGGCTGACTGGACTTCGGCTTCATAGGTTCCCAACCAGTAATATTTTTCAGACCTGAGATTCACATACATCGGCCTGCCTGCGAGTGGACCGCTAACGACTCGCACCAGCACGGGTTCGTCCCGGGTGCCCCGCGTAAGCATCCAGCGGACCACTCCCGATATAAGAGGAACGCGGTATACTCCAAGCTGAACCGATCGTGGGAGAAGTCCAGCTGCTCTCGATACTGCCCTGTGAAATGCAGGTGCTTGCACATCCAAACAGGCCACAAACAATAGAGGTGCCACAAATATCGAGGCGAACGGAGCATCAGTAAGCACTTTCCAAAGCCTTATCTTCGGCTGCTGACGCGGCTGATACCTGTTCAATGCGGTGGCTGGCTGCCTGTCGGAGTAAGTCCAGCATTTCCGGCACTTCGGGGCCCAAGGGGCTTCTGTCAACATTCTTTTTGAGGGCGAGCCTGCCCAGTTGGTGCCCGTTGCTTTGCAGTGCCAGATTTGCAGACCAGAGGCTATTTCCAGTTAGACGCTCTTTGCGGACCCACTGCAATTTGAGTTCGCGGTCTCTTCCAGCACCAAAAGGTGGGGCAAGATTAACTTCCACCGCATCCAGGTCCAACTCTCTAATGGCGCTCAAGAGGATATCCCAAATATCAGA
>LIZR01000127.1 GCA_001302825.1 Planctomycetes bacterium DG_23 | reverse complement strand
TAAAATATATATTTACCATAATAGGCTATGCCCGGGATTAGTCCGGGTTGTATCCCGGGGCCGTGCGGCTCGGCGAAATAACCTAAATGGAAGGTTACATTTTCAATCAATGCCTTGGGGTCCAGAATTGAATAGGGAGAGCCGACCAAAGACCCGGCCACAAAACACAATATCCCGATGAGCAAACTTTTATCAAAAATACGGCTTTTGTGTTGGTTAAGCAAATGAGCGGCCAGGAGGACGCCCAGCACCAGCCCATTATTATATTTGGTGGCCGCGGCGTATCCTGCCATAAGCCCTGCCAGCACATACCACCTTTTTTTGCCAGTCAGGACCAAACTCACTGCTGCCAGCACACAAAAGGTATCAAAAAATGTTACCGGAACATCGCTGGCGATGGGTCTTGAATGCTCTATATGTCCGAAGGCAAAGGCCAAAAAGAGCGCTCCCAGAAGGCCCACTTTCTGGCTATGTATTTTGCTTCCTATTTTATAGACCAGAAATACCGTAACCGTGCCCAGGATAACCGTGAGTGCCCTGGCCCAGACATAAAACGAAGGATGGCTTATGGTCCAGGGCCAGCCCGTTTCCCATATGGTCTTGATTTCATCCGGCGAGGCCAGTTTCCCCTGACCCACGAGAAGAGCATAATGAAGATAGGCCACGGGCAATTGCAGGTAAATATAACCGCTGGTGTGGAAAAAGCCGCGCGGATGGAAATCGTGAGTCTTAATCATCCGCAAGACATTGTGAATGACATTAGGTTCATCCCAGTGATGTGCATAAGGAAGGCCGAACCACATCCCGCCGAGGCGAACCAGAAATCCCGCGCTCAGGATGAGCAGCAGAAGCACTATGATGAATATGCTCTTTTTTCGCACCTCATCCGCCATTTTCCATAGCCCCATAGACCTTACTTTAATTCGTATATTCTTCGCTCAAGGCCCCTATCCGTATTCCCAGGCCGATTGCAGAAGTTGAACAATATTGCGAGCGGCGGTGGCTGAAAGCGGGATTTCCATAGGATGCGCCGTGGGTGCGATAATAAGAGGGGCCTTATCCCCTACTTCATCTATGGCCTCTTTGACCAGACGGTCGATGCGCTGGACGGATGCCCTTTCAATGTCATCCAGTTGGATGTTGCCGATGAGGATTACATCCTTGCCCAATATTCGAGCCACCTCCTTCAGGGATATATCGCCATTGGGAGGCCCTTCGCAGGGGTCTAACATATCAATCTCAAGACTGAGGAGGTCGGGCAAAATTCTCCTTAAGGGGCCGTGGCAGTGGTATCTCACATAGCACCCCTTTCGGTGTATGAGGTTAATCAAAGGCCGGTCGTATTTTACCACGAATCTTTTGAACATATCCGGCGACATATAGGGAGGTATGGCATATTCCGCGCCAAATATCCGGTAGACCGGGCCGAAGCCCTTCTTCAGCATCCCTTCGGTCCATTCCAGGAGGAGGCTTGAGGCCTTATCCAGAAGCCGTTCCAGGCGGGTGGCGTCGGTAAGGGGGAGCATCATAAAATCTTTGTAAGGCATATTCTCCACCACCAAACAGACGGCGTTGGGAAGTTCTATCTCGGGAAGGCCCTTTTCGCCCAACTCTTTCACAAGTTGGTCAAACTCTTCCTCAGGAGGAATCCTGGGCCGAAAAGGAGTTGCCAGAAAGGCATCGATATCTTTTCCGTCTTTCATTAGATATTCGTAGCGCCATACGGTGCGCAAATTTTTTCTCTCTTTGGCCCTGGCAGAAAGTGGCCCTTTGGGTGTGTGCAGGGTAAATTCAAATGATGTCTCTTCCTCGTCGGTGGTGACTTTTTTCTCAAATCTCGTCTCATCAACTGAGAGTATGTCCGTGAAGCCGAAACTGGCGTAATAGGAGCGATGTATGGCGAAAATGTAGTCCAATCGGTCGGAATGCACAAGCACTTCAGAATAAGAAGGTTCCTGGGCCATCCAGGGATGGCTGAAGCGGTCCACTCCATAAGTAGTCACAGGCACCCTTTCCGCTGGCCGTTTATTAAGCAAAGACAGAAGTATGTCCTTTCTGCTCATCATACTTGGCATTTCTTCAGCGATATTCCCGGATGGTTTCCAAGAGAGAAGTCACATTCTCCACAGGCGTATCGGGCACGAGGAAGTTGGAGACGCCCACGATAATCCTGCCGCTGCGCCTGGCCTCCTCAAGTGCCGAGCGGGCCTCGGCAATTACTTCCTCTTTGGTTCCCATATGCACTGTATGCGAACTTATATTGCCGATCAGGGTAAGACCGGGGAAGCGTTCGCGGAGCCTTCTCAAATCCATACCGGCCCTCCGGTCAATTTCATAATATCCGTCTATGCCGGAATGGTCAAAGAGGTCATCGGCCACTTTCCAGAGATTGCCGTCGCTGGCGAATAAATGATAAGCGCCCGATCGATGACAGGCCTCGGAGACGCGCCTTAACCGCGGTAGGATAAGTTCACGGAAAATGCCGGGCGAATACATCGGTCCCTGGTTGGAGGCGAAATCCCTCCCGCCGAAAAAATAGCGAAAACCCCGCGCAGCCAGAAACTCAATATTGCGCACGGCGCGCTCGGCCTGAATATCAAGAAGTCTTCCCACCAAATCCGGGCAGGCGGCAACTGCCTCCAGCCAGGGCTCCATCTCACTTAGAGGAAGTCCTATGCCCACGCCGCCCACCCGTATCACGAATGCCGCTCCCAACTGCTGCTGAGCGCGAAGTTCAATTTCGAAGTCCTCCTCTTTGGGCTTATAGTCCTGAATCTGGGCCTCCTGGGCCTCAATCTCTTTTTTCAGGTCCTCAAAGGTGCGCTCGGGCCTGGGAATATAATCAAAGATGTGGCATTCTTCGCTTTCCGGGTCATAGCGAAGCACCCGCCAGTTGTCTTCTGCCCCTTGCGCGTAAAGAAAGGTGTATTCGTCAATTCTTTTGCTGGGCTTCACATTATGCCGCCAGAAAGTAGGGCGAATGATATCGTGACCACAAAAAAGGGCGATATCTATGGCGTCACGGTAAGAGCGCTCCACATAGGCCTGGTGGGCATCTTCGCCCTGCCAGAGGGCCTGGGCCTCGCGCCACTTTTGAATGCCGCCGCCCACAAAAGCCTCTCTCTTCAGTAGCGCCGATGCAACTTTGGAAGAAAACCCCAGATGATGTACCGGAACCTTGTCCACTTGCCGGCCCTCAAATGTCGCCTGCACCCGCTCCTTGGAAGTCATATATGAGGCCCTTGTGAAGAGATACCCATAGAGAGCCAGCGCATTTGGGCGTTGGGGATATTGGCTTTCTTGAGGCGTTCAAAAGCGGCCTTAGTGTGGCGGAAATAAGGGCGGGCATCCTCCGGGTCGCCGAACCGCGGCCCCATCGTCATAAGGCCTTCAACGCGGATAGAGGGAAGTTCGCTCACCTTGCGCACAAAGTCGTCAACTTCTTGGGGCAGTATGCCGGTTTTGCTGGACTCCTTGCCGCTATTTATCTCCACCAGAACCGGCATTATCTTACCCATATCGGCCACGTGTCGGTCAATGGCCTGGGCCAGCCGCCAGGAATCCAGGGTCTCAATCATATCAAATAGCGCCACCGCCTTTTTGGCCTTATTCCTCTGGAGATGGCCAATGAGGTGCCATTTGGCTCGGCTGCCAAGTTCGGCAATCATCCTCTCTGCTTCCTGGACATAATTATGGCCCACTGCGGTAACGCCGCCCCGGATTGCCGCCTCCACCTCCTGCGGCGTGCGCGTTTTCGCTGCGGCCACCAGAAGCACCCCCGCGGGAAGTGTTTCTAAAATATGTGCCGTCCTATCTGCAATTGAGGTAGGACTCATAATGTACTCTCTTTTTCCTTGCAGGAACGAGGCTTCATCTCCCCCGCTGCAGCTGCTTCGCTAATTTTATCTTCTTCTCATCCAACTGCTCTTCAAGTTGAAAGATGCGCATCTCGTATGCCCCTGTTTTGTCGTGAGCAGGTTTCGTTGCCTTCAGGTCTTCGATCCTTTTCTGGAGTCCAGCAATCTCTTCCTTGAGTGGGGCCCTGTCCATTTTTGTCCTCGTGGGGTTGGTGAGAGTCTCCTGAAGTATCAGATTCTCCTTAAGGGACTGGGGCTCCCCTTTCTCTTCATAGAGAGCGGCTTCCGCGCTGTTACTACAAGATAGTCGTTTATATCATATATCTCGAGATCTTGGAAACCATATTGAGGCAACAGTTCCTGCCATTCCTCTCGGGAGATGGCCAAAAAATCGTGGAACCCGTGCTTAAGAAACCCCTTTAGTCCCACCGAGAAGTCCAAGCAGAGAAACCTACCGCCGGGTTTCAAGAGGCGATAGATTGCCTGCAGAGATTTTCGTTGGTTCTTCATACAGTGTACTGCCTGACTTGCGGTTACACAGTCAAACCTCCCATCAAGCCCACGAAGCCGGGTCACATCACCTTTTCGGAATTTAACCTTTCCCTTAGTCGAGCGGACCTCTTCCCTGGCTTTTTGGATGCTGTCTTTAGAGTAGTCGAAGGTACAGGAGTCTATCCCGAGCACTTCAAAGCCTCGTGCTGCCATTTTGAAGGCCAGAAATCCCAGCCCAGTACCTACATCCAGGATGTGTTTGTTTCTATCTGTGGGCTTCAGTAGGCTAAGGAGTTTCCTGGCTGCTTTTTCCTTCCCGTCCGAGTACTGCTCACTTTCACGTTCGTATCGCCAGCGGGCCTGGCGTCCTGCCCGAGTGATGCTCCATTTGTTGCTACGAACACCCGCCTTGAGCAATCCATCTTCCTTGAGTGCCTTGAGGGCCTTATCCATCTCGCTTGCGGCCACCCACAAGACCCCTCTCGGGCGATAGCGGCGATTGTTAACGCTCTTCTCCTTGATTGCCTGTATCAACTCCCGCTTCGTCTGACTCCTGCGGGCGAGAAGCACCAGGAGGTAATATTGGAGAAACTTTGTTATGCTCGGCCCACTTCGGACTCTTTTCATTTCAGTCCCCAGCGTGCTTGTTCATCGAACCGGCGCGTGCGATACAAGAGAGATAGCGCCTACGGGACAGACAGCAATGCAGGCCTGACAACCGCGACAAAGAGCGGCATGGACAGCGGCGTTATTATCCGGACCCAGGCTGATGGAGTGGGTCGGACATACTGCCACACAACGGCCGCAACCTATACACAGGGCTTTATCAACCTGAGCAGTGACCTTAGTAACTCCTGTCTTAGGGAGCGGCATCTGCTTATATGTCGGCAGCGCTCTCAGTAACATCGGCTGAGGCCCGCATATAGATATCGGCCAGTGCCTGCCTCTACGCCACGCCCTTCTCATCCACCACCTCTAAAAGTCTCGTTGGACTTCCGCGTGGTCAGTCCAAATTACAAATTACTCAATGTCTCTTTTATCCTTTCCCATATTTGCTCAATTTTTTCGGTACTCTCGCCGTCGCCGTATTCTATCAGGGTAAGGCCCTCAATCTGAGCCCGGGTGAAATTTTCATCATAGGGGATATACCCGAGGATTTCCGCTCCGGCGGCTTGTGCTGCGGCCTTAATGCGTTGGGCTATATCGGGATTGAGGTCGGCCTTATTCACGATGACCCCGGATTTCACGCCGAAATGTCGGGTGACATCCAGGATGCGGCCAAGGTCGTGCTCGCCGGAAACGGTAGGCTCGGTGACTATACAGGCATATTTTGCGCCGGTTATGGAGGCGATTACCGGACAGCCGGTTCCGGGCGAGCCGTCAATCAACACCCTTTCCTTGGCTTCTTCCTGGGCAATTTGAGAGGCCATTTCTCTTACCAGCGTAACCAGTCTTCCGGTATTTTCTTCGGCAAATCCCAATATGGCGTGGCTCATCTTGCCAAATCTGGTACGGGATAGGAACCATTTGCCATTTATGGCTTCTTCTTTTTTTATGGCGTTATCTTCACACACAAGAGCGCATACGCCGCATCCCTCGCAGGCTATCTGGTCTATGACGAATTTTCCCTGTGGGGTGAGTTCCACTGCGCCAAAGCGACAGGCCTCTTTACATTTGCCGCAAGCGGTGCACCTGGCCTGGTCAATCTCCACGGAAACGCCGCCGCTGAAGCCTCCTTCTTCAATAATCTCTGGCTGGAGGATAAGATAGAGGTCGGCGGCATCTACATCGCAGTCCGAAATTACCGCACTATGCGCAAGGGCGGCAAAGGCGCCCACCAGGGAGGTCTTGCCGGTGCCCCCTTTGCCGCTTATGACCACAATCTCCTTTGCCCTCCTCTCGGCCGCCTGGGCTCTGCTTTCGGGCCTTCTGGCAGCCCCGCCGGGGATGAAAAGAGGCTCAATCAGTTCTTTTTTGGCAGGCCGCTTTTCCCCGGCAAGTTCTTCTGCCTTTTCTAATATATGCTCAAATGCGTCTATATATGCAGGGATTTTCTCCACCACGATGTCGCCCACCGAATAAACCTCGGCAATGCGCCGGTCATCGGGTATTTCGCCGATAATTTCCAGTTCTGCCTTCTCGCAGTAGGCCTTGAGGCGGCTGTCATCAAGCCCGGCGCGGTTCACTATCACCGCCGGTTCCTGGCCCACCGTTCTCGCCATATTAACGGAAAGCCTCAGGTCGCTTACGGCAAATGGCGTGGGGTCGGTAACCAGAAGCGTAACATCGGCCCCTTTTACCGTTTCCACTGCCGAACAGGCCGTGCCGGGGGGAGAGTCCAGGATGTTTATGCCTTCTCCGACATAGTCCTTGAGGGCGCGGATGAGCCGGGGCGACATCCCTCCCACCGCAGTTTTAAGCAGGCCGTAGTGGAAGTCTATATTTTCGCTTCTGCCGTGCAGGAGGGTGCCGATTTCTTTTTCTCCTTCAATAATGGCGTCAGTGGGACAAACGATACTGCATCCTCCGCAGGCGTGGCAAAGTTCAGGGAAAAGGAGCACCTTTTCTTTAATCAAGGCGATGGCGTTGAATAAGCAAGCCTCGACGCATTTTCCACAGGCGATACATTTTTCCTCATCAACCTCTGTGGGCGCGCCTATAGTTACGCGCTCTTTAGAATGGATTTGGGGTTTGAGGAAAAGATGCCCGTTAGGTGCTTCCACATCGCAATCAATATAGGTTACCTTTTTACCACGCTCTCGCAGGAGCCAGGCGAGATTGGTAGCGATAAAGGTCTTACCCGTGCCGCCCTTACCGCTGGCAATGGTAATTTTCATTTATCTATATCCTACGCTTTCAGGAGAGAGGGCAGGTGCCAGTAGGACAACTACTTCCGCCGGATGTAGTGTTAGTGCTTACACCAACAGCAAAGGCGGAAAAAAGCCTTTCCAGGCGGGTACTTCCGCACTTTTGGCATTTGACCTTCTCGGCACTATTTTTCAGAAAGTACTCAAAAGTCTTCCCACACGCTTTGCATTTATATTCGTAGACGGGCATTTACTGCCTCCTCTCTGCGTAATAAGAAAGCACTCCAAAATGATAGCCTCAGACTTGCTCTAAGCAAAGAAGCTCAGTTGGCTGCGCGCTTTTTTCTTTGGGCCTCCTTTTCGTCCTGCTCCAAGGCATAAATCATACATTCGCTGCGATACTTGCAAGGTTCGTCAGGGGCCTGACATACCGGGTGGCTCAAGGGGACATCTCGGCCTGTCTTATGGCACTTGAGAGTGCCCTTCACAGGATTGGAACTGCTGCCCCCATTCACTCAGGCTCTCCTTTTTATATTGAGGACCACCTCTTTGAGCAAAGTCAATACTACTTATGTATCCGGAGGCTATCCTATTCAAGCGCTTTCCACCTTGTGTCCTGGACGAGTTGCCCTTGCCCAGATGACCTGATTTTTTTCTATGAGTTCTGAGCGAACCTCATCAAATCCTGCCTCCTTGAGCATCTGTTCAACTTCTTGCGGCCCATAGTAATTTTCGTTCCACAAACGCTGGGCCAAAGAGTCGTGCGGATAGTCCACGATTAGAATTCCGCCGTCAGGCCGCAACACCCGTTGCGCCTCTCGAAGCACGGCGATGGGCTGGTCCATTTCGTGCAGAGCCCACACGGTTATCACCGCATCTACCTCACCATGGGCCAGGAAATCGAGATGAGCGGCGTCGGCTTTGATACAGCGAAGGTCTCGCTGGGCGTAACTCGCGTGGTCATCTTCTCCGGGAAAATTCACATCATAAATGTCCACACCGGTCACCTGCTGGCCATTGGTCTCTGTGAGAAAACGCGCCAAACCGCAGGAACCACAACCTAAGTCAATAACGCGATGAGCAAACCGCAGTTCTTTGCCTATGCGTTTGTAAAGCTGCGACTTAATTCGCTCGTAGAAATCATCCGGCAACTGCATGTTTATCTTTTGCATGTCGCCCATCTTCTCATTGCCTGGATAGTCTCCCTCAGTTAGAAATACCTTTCACGCCAAGCCAAGAAATATCCCCAGAGATTGTCAATGTTGTATTTCCCTTCCTTAAGAGTTTTACCACCCTCGCCGCGCTGGTTCAAAAGCATTTTACAGGGCGTCCCCTTGGCCAGCAGTTCGTAGGCACAATTGATTATGATGAGCCGCTGGTGAGCGTCTTCGTCGTCCGGGCGATGGTCCGGGTGATGCTCCAAACAGGCCTTACGCCAGGCACGCTTTATGTCTTGCAGAGAGGCCGTCTCATCGACCCGGAGTATTTGAGCGGCAGCCCTTTTTGCCTCAGCCTCCTGGCGGATTTGCTGCTGGAAACGATGTTCGTCCATTTGGTTTAGTGCCCCCTTTTGAAGCGCGCTCGAAGGATGGGGCAAAACCTGCACAGGCTCTGGAAAACGGCCCCTCTTTCACACGCTCCAGACGGTAGACCGCCAAGAGCCAGGTGGCTCGCGGTATCTTCCGTGGGTTCAAGACCGCATTAGCCAGGCGTAGGGCAAAGCCATAGAGACGCAGGGCCAGCGGCAGGCGCGCCGAGTTGCCAAAGCAGCCGCAGTTGGGGCAAACTGCCTCTGGGTTGTTTGACCAGTGGCCGAACTTCTCGAGACGAAATCGAGACAGAAACACATTTTGCGGCCGCACCGGCACGGGGCCAATCTCTCGTGCTTCAAGGCATTCCATGCGGCCTTTACGCGGACCACTGAAAAGCGCCCTCAACTTCCCGAGCGTAAACGACCTCAAATGGCCGAAAGGGTTGAATTTGGTTCCACATTCTGGACATTTGTAGTAAAAGAGGTTCAGGTCTTCGTTATTGGGCACAGTGATGAGGATGTATTTTCGTGCAACCCGGATCAGTTCGCTTAATACCGTCTCATACATACTGTCGTCCAGGTGTTCGAGCACCTCGCAACACAAGACGAGGTCGAAACTCTTCTCGGGAAAAGGCAGCCTTCGCAAATCGCCTCTCACCTTCGGTGCCCGGACATAGCGAAGGGCCTCTGCAACATAGTCTATCCCGACGACACGGTATCGACCATTCAATGTGTTGCATATCCAGCCATTACCACAGCCGGCATCGAGGATCGTATTTACATCCGCCCGAATCGCGGCTTCCGTCTGTCGGATACGCTCTTTCTCCGATGGCCCAGGAGCCCGACTCCAATCACGACCCCATTCGCAGGCCGAAATGTTGCAGGCTTTCCAAACGGGACTGCAACGGATAAAAGAAAATGGAGTTTACCTCTGTCTGGTCATAGCCGCCCCACAGGAGGGGCATTTGGCCTTATAGCAAGGAACGCCTATCTGGTGAGGCACAGTCTTACCGCAACTGGGACAAACGCAATTTCCACCCGGTCCGGCGGCGAAACCGCCTCCTCTACCGCGGCCACCGCCACGCCCCAGGCCTCGGCCGGTTCCAGGCCCCTGACCTGTCGGCCCTGTTCCGTCTCCTCTGGGCATATTACACCTCCTTTATGTTCATATATCGTATTCTACCAGGAATAGGACTTCTTGTCAAAGGTAATCGGCCAGAGCAAAGGCAGGGTTGCCACTGCCGGTAATCCTGTGCGTATGTGCGCACTTGGGGTGCCAATCAATATCGTTGCAGGGAGCGGAGTTTAGCCCAGCAGTTTCTGCACCTCGACCGGTTTTCCG
>LIZR01000126.1 GCA_001302825.1 Planctomycetes bacterium DG_23 | reverse complement strand
AGATTTCCCCCGCATTCCCCTTCCGCCGGACCCCGAGACCTTCAAGAAACTGGCCTCACTGGGCCAGAAACTCATTGACCTGCATCTCTTAAAATCCCCGGAACTTGAAGAAAGCGCGGTCCACTTCCCGGAATCCGGCTCTAATATTGTGGAAAGGGTAAAGTTTGATGAGGCCGCCCAGAGCGTCTATATAAATAAACCGCAGCATTTCGCTGGCATCGCCCCGGAGGTGTGGCAGTATCGCATCGGTGCTTATCAGGTCTTAGAAAAATACCTCAAAGACCGCCGCAAACGCAAATTATCTTTAGACGAAATCAACCACTACAAAAAAATGGCGAAGGCAATAGAGATGACGATGGGGGTGGAAAGCAAGATAGACGAAATTTATAGCGAGGTCATCTGGTGATTTCTCAAGGCTTCAAAGGCAGCGGAAAATCACTGGTTCAGCAACATTTCACGGGTGTGGTGGAGAGGTCGGGTTATTAACCAAGACCCTCAATTAGTTGATTTATTTCTTTTCTATTGACATCGGCCCTGTCAGACTTATGATAAATTGTGAGGAATGTAACCTTTGGTATTTCTGGCTGATATAAGTAGTATATCCGATAACCCTTACTTCTGCCGTGCGGTATATCGGAGCACACAACTCTTATCTTATATACTTCCAAAGAGCCGTACCCTTGGACTCGTGTTTGAAAACGGGGATTAACTTTGATGGCCTGCTCGGCTTTAGCAACATCATTTTCGATGCTACGAAAACGCTTCTTGAGGCGTTTAACTTGTTTGGAGAATGTGGGATGATGAACAATTTGGGTGGGTGCCATTATCCTTCATTCTTGCCTGCAAGCTTTTTTACAAAATTATTGAACTTTGGTGAAGTAGAAAATACTTTATCTTCGGGTTCCTCGCCAACGGGCGTTCTGAATTGCGCCATTCCATAGTCCAGCTGACTCTTATGTGCCGCTTCTGCAACCAGCCAAGGAATTTCCGAGTGTGATGCTTGTTCCATCTCCGCCGCTGTCGAATGCTCCCAAGTTATGGCTACCTTTTCCAATTGGGCGACTTCAGAGCCGTCAAAAACACTAAGGTCGGTGGCTTCTTCGGATATATACCTTTGCTGGTTATAAGGCCCGCTTTTCCCCCTCACAGGGAGGATGGCGTCATCATCAGCCATCTGTTCAAGCATTTCTGTGCCGTGTTTCGGGACGGGCCCATAAGGTAACCGCAAGTATACATCCCCGGTAACGGACTTGCCGTATTGCTCATAGTGGTCGAAATCAAGATAATAGAGAAGCTTCATCATCTTGGTCTTTCCAAGATGCTCGTTATTTATGTGCTCCAAGAAGTAAAGTATTGCATTCTTCATCTTCTTTCTGTCAAATTTTCTCACTCCAACCATTTTACAACCCCAATTAGGACCTTAGTTCGTTTTGCTATGCTTAGCTTTGCCATACTTAGGCCACCCGTCAATCCCTTATTGTAAAATTATAGGAAAATTCTGCCAAATAAGCAAGAAATTCCTGTAAAGATTACTTACCCGTCACTCAGGCCTTGATTTAAAGCCATATTTTGGCGATGGTGAGCAAAAATTTTTCTCTGGATATAGTTTCATATGTGTGGCCTTCGCAATTTGAAAGTTTCAAATTACGAGGGTATCATTTCAGTATTATGTAAGTAGAACCGCCTTGGTTCAGCAAGCAAAAGCCTCATATCGTCACAAAACTACTTCGGAATACATTAAAACAGCATAACACACCCTCCGTCACAGTCAAAAATTTTTCTGTATTTTCACCGTGTGTTCTTGGCCATAGACAAGAAGTCGCCAGAGGCGACCAGGCCGCCTGCCTGCCAAAGGCGGGTGTCTGGTTTTTCATTTCTCTTTTGTCTTTTCCGTGCTTCCGTCATTTCCGCCCTTCGCCCTGCCCTTCAGGGTTCTCCTTGAGGGTTCTCGTCCCGAGACCCTTCAGGGTCGAGGGAAAGCGCTCAGGGTCCTGAAGGGTGCTTCCGTGATTTATTTTCTATACGCGCGTTCACGCTTCAATTTCCCTTGCAATCTGGGCGCCGAGACTGTATAATATTTGTTTTTGATTTTGACGAAACAGGCCCTCTTTATGTTGTGGGGCTTGATAGTTAAATTTACTTCGCTCACCAAGGAAGATTAATTCTTGATTTGATGACAAAATGGGTGTTTTTTCTCTCCTGAACAATTTCTCCATCAAAAATAAACGCCCCTGGAAGGGCTATTTTGCCCAGCGCGTGGTATATCCCTCGGAACTACCCAGCATTATGCGCAAGCACATCTATACCGGCGTGATGGGCAATATCTACTACACCCTCATCACCGGCATCTTCTTCGTGTATTACGGCAATGCCGTGGGGCTTTCGCGTTTCCAATGGGGCCTGATGGGAGGCATCTCATCGTTTCTGCTCACGGCGCAGATTCTATCTGCTCTTCTCACCCAGCGGTTGGGCAAGCGTAAATTCCTGTGGTTTGCCAGCGCGGTCGCCGGCCGGGGGGTGCGGCTTCTGGGCATTTTGCTTTCGCTCCTCTTCTGGAATGCCGGCTACCATTATGCCCCCATAATCCTGATTGCCGCCCTGTGCCTGGCCCACCTGTTTGAAGCCATAGCCATTCCGCCCTGGATGTCCTGGCTGGCCGACATCATCCCGGAACGGCAGCACGGCGGGTTCTGGGGCCGGCGGTCGGCCTGGCTTGCATTTGCGGTGATTTGTGTGGCCGTTCCCGCGGGCTTGCTTATTGACCGCACACCTGAGGAATGGAAGATATTCACCGCGGTCATTATCTTCTTCGGGGCAAGCATCGTAGGCCTCATTGACTTGCTCATCCACGGAACTCTGCCAGAGCCTGCTATGGATATACCAGAAAGGGGCCGGTTTTTCTCGCAACTTAAGGCGCCTTTGCTTGACACCGGGTTCAGACCTTATCTGGTATTTGTCTTTTGCTGGGCTTCATCTATTTCATTGGGCGGTTCATTGGCGGTGCTGTACTTTATGGAAGAACTGGGTATAAAGAACAATCTGCTGGGCGGCTCCATCGTGATCACCTCATTCTACTTATTGGGAGGTGTCTTCACCGGGGCCTGGTCCGGAAAATTGGTGGACAGATTGGGGCCGAAACGAGTGCTTTTTGGGGGACATTTCTTCTGGGGTTTGCTGCCCGCCTTTTGGCTGGTGGCCACGCCGCGCACTGCGCTGCTCTGGCTGAGTTTTTCCAGCATTTTAAGCGGCGTGGCCTGCGTTGCGGCTCTGACTGCAGCAAACAAACTAATAACGCGTTTCCCCGACCCGCCGGACCGCCCTATGTATGTGGCCGTTTCTTCCTGTATCGGGAGTTTGGCCCGGGCCATCGGTTTAATAACCACAGGGATAGTGCTGCGTCAGTTAGAAGGCTGGACCTGGACGGTTGGGGGCTGGACTTTGGTGCCCTTTCATCTGCTTTTCATCGCCTCTCTCACTTTGCGTCTTCTTACCACCAACCTGCTCATCCGCCGCATTAAAGACCCCACGCGGCAGGAAAAGTAATTATCGTTGCCTCCCTGGCCCCGGTACGGGCCCGTAGGGGGCCGGGGCCATACGGGCGAGCCAGGCAGCCTTACCGCCATCAGGCCTTACAACTTATAAAATTTTCTTCCGTGCTTCCGTCATTTCCGTGCTTCCGTGATTCATTTTTTTCTCTGTGGTCCTTGTGTCCTCTGTGGTTGATTTTTATATCCGTGGTTCACCTCCGATTTCCCTTGCAATTCCGGCATAAGAAGGGTATAATACTCGTTTTTGATTTTGCCGAAACAGGCCCTCTTTATGGCGTGGGGCTTGAAGGCTGAATTTACTTCGCTCGCCAAGCAACATTAATCCCGGACTTGATGACCCAATGGGTGCTTTTTCTTATCTGAGCAATTTTTCAAAGAAACCTCCCTGGAAAGGCTATTTTGCCCAGCGCGTGGTGCGCCCCTGGGAACTGCCCAGCATTATGCGCAAACACATCTATACCGGGGTTATGGGCAATATCTATTACAGCCTCGTCACCGGCATCTTTTTCATCTATTACGGGAACGCGGTGGGGCTTTCGCGCTTCCAATGGGGCCTGATGGGAGGGCTGGGGTCACTTCTGCTCACGGCCCAGATTCTATCTGCACTGCTCACCCAGCGTTTAGGCCAGCGCAAATTTTTGTGGTTTGCCAGCGCGCTCGCCGCCCGCGGGGTGCGGCTGCTGGGGATTTTGGTTTCGCTCCTCTTCTGGAATGCGGGTTACCCATATGCGCCGTTAACTTTAATCCTGGCCATATCACTGGCCCATCTCTTTGAAGCCATAGCCACTCCGCCCTGGATGTCCTGGCTGGCCGATATCATCCCGGAGCGGCAGCACGGCGGTTTCTGGGGCCGGCGGTCAGCCTGGATTGCATTTGCGGTGATTTGTGTGGTAGTTCCCACGGGTCTAATTCTGGACCGCACACCGGAAGAGTGGAAAATACTCACCGCGGTGATTATCTTCTTCGGGGCAAGCATTGTAGGTTTCATTGACCTGCTAATCCACGGAACGCTGCCCGAGCCCGCTATGGCCATACCAAAAAGGACCACCCGCTTCCTCACCCAAATTCTGGCACCTATATTTGACTTGCGGTTTAGGCCCTGGCTCATATTCAACCTGTGTTGGACTTTCTCAATGACCCTGGGTGGGGCACTGGCCACCCTATACTTCCTGGAGGAACTGGACATCAAGAACAATCTTCTGGGCGGCAGCATCGTGCTTACCTCATTCTGGCTGCTGGGAGGTGTTCTCACCGGGGCCTGGACCGGAAGACTGGTGGATAGAGTAGGGCCGAAGCGGGTGCTTTTCTGGGGGCACCTGTTCTGGGGTTTTTTGCCCGCATTTTGGCTCTTTGCCTCACCGCGCACCGCCCTTATCTGGCTCAGTTGTTCCAGCATTACCAGCGGGATTGCCTGCACCGCGGCCTGGACCGCGGCAAACAAACTGGTGACGCGCCTTCCCGCGCCGCCGGACCGCGCTATGTATGTGGCCGTTTCTTCCTGTATCGGCAGCCTGGCCGGAGCCATTGGCATAACCACGGCGGGGATAGTGCTGCGCCAGTTAGAAGGTTGGACCTGGACGGTTGGGGGCTGGACTTTGGTGCCCTTTCATCTGCTCTTCATCACCTCTCTCACTTTGCGTCTTCTTACCACCAACCTGCTCATCCGCCGCATTAAAGACCCCAGGCGGCAGGAAAAGTAATTATCGTTGCCTCCCTGGCCCCGGTACGGGCCCGTAGGGGGCCGGGGCCATACGGGCAAGCCAGGCAGCTTGACCGCCAGACAGTCAGGCAGCCTTACTGCTTATAAAATTATCTTCCGTGCTTTCGTAATTTCAGTGTTTCAGTGATTTTTTTTCGTGTTTTTCGTCTTTTTCGGGTGTTTGGTGTTTATTTTTTGTCTGTGCTCTCCGTGTTTTCTGCCCGCCCGAGCCCCGCCGAAGGCTGGCAGGCGGCTTGTTCGCCTCTGGCGACCTTTACGGCCAGGGTGGTTCTGTTCGTAATTTTTTTCTTGACAGCGCATCCTGAGGTTGTTATGGTTTGTTTTTTATATTATTTCTTATTGTACTCCTCAGTTTCTCTTATTTTGAGGGCTTTTTGTAATTTATAAGTCATCTGTGATAATCCGTAACATCTGGGATTCATTTTCCTTTATCCTTCGTAGTTCAATGAGGTAAAAAGATGCCCTGTTTTATTGAACTATTAAGGGAAGGGATGCGAAAGCACGCCGCCAAGACGGCCTTAGAATACGAAGACGAAGCAATAACTTATGGCGAATTGGAACTTCGCGCCAAATCTGTGGCGGCGATTCTGCAAGAGATGGGTCTGGCCCGGGGCGACCGGGCCGTGCTTTATACCTGCGAGAAACTCCCCTTTATCATCTGTCATCTGGGAGTCCTGATGGCCGGCGGGGCCTCACTTCCCCTCAATCCTGATTTCACCCGCCCGGAGATGGAATACTTCCTGAAAGATAGCGGCGCCCGCTTCGTCTTCGCCACCGGCGATGAAGCCAGAATCATCCAGAGTCTGTTGAGCGTCTGCCGCGAAGTCAAGGCCGTCATAGACCCGCTTGAGGTAATAAAAACTGATAAAGCCCACCACTTTCGCTCTCCAGAGATTGCGCCTGACGACCCGGCACTATTTCTTTATTCCTCCGGAACCACCGGCGAGCCCAAAGGCGCAGTGCACACACACAGCAATCTCGCCGCGAGTCTCCTCGCCCTTAAAGATTGCTGGCGCTTTGACCCCGAAGATGTGCTACTTCACTCTCTTCCCCTATTTCATATTCACGGACTTTCCTTTGCCGCACATCTTGCCCTTATAACCGGCACCACTATGATTATGGAAAAGCACTTTCATCCCATAAGAACGCTGGAAAAACTGCAGCGGGCCACCGTTTTTATGTTCTGCGCAGACCGGAATTCAAGGCCCACGCCGCCAAGTGCAAAAGGGTGAGGCTTTTCACCTGCGGCTCCGCGCCCATCCGTCCCGAAGTCCTCCCCCATCTCCAGGCCATCCTGGGAAAGCCCCTCATTAACCGCTACGGTATGACCGAAAGCCATGTAATTACCAGCCTCCCTTTACATGGTCCGCACAAGACGGGCTCGGTGGGTCTTCCCCTTCCGGGGCTGGAGATGAAACTGGTGGCCGAAGATGGCACCATCTGTAAGGCCGGCGAGCGCCAAAGCGATGGCTCGCCCAAGGTGGGAGAGGTGATGATTCGCGGGAAGAACCTCTTCAAGGATTACTGGGGCAAGCCGCATATTAGAGATGAGTCCTTCGACCGCGACGGCTACTTCGCCACCGGCGACCTGGGTTATCTGGATGAAGACGGCTTCCTGACTCTGGTGGGTCGAAAAAGAGACTTAATCATCACCGAGGGCTTTAATGTCTATCCTCCGGTGGTGGAAAAGGTGATAAACGGATTCCCCCAGGTGCACGAATCGGCGGTCATAGGCATTGAAGACGAGCGGCGGGGCGAACGCGTGGTGGCCGTGGTGGTGCCCGAGGGCAAACTAAACATCAAGGCCTTAAGGGCCTACTGCGTGGAGCGCCTGGCCGCTTACCAGATACCCAGGGAATTTCATATCGTCCAGGAACTGCCCCGCAATACTATGGGCAAGGTCCTCAAACGGGAATTGAAAAAGCAATTTAGCGAAGCAAGACGGCCCGCACGGGCTGTTAGATGATAATTGACTTTCATCTCCATTTAGGCCAAGGCGAAGACGACGCCGAACCCCTGCAGCGCGACCTCCTTCCTCAGCCCCTTATCCAGATTATGGATGAAGCTGGTGTGGATAAGGGAGTTGTCTTTCCGGTAACCTACCGGGACTATTGGGCGGCAAATCAGGAATTGAAGGGATATGTGGATATATTCCCCGAGCGGCTGGTGCTTTTCGGCCGGGTGGGAAATACCCCGGATGCCGCGGAGATTATGGAACGCTCGGTTAGTGAACTGGGCGCCAAAGGCTTCAAGATACATCACGGCCTGGATAAATTTGAGCCCGATGCGCCCAATTTGATGAGGGTGCTGGAAGTGGCGGAGCGGCTCGCGCTGCCGGTGATTTTTGACGCCTTCGGCCTGGAGCGGGTGAGGTGGGTGGCCGGCTATGCGAAGAAGTTCAGTTTCCCTGTGGTGCTGGGGCATATGGGCGGGCTCTGGAATGTCGCCGCTATTGATGAAGCCATTACCGCCGCCGAAGAGTGCCCAAACGCCTATTTAGAAACAAGTTCGGTGCTGCTTTTCAGAAAGATTGAAGAGGCCGTAGAGCGAGTGGGTGCGGAGCGAATCTTATTCGGCACCGATGGCCCGGGGGTGCATCCGGCACCGGAGATTGCCAAGATACGCTGCCTCCACATATCCGATGCGGCCAAAAGAGCCATCCTGGGCCAAAACGCCCAGAGTCTTTTGCATTTATGAAAATTCGCCAACTCGTTATTCGGAATGCGTCACTCGAAACCTGACAGGCTCTGTGGCCGAGTAACTCAAAGGGTTCATAGCCGCCCAGACCCATTTGACATCGGTCTTGAAGCCTATAATCCTCCTCGACCTTATTATCTCCAGCCACTTGTTCTGCATCTCAGGAAGGGCGCGGTTTATCTC
>LIZR01000125.1 GCA_001302825.1 Planctomycetes bacterium DG_23 | reverse complement strand
TTTTCTCAGGAGGCAACTAATGTCCAAAAGTATCGCCGAGATAAACGAGAAGATTAAGAAGAAAAAGGCCGTGGTGGTAACCGCCGAAGAGATTATCGACATAGTGGAGGAAAAAGGCGAAGCCACCGCGGCAAAAGAAGTAGATGTCGTCACCACCGGCACCTTCGGGCCGATGTGCTCCTCCGGGGCCTATTTCAATATAGGACATTCCAAGCCCCGGATAAAACTGGGCGGGGGAAAGGTTTTGCTCAATGGCGTGCCGGTCTATGCCGGTTTTGCTGCCGTGGACTTCTTCCTCGGCGCCACCGCCCTTCCGGATGAGGACCCCAGGAATGCCGTCCACCCCGGCGATTTTGATTACGGCGGGGGTCATATTATTGAGGAGTTAGTGGCCGGGAAGGATGTGAGGCTTACGGCCACCACCTACGGCACTGACTGCTATCCCAGAAATCGCCTGGATACCTGGATTAACATCAAGGATTTGAACGAGGCGGTCCTGTGCAATCCACGCAACTGCTATCAGAATTATAATGTGGCCGTGAATCTCTCCAATAAGACCATATATACCTATATGGGCGTCTTGAAGCCTAATTTGGGAAATGCCAATTACTGCAGCGCGGGCCAACTTTCGCCGCTCCTCAATGACCCCCTTTATAAGACCATCGGCATAGGGACCAGGATTTTCCTGGGCGGCGGTGTGGGTTATTGTTTCTGGCACGGCACCCAGCACAATCCAGGGGTGGCGCGCACGGAAAAGGGCCTTCCCACCTCCGGTGCCGGCACTTTGGCGCTCATTGGTGACCTAAAAGGGATGAGGCCCGAATTCCTAGTGGGAACTTCCTTTTACGGATACGGCGCCACCTTGACCGTGGGCGTAGGTATCCCCATACCCATCCTTGACGAGGAAATATGCCGCTATACCGCGGTAAAAGACGAAGATATTCTGGCGCCCATCATTGACTATAGCCAGGCCTACCCAGCACTCGTATCTCAGAACCTGGGCCAGGTGAGTTATGCTCAACTAAAAACTGGTAAGGTAGAGGTCAAGGGCAAAGAGGTGCCCACCGCCTCCCTTTCCAGTTACCCCAAAGCACAAGAAATTGCCGGAATACTCAAGGAGTGGATAGCATCCGGCGAATTTCTTTTGAGCGAGCCGGTGGCCCCGCTTCCCGGGCCTAAGTCCGGTTATGCCTTTAAGTCGCTGGTGGAAAGGCCTATAGAATAATCCTAATGCCTGCCTGAAAGGAGATGACAATGACTAATCCTGCAGAAGCCACTTTGGTTTCAAGAAAAGTGGTCTTACACTTTCCCCGCCAACTGGTGGACCAGCCCATCGTCTGCAATATGGTGAAGAAATACGACCTGGAATTTAACATCCTGAGGGCCAATGTCACCCAGAATGAGGAGGGCCTTCTGGTTCTGGGGCTGCGAGGCGCTGAAGCGGCCGTGGATGAGGCCATGAAGTATCTGAGCGACCTTGGGGTCAAAGTGCAGGCCTTGGCCCAGGACATCGTACTTAACGAAGCCCGATGCACCAACTGCGGGGCCTGCGTGGTCATCTGTCCCACGGGAGCCTTGGCCCTTGATCCGGCTACCCGCAAGGTCAATTTCTATAACGAAAAATGCATCCTCTGCGAACTTTGTATCAAGGCCTGCCCCCCTCGGGCTATGGAGGTTCATTTCTAAAGATGTCTCGGGTAGAAACTTATCGTCGTGGAGTGAAGGACCAAGGTCTCTATTCCTTCACCGTGCAGGTTAAGGAGACCGACCTCTACATCCGTGCTCAAAGGAAGTTGGTCTGTGAGGCCGAGGCGATGGTTCTCCAATATCGGCAGGATTTGCAGGACTATATCAAAGGCCATCCCTCTTTTGGAAGTTCGCTTCGGCCCTTGGAAGTGGAACCGAATGCACCGCTTATCGTGCGGATGATGGCTCAAGCGGCGAAGGCCGCCGATGTGGGCCCAATGGCCGCGGTGGCCGGGACCATTGCGGAACTGGTGGGGAAAGACCTGTGTCGGCTTTCCCCTGAGGTAATTGTGGAAAATGGCGGTGATATCTTCCTCTATCTTCCGGAGAAAAGGCGCGTCGGCCTTTATGCGGGTGAGTCGCCTTTCAGCAACAAAATCGCCATAGAGATTGAGCCGGATGAAACTCCTCTGGGCATATGCACTTCTTCGGGGCTGGTGGGGCATTCTTTAAGTTTTGGTAACTGCGATGCAGTCACCGTGCTTTCTCCCTCCACCCCACTTGCCGATGCCGCTGCCACCAGAATAGCCAATATCATTAAAAGCGAAGAGGACATAAATCGGGGGATAGAACTTGCCAAATCCATCCGCGGCCTTAAGGCCGTAATAATAGTTGCAGGCGAAAAGATGGGCCTTTATGGCGAGGTTTGCCTTTGTGGCGGTTTCTCTTCCGAGCCAACGAGCAATTGGCCTCACGGAAATGAGGCCGGTATCGGGCTGTGAACTTTCAAGAAGTACCGGAGGCGCATTATGGAACTGGAGACGGTGTATTTCGATTCGCCCGGGCCTCAGAATACTGACGAGGTTCTGCAGCTGGTGAAAAGGATTGCCGAGGAAGAGGGGATTGAAGACATCATCCTGGCCACCACCCGCGGCTATACCGGGCTTAAGGCCCTGGAAGTCTTCAAAGGCAAAAATGTAATCGGCGTGGGAAGTTACAGGTCTCGCTCTGACCCCGCCAGAATGCAGGAGTTTCAAGAAAAGGGCGCAAAACTTATCTACGCCTTTGAAGATGTCCAATATGATTATCCCCGCAGTGTGCAAAGTGAATACCGACACATCGCTGGCGAAGGCGGCAAGGTATGCCCGGAGGTAGTGGTCGCCGCCGTTAAGGCCGGCTTCATTCCAGAGGGAAAACGGGTAATAGGCATAGGCGGGACCTTTCCCGGCGCGGACACGGCATTTGTAATCATCTCGGCCGCGGATTTCTCTAAAATCAAAATTGAAAGCATAATTTGCACCCCTCGGCGCGACCAATAGCAACGAGAGACCATGAAAATGAACGATGTGCCCACACTCAGCGAAGTGCGCCGACTGGCAATGGAGGATGCCCTCAACTGTTCCTTCAAAGACGGCCTTCTGCAAGACCGAGACACCTTCGAGTTTTTCCGCGTGCTGCTGCCCGAAGTTATGTTCGCGGCACTGGCGGCTTACGAATTCTCCGACCCGCAAGGTCATTTCGTCGGTGATAATCGCCTGCGCGATGCTGCGGTCTCTATCCTGGAGCGGGTATCCGAACATTTTGATGCCACGGGCACCGTGGCCGGTGGCGATATGAACACGGCTTACTTCACATTGGTGCCCTTTACCCGGGCTCTACTGAGTCTGGGCGATAGCGCCAATGAGCCCTGGCGCAGGCGAATGATAGACCGGGCAGTCGAACTTTTCGCCGATGCGGCTTCACATATTGTGCGCACTCATCACTATCTGAACCCGCGCGCTATGGAGGCGGTAAGTGCTCTGGGGCTTTACCGTTTAACTTCCGACCCCAAGTATATGGACCGCTGCGTGGAATGTTTGAACCAATTACTCAGGCGGCAATATCCCTGCGGCGCTCAGCCTTATCACACTGGCGCCTGGATATGGGGCAGAAGACCCGCCCAGGTCTATCAGTTCCTCACCGCAAATCTTATGCTCTACTTAGGATTTGAACTCGGCCGCGAAGATGCCGTGGAATATGTGCGTAGAGTGGCCGATTTTTCGCTGGTGGCCACCAATCGCCGTGGGGAGGCTTTTGTCACCACATTTGAGGGCCTGCATAAATCACATTCCCAGAGCTCGGCCGGGCGCCAGTGGCCAATGGCTAAAGCACTGGGGGATAAGCGCTTCCGGGGCCTTGCCCGCACCACTTACGAACTGTGGGTGAAAAATGCTTTGGACTTGGGCCGCGCACATAAACGGGCGGCACGCACTCCCGGCTATCTTGTGGCCCTGAACGACGCCCTCCATCTCGGTATTAAAGAAGAACCTGAAAGTGAGCCATTCGTTCCCCCGGCGGGCCGTCATATCTTACCTGACATCAGCACGGTCATCGTGCACGAGCCGGAACTGGATATCTGTATGACTGTGCTCACCGGCAACAGCGCCTTTGCCGAAGCCGACTGCGGAAATGTGAAACTCTACGCACTCACTCCGGAACTAACGGACGAGCCTACTTACCGCAATGCGGGAACTGACGCATTGAGGGGCGAATTTCGGGTACCGACGGAGCAGATTGAATGCACCCGGCGAAACGGCAAAACGGTCTTGAGCGGGCGAGTCTATACCGAACACGAAAGCCAGGATGAAAAAGACTACGCCCGAGTGCATAACCGGATGCTTGAGGTCACTATGACTTATACCGGGAGCGAAATGGTTCTGGAATACGAAACCAAGAAAAACACCCAGCCGGAACCGGTACCCTCGCGCCTTTTACTGCTGCTTATAGCGCGCCCGAAATCAAAGTCGCCGCACCTCCAGATAGGCCAGAAACTTGATACCCATCCCCCGCCGGCAGACTCCAGGGAGACCTTCTTTGCCCGCGCTTCTCTGGGCACGGTGCGGTTTTCAGCACCGGATGGCTCGGCAATTGAAATAGTGCCGGAAGTGTCTTTGGCCGAATGCATCACGGCCGAACGCCCGCCGGGGCAAATCGCACCGATGAGAAAAGAAGGCCCCAAGCAGCGGGTCAAAGTGGGCGTCAAACCGGCCAACGAAGGGAGCCTGCGGGTGGCTTTTGAAGGCCTCAAGGTGCTCGACCGCGGACGCTACCGCATTCGCTTCGCATCCTGAGGATGCTCAGCATCCGAAGGGCGCTTCCTGCCAGCGAAGGCTTAATCCTCACTTCTTGCTTATCACCATTGAGCCGAGCATGGCTAAATCGCCACTGCCTTGGCACTACGCGCGCTTTCGTAGGCGGCTTCTATTATACGCATTATATAAACGCCCGAGGCGTGAGTATTTATCACCGGCTCCCTGTCTTCCTCAATACACCTTGAGAGATATTCCACTTGGGCACGATACATATTATAGGGCTCGGCAGTTATCTCCTGGCGTTCCACTTCAAGGGCTGCCTTTTCTTGCTGAGGGTCATACTGCCTGGCTGCCTCTGAGATATAGGCCTCCATCTCGCCGCCCGCCGCCTGACCGATAGTATGCTTGGCCTGAATGGAACCCTTATTGCCGTAGATTTCCAGACGGCTCTGGCCTGCGGCATCCGGCACATTGAAGAAGGCATCCACGACCGCGTGCGCACCGGATTTGAAGCGAAGCAGCGTGGTGGAAGAGTCCTCCACAGGATAGCTGAAGGTCAAAGTATCGCAGAAGGCGAAGACCTCGCTTATATCCCCCATAAACCACCAGAGGAGGTCATAGCAATGTGAGGCCAGATCCACGAGCGACCCGCCTGCTCCCTTTGCCGGGTCCTGCCTCCAGGCCCCTTCTATATCCGGATACCAGCAGGAAAGTTGCGCCCGGGCAAAGACCGCCTCTCCCAGGATGCCCTCATCAATCATTTCCTTGGCCCGCTTGTGCAGTTCCTGGAAACGCATCATATATCCCTGGGTGAATTTCACTCCGGCTTTCTCTACGGCTTCGGCAATCTCCTCGGCCTCGCTGACATTCAGGGCCATTGGCTTTTCTAAAAGGATATGCTTTTCCGCCTCGGCGGCCATCAAGGCCTGCTTTTTGTGCAGATAAACCGGCGTGGCGATATAAACGGCTTCTACATTTGGGTCGGCGATTAAATCTTCTTCTTTTGTGTATGCCGCTGAGACATCATATTTTTCTGCCACGCGCTTCACTCGGGCTTCATCAATATCCATAACTGCAATGAGTTCAACTTTGTCCGATTCCAGCATACCGGGAATGGTGCGCCTATCGGCAATCCCGCCGGCACCAATCACACCCCATTTGACCGTCACCTCCGACCTCCTTTGACCGCGGATGATATTGAAAGAATAAGATACACATTACACCAAATAGCACCTCAATTCTGCGTCCGCAATATTATCAAAGCCCGGCATTACTGTAAAGCCATTTTGGGGCGCGAGATTCAGGAAAAGGCCTTGCAAGGTGGCAGGCAATTGATTATTATCCCGCCGACCCACTATGTGAGAAAATTTCAGATAAAGGGAGGTAGAGATGCGAAAGAAACTGGCGATTGAAGGTGGAGATAAGGTTATAAAAGAGCCGCTTCCCGGCTGGCCGCAATTTTCCCAGAAGACCATCCGTGAGGCCCTGGCGCCGCTTAAAAACGGCAAGGTAAATTACTGGACCGGGCCCAGGGGTATGGAGTTCGAGGAGAAATGGGCGGCATACAATGGTACGAAATTCGCCATCTCCACCACCAGCGGCACCAGTGCCCTGCATACGGCCTTAGCGGGCTTAGGTATAGGCCCCGGGGATGAGGTCATTGTCCCCTCTTATACCTTCATCGCCACCTCTTTCTCTGTCCTTCAGGCCGGGGCTATCCCTGTATTCGCCGATGTGGAAATTGATAGCCACTGCACCGCGGTTGATTCCATCCGGGAAAAGATTACCGAGCGCACCCGGGCCATTATGCCGGTCCATCTTTACGGCAATATGGCGGATATGGACC
>LIZR01000124.1 GCA_001302825.1 Planctomycetes bacterium DG_23 | reverse complement strand
TGGATGAGTTGTGCCTGGGTGTTTCGCAGTTTTTCCAGGAGGTCGTGTAGTTCTTCATTCTTCGCCTGCAGCGAATTAATGTATTCGGTTTTAACCCTTTCGGCTTCCTTGCGTTCGATGGCGTAGCGCATTGAGCGAACCAACAAGTGGCCATTCACCTGACCTTTAACCAAATAGTCCTGGGCGCCTTGCTTTACCGCTTTCACTCCCTGCATTTCATCATTACCTCCAGTGAGCACCACAATGGGCACTTGAGGTGCCTGCGCATGGGTGCCGCCGAGCGTGTCCAGGCCCCGGCTATCGGGAAGAGACAAATCCAAAAGCACCACATCAACCATTCCTTCAGCGAGGCGCTGGAGACCGGCCTCTAAATGGTCGAACCACTCCAGATTGAAGGCTACACCACTTGCTTCGGCCAGCACTTCCCGTATAAGCCGGGCGTCACCCGGGTTGTCCTCGATCAAAAGCACATTAATGGGTTTATCATTCATCTTTCTCTAAAGAAACTGGCTGTCAATCCAGCCAGCCAAGGTCAAGCCCTTTTACATTAAGATTTCTGCTTGGCCCGTTTATGCTCGTACATTAATGCATCCGCGCGGCCCATCAGTTCTTCAATGGAACAGGGAAATTTAGGGTCGTAGAAGGCAACGCCTACGCTCAATGACAACTCATAGGGGCGTTTTTCTTTTTCGTTGTGGGCATCAAGGTTCTTTTGCAACCGGGCGATGAGAGTCTCGGCACTGGCTCGTGAAGTCCCAACGGCAAGGACCGCAAACTCATCCCCGCCAATGCGAGCGACGATATCCAGCTTGCGAAAGGTCTCTTTGATGATAATGGCCGCCTCTCTTAAGGCCTGGTCGCCTGAATGGTAGCCGAAGTTATCGTTAATCCACTTCATATTGTCCAGGTCGGCGAAAAGAAGCACCATTTGCATCTTCGCCTGATGAATCAAAAAAATCTGCTGGTGGGCGAGTATTAAGAATCCTCGCCGGTTGTAGAGGCCGGTAAGTTCATCAACCAGTGACAGATTGCGCAGTTCGGCCAGAATCCTTTGACGCTCGATGGCATAGCGCATAGAGCGCACCACCAGGTTGCTATCCATCTGTCCCTTGACCAAATAATCCTGTGCGCCGTTCTGAACCGCCTTCAGCCCCAACTCCTCATCCTCGCTTCCGGTCAGGACGATAATGGGCACTTCGGGCGCTTGCGAATGGGCCTTGCTTACCGTGTCCAGGCCCCAACTATCCGGAAGCGACAGGTCCAGTAGCACCACATCAACATCCGTCTCGTTAAGACGCTTGAGCGCTGTCTCCAGACACTCCTGGCACTCCACTTCGAAGGCCGTGCCCCGGGCTTCGGACAACGCCTCCTGGATAAGCCGAACATCTCCGGGGTTATCCTCAACGAGCAAGACTCTGATAGGTTTTTCGCTCATTCTTCTGCGTCCGGCGGAAGTTTGACGATGGTCAACCAGAAATTTTCAATGGCTTTGACTACGGAAACGAAATCGTCCAGGCCCACAGGTTTGGTGATGTAGCAATTGGCGTAGAGGTTATAGGACTTGAGTATATCCTCTTCGGCCTGGGAGACGGTGAGAATCACCACCGGGATGCGCTTAAAGCCTATGTCGGCCTTTATTTCTGCCAGGACATCACGGCCGTCCATGAGGGGCAGATTGAGGTCCAGCAGAATGAGGTCGGGGCGTGGCGCATCCGTATGCTTTCCCTCCTGGCGCAGAAAAGCCATAGCCTCCAGTCCATCCTCAACCACACTCACGCGATTGAGCACCTTGCCTTCTTTCAAGGCCTCCAGCATCAATCGCACATCACCGGGATTATCTTCCACCAGCAAAATCTCAATAGGTTTGCCAAATATTTCCATACTGTTTACTCCTTGTTTAATTCAATGGGAATGGTGAAGTAAAATGTGGCCCCTTTTCCAAGTTCGGACTCGACCCAGATGCGACCGCCGTGGCGCTCGACAATCTTTTTGCAAACGGAAAGCCCTATACCGGTGCCGGGATATTCGGATTTTGGATGTAGGCGCTGAAAAATGATGAAGATGCGCTCAGCGAATTCCTCGGCTATGCCGATGCCGTTATCCTTTACGGAAAAGAGCCAATCGTTTTCTTTACGCTTGGCCCCAATATGGATTCTGGGAGGCTCGTGACTACGAAACTTTATGGCGTTGGCAATGAGGTTCTGGAAAAGTTGAAGGAGTTGCGAGGCATCGGCTGAAACCGTTGGCAATGGGTCGTGGGTCACTTCGGCACCGCTTTCTTCGACAGCCATCTGCAGATTGTCAAGTGCGTGCTTAAGGACGGCTTCGCAGTTTGTGGGTTCAAAACGCTTGCCCCGGGTCCCCACTCGCGAGTAGACCAAAAGGGCATTTATCATCCTCTGCATACGGTCGGCTCCATCCACGGCGTATGAAATAAATTCATCCGCATCGGCATCCAGCTCGCCCTTGTAGCGCCTGGCCAAAAGTTGCGTGTAACTGGCGACCATACGCAGGGGCTCCTGCAAATCGTGTGAGGCCACATAGGCGAATTGTTCCAGTTCAATGTTAGAGCGCTCCAGTTCTGCCATAGTTTCTTTTAATTTCTCCTCCGCATTCTTGCGCTCAGTGATATCCGCATAATGCTCAATGCGTCCTCCGGCGTATAGGCCCAACCTGATGGGCTGGCTCCAGTGCTCCACCCACCGCTCTTCCCGCTCGCCCTCAGGCAGTATATGGCACTCGAAGTTTTCGATATGGGTATTGTCGTCATAGGTGGCGAACACCTTATCCATAAAGCGCTGGGGGTCTTCGAAGATATCCTTGATTCTTCCCCGGATGAGCGTCCGCTTGTCCTTGCCAATGACATCTTTCCTGTCTAAGCCGAAATAGCGCTCCAGGGCCCTGTTCACCCAGACGACCTCAAACTTAGAATCGAGAATAAAAATCCCAACCGCTGAAGAATCCAACACATCGTCGGTTAATGAGCGATACCTTTCTTCACTTTCCCTGAGCGCCTCTTCTGCCCGCTTGCGCTGGGTGATGTCCTGAACCGTGGAACGGATGCCGGTTACCCGGCCTTGGTCGTCAACTACCAGGCGGTCCATAATATAGACATCCATGGGGCGGCCATCTTTGGTCACATACTTTCTTTCAAACCCGTCTTCGGCCAGCGGAAGGCCTTTCTTAATCTTTTCCTTGATAGTCTGTCTGGCCAATCGCCTCTGTTCAGGGGTGATAAAATCCCATACTGATTGGCCGAGCATTTCCTGAACTTCGTAGCCTAAGAGTCTTGCCTCGGTTTCGTTGACCCGCACAATTTTTCCTTCCCGGTCAATCTCGTGGTAGCCGATGGGGGCCTCATCATACAACTGGCGAAATCTCTCTTCCGATTCCTTGAGCGCTTTGTCCGCCCGCTTGCGTTCAGTGATGTCCCAGAAAATGCCAAGTATGCCAATAACACTTCCATTATTGTCTTCGACAGGCGTTTTGACCGTATGCACAACTACTTCTTGTCCATCCTGGATATAACCCTCCTCTATATCTTCCACTTTGCCAGACTCCATAATTCTTTTATCATCTGCTCTATATTTTTCAGCCAATTCCTTGGGATAAAAATCATAGTCGGTCTTGCCAGCAATGTCCTCCGGTTCTATCTTCAAATCCCGAGCATAATTTTCGTTACAAGATATGTAGACTGATTTTTTGTCCTTAAAGAATATTTTTTGTGGGAGATTCTCAAGTAGTGTTCTGTGCTTATTCTCGCTCTCTCGCAGTAGTACCTCCGCCCCCCTGCGCTCGGTGATGTCGGTGATAATGCCCCTCAAGCCCACAGATTTTCCTGCGCGAATAATGGCACTGGCATATATGGCCACGCGAAACTCAGTGACGTCTTTCCTGCGCGCTGTGTATTCCAAGGCGCCCAGGTGCTCTCCAGCCAATGCCCTACCTATATCCTTCTTGGCTTTCTCCCGGTCTTCGGGAATCAACAACTGAAGGACATTCAATCCCTGCTTGAAATCCTGTTGACTACAACCTAAGACTTCGAGGCCTACACGGTTTAGAAATGTCAAGTTGCCGCTTTCATCTATTTCATAAATGATTTCTGGTAATGATTCAGCTAACTCTCTGAACCTTTGCTCGCTCTCACGCAGCGTCTCTTCTGCCCGCTTGTGTTCGATTTCTGATGTTTTTGGTTCAGTGATTCGTCGGCGCAATTCCACCAGTTCACTTATAAGTTGCTCTTTTGTCTTATCTTCATCTTTCATCTTATCCATCTTGTAAGACAGCTAATGCAATGGCTTATTTCTAGCCACCCTTTTTTGACGAAAAAAACCGATGCGAGGAGACTCCTTCACGAGACCCTCGCATCGGCCCCCAAGCCTCCTCCCCCGATAAGGCTCAGGCAAATCTTCCCCTGTGAAAGGGTAAGCCAAGGGGCCTGCCCCTGCGAAAATTTATGGGTGGCGTCGTTTTTTTCTTAGGGGCGCTGGCCCCCCGGATATTTTTGGTTCACCTGTGACCAACAGCATTCAACGCCGCAGCAATCTCTATGCCACTACAAAACCAAGACGCAAAAAAGCCAATGACTTGATTCTATTGCCTTGAAACGGCAGGTTCTCCGGGTGGGAAACTCAAGGAAAACTTACTGGGGCAGGCCGGCCATAATCTTTTCAGGGAATTGTGGCTCAATAGCCATAATCCGGGCATGATGGGGTGAAGATGATGGACTCAGACTTTGGCTAAGCTAAATTTTTGCTGCCAATCTACATCGGTCAGCTTGTTGCCGGTGTAGTGAGTTCCTTCAGCTTGCCATAAACTATGGGGTCGTCCTTGTGGCCATCAAAGGCGAAGGGATAGTATTGGTTCACATCCCGGTGCATAAAACCCCACGAAGCGCCATTGGCGACGCATAACTCCGCCGCTTTGGCGCCCTCCTCCCCCACCTTCTGGTCTTCGTTGCACACAATGGGCTTATCGAATTTCTTCAGTGCGGAAATCCGGTCCGGGATGTCGCCGGTGCGCGTGCCATTGTAATGCACCAAGATGAAGTCGCTGGCGCTGGCTACGCTATCGGGAGTCATTCCCTTGCCCACGGCGCTCGTGGAAACCAGCAAGTCCGGCGCGGTCTTTCGGGCCAGTTGAATGAGTTCCACTTCGCCTTCTGGAGTCCCTAACATAGCAGGCTGGAAGCGGCCGATGTCAAACTCGTTGGCAATTTCCATCATTACATTAGTGAAGCCACATTTCTTAACCCACCGGACAGCATTCACCACACCGGTGCGCACCGCGTCCTCATCCTGCAGGATATGCGCCTGCCGCCAGTAATAACAGCCCAAGATGATCACTATACCCTGGCGGTCACAGGCCTCTACGGCCCGCCGGATGCGCTTGAGATACTCCGGGCGTAGCCCGCCCTCCGGGGTATAGGCTGAGTTTACCGCGCCCTCATAGCCCGGCATCCCGCCCTGCAGATTGATAGTGAAGCCGCGCACCCCACAAGCGTAGTAATCGGGAATCTGCGAGATGAACTTATCGGTGTTGGCCTCGGGGTCGAAATCCGTGCGCTTTGTGTCCTCAAATACTGAATTGACCATACGCACATTCATAAGTAAGCCTTCGGCCCGGGCGCCGGCATAGGTGATTTCTCCATTCACATACCATTTGTCGCCGGAGATGGAGACCTTGGTCTGCGGAGAAAAGCCAGAAGTTTTAGTTTCACTTCCCACTTTGTATCTCCTTTGCCACAGTAAAGGTGACCTTGCGAACGGAAAAATTATCATCGCCTGAAAAGACCAGATGGCAAATCTTCCCATCGGTGCTCATCCATTTGGGGGGAAAACTGCTGGTTTCTCCGGGGCCCACATCCCACTGCTCGGCAGAATAGACGGTAGTCCAGGGACCCCAGGGCTTGGGTGCATCGTAGATACTGAAGCCTCCTGAGTAGCGGGTATCCCCGCCGGGGTGTATCTGACACCAGAGATATCTCTTGAGGCCGGCGTTGTAACTGATACCCGAACGATAACACATTCCGGCCCTGGTGAACACGGCACCCCGCTGGTGGATGTCTTTGGACCAGAGGGGCTTTCCTTCTGCGTCAAAGCCCTTAAAAAATTCATAGGCGCCGCGGCTTGTTATCTCCTCCTGGGGCACCCGCGCCAGAACCATACCGTCGGCCGGGATGTAGGCGCTGTCACTGTCCTGAGAATAAATGTATACATATCCATCCCGCGCCCCGGCGTAATTCTTTCCGAAGTTGAGGAAGGTGGGACACCCGAAACTCTCTGTAAACTTCCAATCGCTCCAGGTCCAACCCTGGCCATAATCGCTCGACCACGCCAGTTGAGAATTTCCCGCATTTCTCACCCATAAATAGAGTGTGCCATCCACCGCCAGTATGCCGCTGGCCTTGATGCCGGCTCTACCCTGGCCTTTTCGTTCGCCGCTGGAAGAGCGAATATTTTCGCCGGAAAAATCAGGCGGCGTGCCGATGACTTTGCCGAAGCCCAGGCTCAACTTTTCAGGCACCTTGGGCTTGAAGCCCCAGCCATCTCCATAAGCGGTGTAGAGATTATCATCGTCCGCCCAGGTGAGCGGCCAGTTGTCACTGCCTTCTCCCTTGCGCACAATATCCGA
>LIZR01000123.1 GCA_001302825.1 Planctomycetes bacterium DG_23 | reverse complement strand
GATTGCGACCTCTATCTCGATTCCTACGAAGAGATGCTCGCCCGCGATGATATTGATGTGGTCTCCATCTGCACCATAAGTTTCCTTCACGCCAGGGAGGCCATTGCCGCCGCTCAGGCCGGGAAAAATGTCCTCATAGAAAAGCCCATCGCCATCACCCTGGACGAACTGCGGGACCTGCGCGATGAGATTGCCAAATCGGGCGTGAAGGCCATCGCCGGATTCGTCCTTCACTGGAACCCCTTGATGAAAATCGTAAAAGAGATTACGCGCGCGGGTGATTTGGGGGAGGTTTTCTACATAGCCAGTGACTACTGGCACGAGGTCTTCGGCGAGTGGAAATCCAAACGCAAGACTTCAGGCAATACGCTTCTGATGGGCGGCTGTCATTCCATAGACGCGGTGAGATGGTTTATGGAAGGTGATGAAGTGGTGGAGGTAACCGGCCTTACTGCTGCGCCGCGACGAAGGCTTGATTTTGACTTCCCGCCTACGGCGGCGGCGCTACTCAAATTTCAAAGCGGCGCCATTGGTAAGGTGGCCTGCTCCCTTGAATGCAATATGCCCTATGTCTTCAATATTGAGATAATGGGTTCGGCAGGCACGCTGATGAATAACCGGCTTTTTTGCGATAAATTCAAAGGCCAGACCGGATGGATGGAAATCCCCACCGTAGTTCCGGATAGATGGGAAGTGGAGCATCATCCGTTTCAAGGCGAGATAGACGATTTTGTCCAGTGCATCCTTGAGGATAGAGAACCTGAAACCTCCGTGGCCGATGCCTGGAAGACCCACGAAATCTGCATCGCTGCGGAGATGTCTGCCCAGGAAGGCCGCCCTATTAAACTCCCGCTTATATGAGGGCCTTACCGGAGGAAATAAGCCGTATGGCCCCTACCGGGCAAAGGCCCGGACAGATGCCGCAAGCCACACATTTTTCTTCATCTACCCAGGCTTTCTCTCCTCTCATCGTTATAGCGTCGCAATGAGCGGGCTTGAGGCATTTGCCGCAGCCGATGCAAAGTTCCTCATCCACCCTGGCAGCACCCTCACAAAACCGTATCTTATCCGGGGTGGTGAGATATTTTAGCGCTTTTCCGCCAAACTCCTGCCAGTCGCTATAACCCTCCTCTTCCATAAAATCCTTTATGCCTTCGGTTATATCTTTCACCACCTCAAAGCCCCACCACATCAACGCCGAGCATACCGCCACTAAACTGGCGCCCCACATTATGGCCGTCACCGCATCCCGCCAGTTTTCAATCCCTCCCGAAGCAACGATGGGTATTTCCACGGCCTGCCTCACCCGCGCGGTGGTCTCAAAGGTGGAGTATTTAGAGATGGAGCCATTTGAGGCCCCGAAACTTACTCCCTCTGAAAGAGGCATTTCCGGCCGCCCGCTTTTCACATCCACGGGCGGAAGGCCTGAAACCGGCATACCCACAATATGTATCCCATCGGCACCGCCATCCTCGCAGGCCCGGGCCACCGCCTTCACATCCAGGGCATTAGGCAAAAACTTGGGCACCACCGGAATGCGTACCAACTCTTTCACCTTCGTGGTAATTATATGACATTGCTTGGGGTTCTGGCCGATTTGCGCCCCGCCGTGCTCTTTTAGATAATCGCCCTCCTCCATAAATGAAACATCCAGATTGGGGCAGCAGAAATTGAGTTCCAGACCGTCCGCGCCTTCGGCCTCAAAGGTTTCGGAAAGTTCGAGCCAGGTCTTGACATCCGAACCCAAAGCGCCGAGGTTAGCAAAAAGGGGCATCCGCACCTCTTTTTTGGCCGCCCGCAAAAGTTCCACGGCCTCATCCAGAACGAGGCGCCGGTCTGTGGGGTTGATCATAACCACGCCGGGGATGCTGAAGGTGCGAAGTTCGCTCGGAAAGGGGAGCGTTTTGAAAGTGAGTTTAAGGCTTGCCGCTCCAGCAAGGTTGGCTTCGGCCTCCTTCAGGAATTTCACCTTGCGGGAGGGCGGGCCGGAGGCAACAAGCGCCGGACCAGCTATTTCCAACTCACCTATGCGAACCATATTACACTCCTCGCAAGCCAGACGCAGCCTGGCCGGCAACCGACAGCCTTTCAGCCATTCAGCCGGTCAGCCATTCTGAATTGGTCACTCGGAACTCGTGCTTCGCATCCTGAGGATGCTTCCCTCGACCCTGAGTCTCGGGACGAAGGGCAGCATCCGAAGGGTCACGCGTCATTCGAATGACCAACTATTGCTTTCTCTTTCAAATATCGCAGACACTCTTCCGTGCGCTCATTCGGCCCCGCCCTGCCCGGCCAAGGAATCAGCAGAAAAAGTCGCGTGTCTTTTCTTTTTCTCTCTAGGACAAATTTCGCAAATTCCGTGTGTGTGTCAAAATGCGGCATCACATTAAGGCCTCTATGGGCGAGAAGCACGCATTTGCCACTTAATTTTTCAATTACATTTTCCAGAGGCGTTTCAGTTACGCCAAAATCAAACGCCTTGAGATTTTTATGCTCCAGCAGCACCTTCAGATTTTGCGAGGCATCCCCGCAGGTATGAAGTAGGATGCCGTCAAAATCCCGTGCGGCGCGGTCATTGTAAGTAACCCCAAACTCGCGGTATACATTAGGCGAAAGAAGCGCCATTACATCATCGCTCATACTCAAACAGAAGTCCGGCGGCGCCCACACCTGGGGATGATGAATGGACGAGAAATTCTCGCCGCAAAGATTTTTTTCGTGGGTCACGAACTCGCCAATGAAATCCGCCGCCAGCGCGAGAATATGGTGCACCTCTTTGGGCGAGGTGTACATCGCGGTCAGAAAATCGGTGTAATTCCAGATGAGGCTGGCAGTATCCAACGGACTTTGAATGTCCGTGGGCCTTACCGGATAGTCACCGTGGGATTCCTCAAGAAAGACTTCTGTGGTCTTCAGGACCCGGCCCAGCACGCCGTCAGTCAGTTTGGGCGGTTTTAGTTTATAAACATCCTTAGGGTTGTTATGAATTACCGGTTTGGTCCAGATGGATCCTTCCCACACGAGTTCCGCGCCAAATGCCGAGGCCAAAGCCCCGGTGCCAAAATAAGGTGTTAGACACGGAATGTAGTCGTCGGGAATTCCCCGCGCTTCCATCTCTTTTATGGCCTCAAGTTGGCTTCGGGCATATTTATGAGGGTCGTGGGCAATTTCCAGGACCGGCAATTTATCTTTCGGCCAGGAAAATTGCCAGGCCGGCCTTCCCACATCCTCGCCGCGCCAGAAGCTCTCTAAGAAGGCCTTTTTCCAGGCGTATTGCTTCTTCATATCCTCAACTCGTCTGGAACGCTTGAAGTTGGAATTGCGATGCGTTTAGATTACCCATTCAGACTACTTTTGTCAATAAGAAGACTGACCTCCGCCCTTTCCCCCAGAAACGCTTGACAAGCGCCCTCTTTTCCGGTAAATTTTTTATCGGTATTATTTCCCTCGTGGGGAAAACAGGCAAGGTTGGCGAACATATCCAACAAGAACCAAAGATTCCGTAGAACAAAGGCCGCTTGCTGCGAAGGTATTTAACGAAAAAATGGGTGATTTAGAAAAGTTGAATTCAACACTTGTAAGTGAAGCAAATGAAATTTTGCATACTTACGGGCTACTACGAATATTAAACAAATACGGTAACCCAATTATGACCGGGAGTTACTCGTTAAATCTGATGACCTGGAGAGACCTGGATATCTATCTCAAAACTGAGGAAATGAGTGAAAAGAGGTTCTTTGATTTGGGAAAGGAAATAGCAGTTTGTCTCAAACCGCAGAGGATGCATTTCAGGAACGAATTTATCGGCAAAACGCCTAATCTGCCAATGGGTTTTTACTGGGGAATATATACTACTTTGAAATTTTCCGATGTGTGGAAAATAGATATATGGGCTATGGATTCAAACCAAATAAATCTTTACCAAAAGGAATCTGATGGCTTAAAATCCAGGATTGATGACGAGAAAAGACCAAGAATATTAATGATAAAAAACCACTTCTATAAGCATCCTGAGTATCGCAGGAAGTTTTCTGCCAGGGATATTTACGATGCTGTAATTAGAGAGAATGTAAAGTCAACAAAAGAGTTTTCAGAATGGTTACGAAAAAATAAAGGGATACTGTGACATCTCATCTAACGAAGCCTTCGCGGCTTAGCCAATCTGGGTAATGTAGTTTTCCATTGGTTTCAGGCGGAAAGGAGAGCCTTTCATTTATGCTTCGTGACTTAACCAGAGATGATTGGCTATCAATATTGGACCTTCCTGAAAGAAGGATTCCAAAAGCCTTGATATTGCGAGGGACACGGAATTTGAAGTCCCAATATGATTTATATCGCACACATTTCAGCAACATTGTAGAAATTGGCTCACCCAACGGTATCCTGGAAGATGTGCTGGTAGGCGACCTTGACGGCCTTTCTGTTGCCTATGCCTCTGTATACGGTGCTCCTATGGCTTCAGAGGTGGTGCATATCTTCGGTGTTCTCGGTACATCTTTGGTGGTTCAAACCGGATGTTGCGGCGGTCTTGTGGATGAAATCGGGCCGGGGGATATATTTATAGCCACTGAAGCCTACTGTGGAGAAGGCGCATCTCAGTATTACAAAACAGACGATAAAATGGTCAAGGCCTCAGTCAATGTTGCAGAGTCGTCGGCCATCAGAGGTATAAATGATGTGCCCGTGCATTTCGGGCGGATTTATACAACTTCTGCACTTTTTGCTGAAGGAGAAAGGGAAGTCGAAGACTGGCATAGCAGAGGGTTTTCTGCAGTGGATATGGAGACATCTGCCACATTTGCAGTGGCAGAGCATTTTGCTATGGACCGGGCATCCATCCTCTTTGCGTTTGATAATCCCAGGCGTAAGGAACATATACTGATGAAAGAGGCAGATAAGGATAAGCGCCGCATACTCGGGAACAAACGAATGATAGAATTGGGCTTGGGGTTTGTTAAGGAATACAATGCGGCTAAGAGCGACTAAAACGGTGTAGGCGGCTTGGCGGTTTTGCTAATTTGAGTAATGCGGGACTCCAGACCAAAGGAGAATAACCGGGTGCAGAAAGGAGAAAAGCGTGGCTAAGGTGCTCATTATCTATTATTCTCGGGGCGGCAATACGGAGAAGATGGCCGCCTTCGTGGAAGAAGGCGTCCGCGGCCGAGGGGTGGAGGTGGAGACGAAGCGCGTTGAGGATGTGCAACTGGAAGAACTTTTGCAGGCCGAGGGTATCATCATTGGCTCGCCCACCTACTATGGAACTATGGCCGCGGAAATAAAGCGGCTTCTGGATGAAAGCGTAAAATATCACGGCAAACTTGAAGGTAAGGTCGGCGGGGCATTTTCCTCTTCCGGCGGTATCGGCGGCGGTAACGAAACCACCGTGCTTGATATACTCAAGAGCCTTTTAGTTCACGGCATAGTGGTGCAAGGCACCTCTCAAGGAGACCACTACGGCCCGGTGGCCGTGGGCGCGCCGGATGAGCGAAGCGCCAAGAACTGCCGGCGTTTGGGCGAGCGCGTGGCCGAGTTGGTAAAGAAACTTCATTAAGTCGGCCATCCGCCGTCTGACATAAATAAAGGAGTTTCCTTTGAAGATTTATGGACCGATTTTTTCCTGGAGACTGGGCATTTCTCTGGGCGTTGATCTGGTGGAGCCGGCGCCTGGCTACGACAAGATTTGCTCCTTTAACTGCCTCTATTGCCAGTTGGGGACACGCAGCGAAAAAACCGTTAAGCCCCGCAGTTTCGGCGATTTTTCCGACCTGGCCCAGAGACTAAAAAAAACTCTTCAGGGTTTAAAACCTAAGCCCGATTACATCACCTTCTCCGGCGTGGGCGAACCCACCTTGAATATCGACCTGGGCCAGATAGCCCGCGAGATAAGAAAGACGACAGATATCCCTCTGGCCATCCTGACCAACGCCTCGCTCACCACCGATGAAAAGGTGCGCGCCTCCCTTGAGGAGTTCGACCTGGTAGTGGCCAAATTGGACGCTCCGAATGAGGCCCTATTCAAAAAGATAAATCGTCCCCATCCGGGACTCGATTTTGAAGACATAGTCAGCGGTATAAGAAAGGTCCGTGCGCCGGTGGCTATACAGACAATGCTTTTTCGGACAAAGGATTTGGATAATACAAAACCTGAGGTTATAGACGGCCTTATCCGCCTCTATAAAGAAATCTCACCCCGCCAGATACAACTTGACATCCCTTCAAGGCCGACTCCCCTGGATAAGGAGGGAGGAAAAGGCGAAATTGAGCGCCTGAGTGAGAAGGAACTTCGAGAAATAGCGGAATATGTGGCAAGAGAAACCAGCATAGAGACTATCTATTACCAGCCGCCCCAGCCTGCGGCTCTCGAGCGAGAAGCGCTGGACCTTACCGGTTCCTTAAAGGCGCTGCTTGCCCGTCGGCCGGTTACCATCCTGGAGGCAAGTCTCGCCTTCGGTGTGGATGAAGAGGAGGTTCTAAAAATTATCAAGCAACTGGAGAAAGAAAACCTCCTGGAGTGCTTTCATACCGAAGAAAGAACCTTTTACAAACTCAAGCCGGCCAAGGGACAGTGAGGATATGCATAAATCTACCTTCGTCATTTTCATCTCCCTTGCGCTCATCATCTTCCTTTCATTGGACAGTCAACTTTCTCTCACCGGGGA
>LIZR01000122.1 GCA_001302825.1 Planctomycetes bacterium DG_23 | reverse complement strand
GGCCGCCTGGACCTGCGTCGTGATACCCCTTCCATAAAAGTGGATGAAGTCATCCCCATTGCTGAAGCGGTGGAAAAACTGAGTCAAAGCCTCACCATAAAAATAAATCTTGTGCAGATAGAAGAGGAAGCCCTTCTTTCCCTGCGCGAGATTTTGGCCCGGCATAAGGGACGAAAACCCGTCTATCTGGAACTAACCACCCATACGGGCCGCGAGGTGCATCTTGCTGCGGGAAGCGGATACCGGGTTCGCCCCAATGAGGAACTCCTGCGGGAAGTAGAAGGTTTGGTGGGTGAGGGAAGTATAGTATCGTCCTCAAAAGAGTGAAGAGGCCACGCAGGCTTTTCAGCCATCAGGCCCTACTGCCTCGCTGCCCGACTGTCCCGCTGCCTCGCGCTTCGCATCCTGCCTGCCCGGCCAGGGAGGTTATGAAGCAGGGCGGGCGCGGTCGTGCGCCCACTGGCGCAGCGCTTCAATTTGCTCCCGGGCCGTGGTGGCCAGAGGCACCGTTTCCTCCAGGACTTCCAGAATATCTTTGGTGGTGAAATCCCTATTTTCCGGGAAGGCGGCATACATAGCGGAAATCACCGCCTCTTCAATCTCGGCGCCGCTAAAACCTTCAGATTTTTGGGCCAGAAGATTCAAATCGTAATCTTCCGGCTTCCTTCCCCTCTTGCGTAGATGAATCTGGAATATCTCCCGGCGTTCGGCATCAGCGGGTAGGTCTATGAAGAAGATTTCGTCAAAGCGCCCCTTTCGCATAAGTTCCGGAGGCAGTTCCGCAATGCGGTTGGCGGTAGCGATGACGAATACCGGTTTGGTCTTCTCCTGCAACCAGGTGAGAAAAGTCGCAAAAACCCGCTGGGTGGTGCCGGCATCGGATATACCGGAGCCCAGGGTGCCGGCAAAGGCCTTCTCAATCTCATCCAGCCAGAGCACGGTGGGGCTTAAGGATTCGGCAATCTTGATGGCCCGGCGCATATTGGCCTCAGACGCGCCGATATAAGAGGCGAAGACCGTGCCCACATCCAGGCGAAGAAGCGGCAACTTCCATAAAGAAGCGATGGCCTTGGCGGAAAGGCTCTTGCCGCAGCCCTGAACCCCTAAAAGTAGAAGGCCCTTGGGTTGAGGAAGGCCATAATCCCGCGCCCGCTCGCTGAAGGCCTCCTGGCGGCGCAGAAGCCACTTCTTCAAATTATCCAGACCGCCAACTTCCTCCATACTTTCGGCCAGGTCATAATATTCCAGGAGCCCGGTTTTCCTTATTATCTGTTTTTTCTCGGCGATAATCAGGGGAAGGTCCGCCTCGGTAAAGCGCCGGTCACGCACCAGGGCCTTGGCGAAGACATTCTCGGCTTCGTTTTCGGTGAGGCCTAAGGCGGCCTTCACGATACGCTCGAAGAGGTCGCTCGAAAGGTCAAGTTGGAGGTCCTTGCGGGTGGAAACAGAACTGAGGAAGGAGGAAAGAAGCCGGGAGAGTTCCTGCTGGTCGGGAAGCGGAATGTCAAAGACGGTAATATCTTTTTCCAGTTCCATAGGGATTTTGAGGTCCGCCGAAACCAACACCAGGGTCTTGAAACTCTTGCGCAGACTCTCGGCGGCATCCCGCAGGGTGCGCACAATCTGGTGGTCGCCTAAGAAAGGGTGAAAATCCTCAAAAACGAAGATGGCCCGCTCCGGGGAAGTGGCCACAAAATCTATGGCTGAGATGGGCTTCTTCATCTCCCTTAGCCGGGGCTCCTCTGCCTCGAAGCCTTTGGAAGAACGCCAGAAGAATATCTTCTTATCCATTTCACCGGCCACATCCCGCAGCAAACGCCTGAGGCGGCCTTCTTCCCAGGATAAGAGATAAAGAATGGGATAGCGGGCGCGAATGGACAAGAGTATTTCTCTTTTTATATCCTGCATAAAAATCTCGCTTGTATGGAAGCCTCTTATCTGGCAGTGATAATCATCCTCAATTTTCAAAAAAATGTCAACCGCAAATTGCATAAAGGCCTGCGTGCCCAGCCAAGGAAGGGTTCACCCTGAAGGAAGTGAATTTCACAGATTGACCATTGATGTCAGTAAGGTCACTTCTTCGCTGCGGAAAAGTCTTTGAGCGCCCGAGTCCAGTTCCAGCATAATACCTTCTTCTGGAGAAAGGTCGAGCACACGGCCGGCGAATTCTTTTCCCTCTTCCAGAAGTTTCACTCGCCCGCCCAGAATGCTGGATAAGTCCCTCCAGGCCTGGCCGATTTCCTCCACTTCGTTTTCCAAAGAAATCAAAATCAATCGGTCAAGATATTTTAGTATCTTTCGGGCCATAAGCGTCCTATCCAAGGGCGCCGAGGGCGCCCAGGGGCCTTGCCCGCCTCCGGCGGGTGCACCCTTCTCTATTCTGAGGCTCGTAGCGGTCTTCTTAATCTTTTTCGGAAAATCCTCCTCGGATGTATTTACATTCAACCCAACGCCCAGGATATGGAAACTGCCCCAGGCTCCCTGGGATGCGCTTTCCACCAACATCCCGGCTACTTTCTTGTCTTTAATAATTACATCGTTGGGCCAGCGGATGAGCGCCGGAAGGCCCTGCGCCTCTCTAATCATAAGGGCCACGGCCACCGCAGCGGTAATGGTAAAAAGGTGGCGGCCGTCCCTGCCCGCCCGAGCGGGCCACCCATCGGGGACGCCCGTATGGGCGGCAGGCCGGCTTGCGGCTTCGGGTCGCAGAATTACCGAAAACAAAAGGTCTTTATGAGGTGGCGAAAGCCAGTGCCTGCCCAGCCTTCCCCGGCCGGCGCTTTGAAACTCAGCAAAGACCACTAAGCCCTCTTCAGCCCCTTTCTCAGCCAACCCTCTGGCCACATCCATAGTGGATGTGGTTTCTCCCAAAGTGATTATCCTTCTTCCGATGATTTGCGTTTCGAGGCGGAAAGAGATTTCCTCTGCGATGAGCCTTTCAGGGGCCTGGATTAGTCTCAAACCGTAAGAAGGATGCTCCTCAAATTCATAGCCGGCCTCTCTCAAGCGAGCGAGTCTTCCTCTTGCATCTCTGCCCGCCTGCGAGCGAGGCAGGGAGGCGAATTCCTCCCAACCCATCCATCCGGCCCCATTCTGCCTGAGGCGGAGCAAAGCCTCCAAATCCGCTTCAGTTAAAGCTGTGCTTTTGCTCATTCAATGGGCTCGACTTCCAGAGATATATCCAGCGCCGGCGCAGAATGGGTTAAGGCCCCGACGGAGATTCTATCCACGCCCGTCTGGGCTATTCTTTTCACATTTTCGAGCGTTACGCCGCCCGAGGCCTCAATCGCAATTTTTCGCACGCCTTTTCCCACCAGTTCTACCGCCTGGCGCATCTCATCCAGGGACATATTATCCAGCATAATTATATCCACACCCGCCGATACGGCTTCAGTAACATCGCTCAAGTTTTCGGCTTCGATTTCGATTTTGACCTCGGCCCCTAAGTTCTTCCTCAAGTCTCGGATGTGCTCCTTCAGGCCACGGCGACCCAGAAGACGGAGGTGATTATCCTTAATGAGCACCATATCATAAAGGCCGAACCGGTGATTTTCCCCACCGCCGACTTTCACTGCGTATTTTTCCAGATAGCGCCAAAGCGGCGTGGTCTTTCTGGTATCATAGATTTTTGCAGGGTATTCTTCCACCGCCCGCACGAATTTTCTGGCGAGTGTGGTAATGCCCGAAAGCCGCTGCAGGAAATTCAAGGCTACTCTTTCACCGCAGAGCATAGCCCTCGCTTTTCCAAAAATCTCACCGATAGTCTCTCCGGGCGAGACTTCATCGCCGTCGCTCAGAGCCGCTTTGAATTGCATATCCTTATCCAGAAGCCGAAAGAGAGGTTCGATTAGAGGAAGTCCGCAGATGATGCCCTCTTCCCGGCCGATAAATTCCCCTCGGGCCAAAGCATTCTCCTGGATGAGGCTATCGGTAGTTATGTCGCCGGCACCCAGGTCTTCCTCCAGGGCCTTTCTCACCAACGCTTCAATTTTTCTGAAATCAAATTCCATTGGACACACCTGTCCGCCTCTGGCGGCAATCACACGAAAGCCACGAAAATAAAGCGGTCAACTCCTTAATCTTCCTCATTCGGAAGGCGATGCTGTTTTAGCGGCGGTCTTATCCGGGAAATTGTCCTCCATCTGTGGCGAACGATTTTCCCCAAATCCTTCATCTTATGTAATTTCGCTTTCAGGAAATTGACCGTCTTTGCGTCTGAAGGATAGCCTGAGCCAAAATCGCCATACACCTGCCTCAGATTTTCCACGATTCTGTCTCTTTCCACCTTGGCCAAAATGGAAGCGGCGCTGACAACAGGATATTTCCCATCCGCCCTATTTTCTCCGATAATTTCGACCGGCGAATCTCCTATGTCATAACACAAGTCTCTACAGAAGTTTTTCACGCCTCTGGGAGAGGTGGGAACATCTATGTAAAAATGAGTTGGCCTAAACTTTCTGTACATCTCTTGAATCTTGATAAACTCAAGTCTGTTTAGGCTTTCGCCGTCTATAGCCTGAGGTGAGATTTCCAGAAGTTCAAAATCCTCCACTATCTCTCGTATTTCTTTGGCCAATCTTTCCCTTTCTTTGGGCGAGACTTTTTTGGAATCTTTGACTCCTATCCTTTTCAGATGCCTTTCTTGCTCGGCATTTACCAGGACGGCACAGATAATCATGGGCCCGATAACCGAACCCCTCCCGGCCTCATCAATCCCCAGAATTTTCTTTTCCGGGGAAGCGATATCCTGTTCCATTTTGCCCAAAACCCTCCTTACTTATGCTCGGCTTTTACTGCGGCGGCTTTTACCGAAGCGGCGGGGATGGCGCCGAAGATACATCTTCAAATCCTGGTCGCTTTCAATGCTTGCTCCCTGAATAGCCAGGATGCGGTCGCGCAGTCTGGCCGCTTCCTCAAAATCGAGCCTCTCTGCGGCCTGGTACATCTCCTCCTCAAGTTCTTTAAGCGCGTCCTGGCCGATATATTGCTCTTCACTTCGTCCTACCGCGGAATATACCAAACGCCGGCTGGTTATCTCGGCCTCAATGCCCTTCCTTATCTCTTTGCGGATGGTCTCCGGCGTTATGCCGTGCTCCTTATTGAAGGCCAGTTGAATCTCCCTCCTGCGGTTGGTCTCATCAATGGCCCGGCGCATCGAGGAAGTTACCTCATCCGCATAAAGAATGACCTCGGCATTGACATTTCTTGCGGTGCGGCCAATGGTCTGGATGAGCGAGGTTTCGGAGCGAAGAAAGCCTTCTTTGTCCGCATCCAGAATGGCCACCAGCGAAACTTCCGGCAAATCCAGCCCCTCCCGCAAAAGATTTATCCCCACCAGGCAGTCGAATTTGCCCATCCTCAGGTCCCGCAAAATCTCCACCCGCTCTATGGTCTCTATCTCGCTATGGAGATAGCGGCAGCGTATGCCTTCCTCGCGGATATATTCGGAGAGTTCCTCGGCCAGCCGCTTGGTCAGGGTAGTGACCAGCACCCGGTCGCCCATCCTGGCCCGCTTTCTTATCTCCCCCAGAAGATGTTCCACCTGCCCCCCGGCGCTTTCCACCCGGACAAAGGGGTCAACCAGGCCGGTGGGCCTTATTATCTGCTCGGCTACCTCGCCCTTACATTTTTCAAGTTCATAAGGCCCGGGGGTGGCCGAGACAAACACCACCTGATTTATTACCGCCTCCCATTCCTCAAATTTAAGGGGCCGATTATCCAGTGCCGAAGGGAGCCGAAAGCCGTGCTCCACCAGGGTCTCCTTGCGCGAGCGGTCTCCATTATACATCCCGTGAAGTTGCGGGAGGGTGACATGGGATTCGTCTACAATTGAGAGAAAGTCCTTGGGGAAATAGTCTATGAGCGTATAGGGCCGTGAGCCTGGCGGGCGGCCGGCCAGATGGCGGGAATAGTTCTCAATCCCCGGGCAATAGCCGAGTTCTTTGAGCATCTCCATATCGTAGCGGGTGCGGGCCTCCAACCGCTGGGCCTCCAGGAGTTTCCCCTGGGAGCGGAATTCCTCCAGGCGCTCCCCGAGTTCGGCCTCAATGGTTACCAGGGCCCGCACAATCTTGCCTTCGGGAAGCACATAATGCTTGGCCGGGTAGATGGTGAGGCGTTCATCTTCGCTAATCGTCTCGCCGGTGAGAGGATTTATGGAGACGAGCATCACTATTTCGTCACCGAACATCTCTATGCGGTAGGCGAATTCCTCATAAGCCGGATAGACCTCCAGCACATCGCCGCGCACCCGGAATTTGCCCCGGGCCAGTTCGTAGTCGTTTCGCTCATACTGAAGATTAACCAGCCGGCGCAGTATCTCATCCCGCTCTATTCTCTGTCCCGCGGAAAGAGGCAGCATCATCTGCTCGTAGTCCTCCGGCGAACCCAGGCCATAAATGCAGGAGACGCTGGCCACGATGATAACATCATCCCGGCTCATCAGGCTGGAGGTGGCGGCCAGGCGCAGCCGGTCTATCTCCTCGTTTATGGACGCATCCTTTTCAATATAGATGTCCTTCTGCGGAATGTAGGCCTCCGGCTGGTAGTAATCGTAATAACTCACGAAATATTCCACGGCATTTTCCGGAAAAAACTCGCGAAATTCGGCGTAGAGTTGCGCAGCCAGGGTCTTATTGTGAGATATGACCAGCGTGGGCCGATGGTAATGGGCGATGACATTGGCCATAGTGAAGGTCTTGCCCGAACCGGTTACGCCCAGGAGCGTATGATATTTCCTCCCCT
>LIZR01000121.1 GCA_001302825.1 Planctomycetes bacterium DG_23 | reverse complement strand
AGCAAGGAACGCTTGCGTCTGGTGGAGGCCAACAGAAGGCGCGTGCGCAGGCTCATAAGGCACGCAAAGAAGGCCGGCCTCAAGACCATTTATCATACCTACGAACTCGCGATGCCTTACGGTTTTGAAAAGGCCTATCCGGAACTGTATTCACCGCCTATTAAAGAGTACCGGTCCGACCGCACTCCGGAACAGCGTCAGCGCGAACTTTGCGTGGCAAGGCCCGAGGTGCGTGAAGCGCTTTCTCAGAAGGTGGCGGAGATTTGCCGCGCCTTTCCGGACCTGGATGGATTTATGTATACCAACAACGAAAGCGCAACTCTAACCCAGGTCTGGCACCGCTGCGAGCACTGCCGCCATATCCCCTTCAGCCGGATGATGAAACTACTGCACGATGCGATGAAGGAGGGGCTGCGCCGTTCGGGAAGACCGGTGCGGCTTTTCGTGCGCTGCTGGGGCACGCACGAACACGAACTACAGTATCACGGGCAGTATAAAAAGCGGGTGGACTTCGGGGTGCACGAGATAGAGGAGAAGAAATGGCTGCCGGACCGGGTGCGCGCCTTTAAGCCCGCCCGGCTTCATTTCAAGCCCAGCCGCGATATACCGCCGTTCATCCGCTCCGTAAAGGGCGAGGATACCGCCTTCGTTTATAAGGCCACCTGGGCGGATGTGAACCTGCACCATCCTCTCAACCCCTGGATAGGGAAGTATAAGGGCCACGACCAGGTCTGCGAACTAAGTTTTGAGCGGTGCATCGGTTGGCCGCGCACTTTCCTGGTGATGGGAAAGGAGATGCAGCGGCGGGCCAAACTCTGCGCCCGACGCGGGGTAAACGGGCTTTGCCTCGTCCCCACCAACTGGGGTCGGCAAGGCTTGACCCCCATTACTGCCCGACCCTCCACCTGGCCGCTGCACGAGGTGAATTTCTACCTTTTTGCGGCACTGGCCAAGGATCCGAATGCGGACCTACAAGCGGTAACCGAAAAGTATCTCAGACGCCGTTTTGGCAAGAAACTGCCCGCCGAACTGGCCCGGTTATTGCTTGACGCCGAGGACATAGCCGCCGATGCATATAATGTACGCGGCATTCATGCCGGTGGGCAGTCCCTGGATGGTTTCTATTATACCCTTTTGCGTTACGGCCCAATGTTCCCGCGCTGGGAAACACGGGTGCGGCCCACTCCGGCCAATCTCAAACGCATCTTTAAAGAAAAGGACCAGAATATCGCCCGGGCGCAAAAGGCCCTGGAGAAAATCGAACGATTCAAGAATAAGATACCCGCCAAAGCGTATAATGAGTTCAAGGAATGCTTCAGCCGGCTTCTGGATATGGCGCGGACTTCTGCAGCCGGGCAGAAATACTGCCTCTATCTTTGGGCTTTCAAGGATGGTTATCTCAAGCCCACTATGGGCGAACTGGACCGGTTCCAAAAGATAGTGGAAAGCCTTCGCCGAGACAGGAGACGCTCTTAGCGCTTTAGACGAGCGCTGGCTCTGTTTCATAGTGTTACATCGTAAGTGAGTTTCTGGCGGTGTGTGCAGGATGGTATTGGCTTCATCGTCGGTGCAGCCTTGACTGTACTGATTTGCCGGCGCTAAGGGAGCGTTGCAGTCCTCGCCATCCAGGCACTCTGTGTGAGTCGTTGAAAGATGCCGCACACACTGGCTTCGGCATTAGATGACAATCTTGAGTTACTACCGGAGGCAAGAGTGAGACTTCTACTGGTTCAGCCAGGCTCAGAATGGACGATGCTTGGCCAAACATCGAGCAAAGGCAAAGCCGGTACGGTAAGGTTAAGTCTACCCATAGTGGCGGCGCTGACACCGAAGGACATTGAGGTTGCATTCGTTGATTGCAGGATGCAAGAGCTGGACTATGAGAAACATGTGGACTTGGTAGGCATAACCGTGCTTACTTGCGAGGCACCGTTCGCCTATGAAATCGCAACCCGATTTCGGGAAAGGAAAGTGCCGGTTGTTCTGGGTGGGTACCATCCCACCTTCCGGCCACAGGAGGCCGGACGATACGCGGATGCTGTTGTTATCGGCGAAGCAGAACTCGTATGGGCGGAGCTCATCGACGATTTCAGGCACGGAACACTCAAAAAGTTCTACTCTGCGGACAGGCTTTGCGACATGGACCGCGATGTGCCAATGCCAAAGCGTGACATTCTAAACGCTGAATTATACCATACTTTTAACACCATCCAGGCAACACGGGGCTGCTCTTTGGCTTGTAACTTCTGCTCTGTTGGTGCTTTCTTTAACCATAAGTTTCGCACGCGTTCGCCAGACTTAGTCGTGGCGGAGATAAGGGAGCTGCTTAGTCGGGGAAAATTGCGTCGGCGCAGGAATAGAATTCTTGCTCCTCGGGAAAGGGTGGTTTTCGTCGATGACAATCTGATTTTCGATACCAAGTACGCACTCAATCTTTTTGAGGAACTTGTGCCACTGAAAATCAGATGGAGTTGTCAAGCAACAGTCAAACTGGCGGAGGATGAACATCTACTTGCGCTTGCGGCTCAGAGTGGCTGCGAGTGGGTTTCGGTTGGGTTTGAGTCAATTAACCCTGAAAATCTGAAATGGCTAAGCAAGAACTGGTTACCGATAGGGCACGGTGCCGGCAGCACTCAGAAAGCAGGCTTTGAGGACATCATTGAGGCATATCGGAACATTGTCAGCAACTTTCATCGACATGGAATAAACGTTCTCGGCAACTTTATGTTAGGGTTTGACTCAGACACCCCGGAGATGGTGGAGAGAACCATTAAGGCTACGACCAGGACGAATCTGGATGCAGCTCTCTTTCATGTTGTCACCCCTTTCCCGGGAACACAACTGGGCGAAATTTTGGATAGACAGCGCCGCATTATGAGCCGCGACTGGAGCCTTTATGACAGCGGCCAGGTTGTTTTTGCACCGGCTCAGCTTTCCCCAAATGAACTTCAGGAACTCTACTGGAAAGGCTACGAGGAGTTTTACAAGGTTCATCGGATTTTGCTTCGGGGGCTAAGGCGACCATATAGCGCTACGTCCACGGTTGCTATTGGGATGAGTACTCGGCGGAAAATGAAGCGGTTGAATGGCAAGAATTCCTTGAGGAAAGAATCTCAGAAGGGATTTCATCCGCATAGTAAAAAAGGCGCGAATTAAGAGATGTACCATATACGACCTGCGAAGAACTCTTTTTAGCCACCTGGCCTGGCCGGTGAGAACGAAGCCGTTGTCCAAGCCCTGGCCGGCCATTCTTCCCTCGGAACTACAGGCAGATACTACACCATCATATTTGCGCAGTCCTTGCTTAAGGCATCTTCCCGACTGCCGTATGCAAATTTATGTGAGCAAAAATCGTATCAAATCGTATCACACGGCTCATTCGGCAAAATTAAAGGGAACGAAGGTCGCCTTAACCCTCGCTCCCTCAAAGACTTAAATGGCGAGGCCGAGGGGACTCGAACCCCCAGCCACCGGATGTGAATTGTGTATGAAAATGCTATCCCAAATGCTACCTATCAATAGCGCTATATCTTGTGGCATCGAAAGTTTTTGATCCTTCTACACTTCGCCTGTTTGCCTGAGGAGGCAGGTATAACCTACATACTCAAAGAGCCTTTTTAAGGTTGCGTTTTGTTACCCGGGTAAGCGCTCGCCTCTCAAAATAGCGGGCAAAGGCTGAGTATCAATTCTCATCCCGCCGTCGTGTTCTATTTTTATGGTATAGAGAGTACCGGGTATAAACATAGTTCCCGGCGCTTCTATCTGAGCGTTTTTTATCCCCATTCTCCTGGCATCCTCGGGATTCAGGGCATACCCCCAGAACTTCTCCCATAGCTTCTCTTCAAAAGGGTGCCTGATGCCCTCTATTTTATACCCCTGGGGAATCTCGTTCACTTTTGTTATTTCGTAGTCCTGGGTATTCGGACCATCCAGCATAAAGACCTTCCAAAAAAGATAAGCGCTCTTACCCTTTAATGGGTCTTCCGTCCTGATATGAAAGTCATCAAATCGGATAACCAGGGATTGAAACTGAATGATGTTACCGGGAAATGTAAAATATCTGGGTTCGAGGGGGCTTTGCTTTGTATCATACTCCAAGAATTTGATGGTGGTGAATGTCTTGCCCGAACTTTGGTCGCGATGCACCTCGGTAACAAGCACCTCGGCTATTCTTGAATCCGCCTCCAGTCTTGCTATAACCTGTTTTAAGACTTTATTTTCGCCAATGTACTTTAAAACATTTTGATATAGAAAGATTGCTCCAAGGATAACTAACGCAAATATTATGAGGTAAATAAATTTTTTTATCTTAGGGTTTTTTGAATTCACTTTTTCATTCCCCGCAGACACTACTTCCAAACACATATTATAAGAATTTGCGCTGCTGAGGCAAGTATTTAATTCTAATCGCCCCTTGAACCTTTCTGAAGTGGTCATTCGTCACTCGTCACTCCTCATTCGTAGTAGGCTGGCTCGTCCCTGAGCCAGCCGTAGTCGGGGTCGGGGACCACCCCGACTACGGGACCAATGACGGGTGACCAATGACGAGCAATGAAGGACGCTGACCCCAAACCCACTATGGGCGAACTGGACCGGTTCCAAAAGATAGTGGAAAGCCTCCGCCAACACCGGAGATGCTCTTAGCGTTTTAGACGGCCCGTCGAAAGCCAGCGAACGCCGGGCCACCGAACGGACGGCCGTCGGGCTTACATTTCTGCCGTCGTTACCGTCGGAGAATTCTCAAGGCCGTGGAGAAGATGCTCCAGTTCTTCCTTTCGAGGAATCAAATATTTCCGCACAGCCCATTGATTCAAATAATAGACCCCCCAGAAGAGTAGAAAAGAACCCACCAGGTATGCAAAAAGGAACAACAAGATATCAACTAACCCTTTTCCTCTAACATTTTGTATTATTTTCAACATCACACTTCCAACAAAGATGACTATGCCAATACCTGGCGGTAACAAATACCACCATAATACATTTTTAAGCAGCCAAACCTGATGTTCAACATTCGCCAGGGAACTTTGAATACAATCCACCAAAGAATCACCAAACCTGGGCTTTTTCTTTTTCTGGACGAGTCGATCTGCTATTAAAAACACCACCACGCCGGCACACAAGAATGCCAATAAAAGTAACGCCCATGCACACGCGTCACTTTTCAATCCATAATACAGGAAGAATATAGCCACGGCAAGACCAGCAACTATTTCTCTTAGGTCACGCCAGAGAACGGTATACTCAAAGTGCTTTTTGTTTCTTTGAATCTCTTTGAGTAACAGGTCGGAGTCAATTTTAATCTTGAAACTACTTTGCTGTGACTGCCAGGTTTCTTGCAGTTCATCAAAGGTCATCGATTAGTCCTTTCAGTAATTGAGCTAATTTTTTCTTGGCGCGATTCAATCTGACACCGACATTGCTTTTGGAAATACCGAGTATGGCGGCCATTTCCTCGTAACTCAGGTCGTCCAAGTATAATAATACTATGGAACTTTCCGATTTAGGAAGTTGCCTTATTGAGTCATACACCTGGTCCAGAATTTGTTTATTGCGAAACAATTCATCACCATTGTCTTTGATATGGGAGATTTCTTGAATGTCTAAAATATCCCTTCGAAATCTCTTTCTTTTTCTGCTTTCTGTGCGTTTCCAGACCAATGCGGTATTCAAAGCAACCCGGTAAATCCATGTTGTTTCTTTGGACTTGCGCTGAAAGCCCGGTATCGAGGACCAGAGCTGAAGTAAAATTTCTTGGAACAGGTCATCCTGGTCCTCAGGTGAGGCGGCGTAAGTATTGACAACCTTAAATATCAGGTTTTTGTACCTGTCAAACCAGGCTCTAAATAGATTTTCTTGTTTGTCTGTCACTACGCAAATGTCCGTTTTCTCTATCTCAATAGTAACAGGGACAGTGATTTTCTTACGAAAATTCTGGCCTGAAGAGCGTGGTTCTCACACACATCATATCAATTTATCTGAGGTCTCAGCACACAAAAACACTTGGATGGCGGCAATTACACGAAAGAGAGGAATTGCCTGAATTAACGACGAACGGCCCGTACGGGCCCTACGACGGACGGGCTTTCGCCGGGCGAAGTGCTGATTTGCTGTCTGGCTGACTCGTTGATTTATGGCGAGGCCGAGGGGACTCGAACCCCCAACCACCAGATCGACAGGACTCTAACGAAACTAGGCCCCTGTTGTTAGACATTTCTTAAGTCTCTATACTATAAAGACTTATGTCATTCTATAACAAGCGGCGAACGGTTGGGTTTTTTACTATTTTGCACACTTTTTTACCCTTTTAGAGGCCTTAATAAGGTCAAAATGTGGTCACGCCAAAAAGGGAAAAAGGGGGCATGAAACTCACAATTAGCCAAGCCGCTGGCAACTTTTGATGTCATCGACAGTCTCTCGGGCTCGTGTGCCTTTGGGCGGAGTCTCCGCTGTCGATAGTTGTTAGGCAAGTTCTGGAAGTCAGCTTTAGATTTCGAGGAAAAAACGCCGCTTATTTCCTCAGGATTATGCTTTGGTGCATCACCTCATATATGCGCAGCGATGTCTCTTGACGATAGGCTCCTGGGTTTGTAAAATTCATCACCACTTGCTCAGCGGCGATATTGAGATTCCACATATTCGAGTATTATCTTTCGGTCGGATTCTGCCAAATCAACAAACTTGAGCCCAGCCGTCGTGGGTGTGCCGGCCATTTTCAGATGCCAGACAACCTCTCCCTTGCATTTGATTAACGGCGCCCCGG
>LIZR01000120.1 GCA_001302825.1 Planctomycetes bacterium DG_23 | reverse complement strand
CCGCTCTTGCGGGCAATTTCTTTTCTTTTGGAGCGAAGAAGGCGCACCACGCCCGCTCCCACCGTGCCAAATCCCACTAAGCCCACTTTGAGTTCACGCATAATTCGGCCTTCGCTAACACAGGTCAAACCTAAAAATAAAACATAAAAGAACTCAAAAGTCAAGGCAAAACTCAGGATGCGGGCCCGTACGGGCGAGTGACGAGTTCCGAGTGACCAATTCAGAACGGTTGCAAGGCTTTTTCAAAAGCGTCCTCACTGTCGCCGGAGGTGACCACGGCCAAAGCCGGGGTCTAAAAAACTTTTATGGCGGAGGTTTTCAGGATGAGATAGACTTCACTGCCTATGTTCAATTTCATCTCCTCCAGGGATTTCTGGGTTATGAGGGCATCCATTTCCAGGCCTTTTACCTCCGAGGTCACCCTGACCAGTGGGCCTTGTCTTGAGGTGCGGATAACCCTGCCCTTTAGCACATTGCGTGCGCTGGAGGAAAAAGGCTGGTAAGAAAGGATGATGTCCTTGGCCTCAAGGGTGGCCCGGGCAAGGCCCTCTTTTTCGGTAACTACCTGAAGGAAAAGGCCCGGGGCTATCTCCATCTGCTTTATGCCGTCACTTTCTCGCAAAGGCCCCTCAAAGAGATTGTCAATAATGCTGGGGACGAGTTTTCCTTCGTAGAGGCTAAAAGTTTTGTCAGAGAGTCGGCGGGCCTGGTCGAAATCGTGGGTGGCCAGAAGCAGGGCGCACTTTCTCGCATCTCTTAACTTCTGCACCACATTTTCAATAAGTTTGCGGCTTTTTTGGTCGATATTGGCCGTGGGCTCATCCAGGATAAGGAGGTCTGCGTCGATGACTAAGGCCCGGGCCAGGGCCACTCGTTGAGCCTCGCCGCCGGATAACCTCCAGGCTTTGCGTTTGGCGAAGCCGCTTAATCCTACTGCTTCAAGGGCCCGCGCTACTCTTTCTGCCAACTCCTCTTTTGCCCATCCCCGGGCCTTAAGACCGAAGGCCACATTATTATAGACGGTAGTATGGAAAAGGAGCGGGTTCTGGGAGAGCAGGCTCATCCGCCGGCGAAGATGGGGGTCGGACTGCGCTTGATAACGAATCTTTTGTCCCAGAAAAAAAAGGCTGCCGCTATCGGGTTGGGCAAGACCGGTTATTATGCGAATAAGCGTGGTTTTGCCTGCGCCATTGGGCCCGGCCAGAGAATAGACTTTTCCTTGCTCCAGCACCAGTTCTTCTATATCCAGCACCAGGCGGCCGTCATAATATTTTTTGAGCCCTTGAATCAGGAGCAGTGTATTTTCTTTTTCCATCATAGGTTTAGGGACGCTAACGAGAGCGCTGGCTCAAAATCTGAAATACCACCACTACGGGAAAGGCCACCAGAAGAAGGACAATGCCTGAAGCGATGGCCTTATCCAGATTACCTTTGCTCGTCTCCAGGACGATAGCGGTGGGCAGGATGCGGGTTGCGCCCCGGATGTTGCCTCCCACAATCATAGCGCAGCCGACTTCGGTAATGGCCCGGCCAAAACCTGCGGCCAGCGCCGCGGCTACTGCAGAACGGGCCTCCTGAAGCACGGTCAGAGCAATTTTCAACTTTCCTGCGCCCAGGGCAAAGGCCGTCTCGGCCACTCGCACATCCACCGCCTTTACCGCCGCCATAGAGAAGACCACCACCACGGGCAAGGCGATGAGGAACTGCCCCACGGCCATAATCTCAGGCGTAAAGAGAAGCCTCAAGGCCCCCAAAGGCCCTGAGCGGGAGAAAATGGAGTATAGTATGAGCCCCACCAGTACCGTGGGAAAGGCCATAAGCGAATAAAAGAGCACTTCTATGGCTCGTTTGCCTTTTAGTCTTCCCGCTCCCAGCGAATATCCCACAGGCACTGCCACAATTCCTGCAGCGACTATGGCTGAAATGGAAATGGCCAGAGAACGCAAGATGATACCTAAGAATTCCCGGTCTCCAGAGAAGATAATGGAAACGGCCTCTTTCCAAACGCCCTGCAAATTATTCACCCTGTTCTTTAGGAGCCCCCAAAGGATGAAACAAGACCTGGTTATCTAAACGATATTCACCTATGAGGCTTTGGCCTTCATCTGAGGCGAGCCAGTTGATTAAGGCCAGCGCATCCTCATAATTTACGCTCGCCTGCTTTGCCGGATTGGTGGCGATGATGCTGTAGGGATTATAGAGAGTCTCATCGGGGCCTGAATAAAGGGGCACGAGTTCAAGCTTCTTTTTGTAACTCAGATAAGTGCCCCGGTCCGAAAGGATATAAGCCTTTTTTTCGTCTGCAATAAGTAGACTGGGCCCCATACCCTGGCCGGTTTCCAGGTACCACTGTCCTTCTGGTTTCAACCCGGCCTTGTGCCAGATTGCCTTTTCTTTGATATGGGTGCCGGAATTATCTCCGCGCGAGACGAAAGGTGATTTGCTTTCTGCAATCCTGAGAAAGACCTGTTGGGCGGTTTCGGCGTCTTCTGCGCCAGCGGGGTCGGTCGGCGGACCGAGAATCAAGAAATAATTGAAGCAAATTGTTCTACGGTTTATGCCCAGGCCAGAATTCACAAACTCTTCCTCTGCTCCGGGTGCGTGCACTAAGACCGCATCCGCATCGCCGGCACTGGCCAGTTCCAGGGCGCGGCCGGTGCCTACGGCCACCACCTGTACTTTCACCCCATATCTTTGCTCAAATTCGGGAAGGAGTACATTTAGAAGGCCGGAATTTTCCACACTGGTGGTGGTGGCCAACCTCAGGTGTCTTTTTTCCTCCTTGGCGCAGCCGCAAAATGAGCACAGCACCAAAATGGCAAGAAAGAAAAAAGTCCCGAACGAAATTTTTTTCTTGACCATATTGTCGATTTTCTCCCGGTCATTCGTCACCTGACACTCGTCACTGGGATGACGAATGACGGATGACCAATGACGGATCAGGGAGCGCGGCTATGAATGGGAGACTGCGAAACTTTCCGGCATAATCCAACCCATAGCCCACCACGAACCTATCCTCAATCTCAAAGCCGAGAAAATCTACCTTAACGGAGACCTCCCTTCGGGCAGGCTTGGAAAGAAGGGCACAGGTCTTGAGACTTTTGGGACGGCGCGCCCGCAGAAATTTTTGCACCGCTTCAAGTGTTCTGCCCGTATCCACGATATCGTCCAATATAAGCACATCCTGACCGGCCGCGGTCATCTTCCCCGGTGTCTCCAGGCGAACCTCCCCTTGCGGCCGCATACCGTTACCATAACTTGTCGCCTTTATCACCTCAATTTTAACATCCAGCGAAAGAGACTTCACCAGGTCGCCGAGGAAGATCAAACTGCCGCTCAAAATAGCCACGACGGTAAGTTCTTTTCCTCTATAATAAGCGGAGATTTCTTCGGCCAGTTCCTTCACTCGCGCCTTGAGCCGCTTTTCCGGAATAACGACTTGCCAATTTTCATGCATCATTTTATCCTTGAACCACAGGCACAACCTCGCCTCCCCGACGGATTACCCCCACCGAGGCGTCTCGCCCCATTATAGCCAAGGCCCTATCCAGCGCCTCCTGCGGCCCTTCCGCCCATATGAGCCCCATTTGCTCGGCATGCTCCGCCGAGATGCCGGGAGAGATGATAATCGGGGTGACCTTATCCCGGACTAATCTGCCCACGCGGGCCAGATGTGCGTGGACAATAAGGTTGACCACCTCACCGCGGTCATACATCTCTTGCGCCTGCTCAAGCGATAGATATCCCCTGGCCAGGAACTGTTCCTTCAGATAGCCCGGGATGCCTTCTCTTGCCGGAGTTACCCAGATCAGCACGCCGCCTGGCTTGGCAGCAACTTCGGCCGCATAGATGGCCTTGGCCGCCTGCCAGAGGTCGGCGTCGGCCGGGTAGGAGTCGATTATGAGGACATCCGGCGGGCAGGGGATGTTCACTGACCTTAGCCCGAGGGAGATTTCTGCTCCTTTGTGATGGGCCGCCGCCGGGTCTCCGGCAACTACTCCGGCGAGTCTTCCTGCCGCATCGCTTATAGTATTGATGATGAACTTAAGAGAGGTGAAACTTGCGGCCCCATCAATAAAAGCACGAACAGGATTATCCCGCTTTCCTATAATTTCCTTCTGGGAATGCTGCACGGATAGCCAGTGGGTCAAGGAGGTGAAACCGGGTCCGGAGAGGCCCGGAAAGATTATTTTTGCCCCTCCGGAAAATCCGACCACGCCATGCGGTGCGATATGGCCGATGCCCACTATGAGGTCGGCGCTGGATGCCTCTTTTCTTATCTTCAAGGGAGAAGCGTATAGTTTTCCCACAGTCTCAAGTTCGCCCTGATTTTTTCGGTCGTGAGTCAGCACTTCAAATCTGGACTGTATCTGGGCGCCTAATTTCTTTTTTATCTCTTGGTCAGTCATAGGCCGATGACTGCCGCCAGCGAGGATAATGGAGATGGCCTCATCTTTTAAGCCAGCAGAGTTTAGTTCCTCCAGGACCAGCGGGAGCACCATAGCCACCGGCGTAGCGCGAGTGTAATCGTCAACCACGATGAGGCAATTTCCTCTTCCTTTAGCAAGTTCGGATAAGCGAGGCGAAGAGATGGGATTTGCCAGCGCCTCCTTTAGTATGTGCTCCGGGGATTTTTGCGATGACATTTCGCTGGGCTCCCAGAGTCCCAGAAAACTGCTTTTCTTTATCTGGAGGGACGGGAAATCTGGATAAGGAAATTTGATGCGCATAGGATTTATCAGCCATTCAGCGAGTCAGCGTTTCAGCCAGTCAGCCGAATTGACTTTTCTTTATTCGTCATTGGCCCGTATGGGCGAGTGACTGATGACGAGTGACCGGTAGCAATGCAACTTCAGGTAGAGACCTGGACCGTCTCCCCTTTTCCCGCCGACTCGTACAAGGCGTCTACTATCTGGGTCACAAAAAGCCCTTCTTCTCCGGAAGGGTCACAATTTTTATCCTCTTTTATGCAGTCCAGAAAATGGCGTATCTCTTCCACATAATGGTCTTGCTTGCCCCGCAGAACCGGGGTGGTGTCGAGAAGTTGTTCATTCTGTATGGTATAAATGGTAAGAGGTGAAAGAGTGGCGCCGGCCTTGGTGCCCAAGATGCGAAATTCCCTTGTGCCTCCGCCCCCTATATGCGCGGCCCAACTCACCTCCAGAAATACCGCCGCGCCATTTTCAAATTTAATCAGCCCCAGCGCCATATCCTCCACATCAACCACTCCCTTCTCGTCCATATCGCCGAATCTGGTGGGAACCCTTTTCAGGTGGGAAAACTTCTGGTAGGTAACGCCAAGCGCTGAGGTAGGTTTGGGATGGCCCATAAACCAAAAGGCCAGGTCCAGATTATGCACGCCTATATCTATGAGCACCCCGCCCCCGGATAGTCTCTTGGTGGTAAACCAGCCTCCCGCGCCCGGGATACTCCGGCGGCGCAGATTGGTGGCCTTTATATAATAAATATTGCCCAGTTCGCCCCGCTCAATGAAACCTTTGAGTACTTGTGCTTCCTGGCCAAAGCGGCGATGAAAGCCGACCATCAGTTTCTTTCCGGTGCGTTCTGCGGCCTCAAGCATCTTTTTCGCTTCTGCAGCATCTATGGCCATAGGCTTTTCGCACAGGACATTTTTTCCGGCCTCAAGGGCAGCCACGGTCACCTGTGAATGCAAATAATTGGGCAGACAAACACTTACCGCATCCAGGTCCTCCTTGAGCAGGTCCTGATACTCCCGGAAGGTTTTGGGAATCTTGTATTCTGCGGCCATCTTCTTCAGACGGTCTTCGTTAACATCACATATGGCTACAATTTCGGCATCTTCCAGGGCCTGGTAGCCGTGGATGTGAGCATAGCGAGCAACGCCTCCGGCGCCGATTATGCCCACGCGTAACTTTCCCATCGCCTCTCCTTTCAATTGCCAGATGTGGACTGCCTGAGAAAGGCCTCGATGAACTGGTCCAGGTCGCCGTCGAGGATGGCCCCGGCATCGGAGGTTTCAAACCCGGTGCGGTGGTCTTTGACCAGGGTATAAGGATGAAGCACATAGGAGCGGATTTGATTTCCCCAGGCAATCTCGCCTTTTTCGCTGTAAAGGCGGTCAAGTTCTTCCTGGCGCTCGGCGAGTTTCAGCCCATACAGTTTGGCCTTAAGTATGCGTAAGGCCTCGGCTTTGTTTCTGTGCTGAGAGCGCTCATTTTGACACTGGGCCACAACCCCGGTGGGGAGGTGGGTGATTCTCACTGCGGAAGAGGTTTTATTGAGATGCTGGCCGCCGGCGCTTGAGGCCCTGAAAGTGTCTATTCTTAAGTCTTCATCCTTTATTTCCACTTCCAGGTCTTCCTCAATCTTGGGGATGACATTAACTGAAGCGAAGGAGGTATGGCGGCGGTGGGCGGCATCAAAGGGCGAAATGCGCACCAGGCGATGCACGCCAATCTCGCTTTTTAGTTTCCCATATGTGAAATCCCCTTCAACGCTCAAAGTTACGCTTCTTATGCCTGTTTCTTCGCCAGGAGTTAGGTCCACTATACGCGCGGAAAAGCCCTCCCGCTCCAGATACCGGGTATACATTCTCAGGAGCATCTGGGCCCAATCGCAGGATTCCGTCCCCCCGGCTCCGGCGTGGATAGAAAGATACACATCCTTTGCGTCTTCCGGGCCGGCAAAAAGAACTGAAAGTTCTACTTCCTTCAAATTCTCCTTGACGGAGCGCAGTTCTTGTTTAATCTCCTCAAGCGTTGCCGCATCCGGTTCCTTGAGGACCAGTTTGTGAAGCGAGGTCAAATCCTCCAATGCCGATTGAGTTTCTTCTATTGGTTTCAGGAGACGATTGAGGGCCTTGAGCCTTTTCATCTCTTTGGCCGTCCGCGCCGCGCCCTCATCCGCCCTCATCCCAGAAATCGGGGCGGGCCATCCTGCGCTCCAGCGCCTCCCGCTCCTTTAGAAGCGCGGGCAGGTCCACGGCCTCTTTGAGCCCTTCCAGGAGCTTCTCTAACTCCTCCAATTCCTTTTCTATCTCCTCGCTCATATTTCCTCACGCCAAAATCAAATCTTAAACCAGTCACAACCCTGCTTATCTCTGCGACTTTACGCCTTAATGGCTGGGTCGGGGACGACCCAGCCTACGGCATAGTGCAAAAACCATAGTAGTGTCACCGACTTTTTTGGATTGCCGGTATGGTGCGGCAGACAGAGTTCCCGCTCGCCATAGTCGGGCTCGTCCCTGAGCCCGATTATTTCTTATTATAAAGCAACTTAATTATCCTGTCAAGGGAAAGGGGGCTGTCCGTAAGGAGGCCGAAGCACATAATAATTGTGTGGAGCATTCTGATTTTCCTGGGGCGTGGTTAGAATTTACATCTTAATCGCAGGCGGGTATCATTTGTTAGACAGGGTAAACATTCTCTTCTATTCTTGGCTTTTTAGTGAAATTCGTGTTTCAAGAGTACTGAAATATGAATTATCTCATTACCGGAGGGGCGGGTTTCATCGGAAGTCATCTGGCAGCCAGGCTCCTGTCCGCTGGCGACGACGAGGTCTTCATCGTTGATGACCTCTCTACGGGCAAGAAAGAAAATCTCCAGTCTCTGGCGGATGACCCACGCCTGCATTTGTTTGTGGATGGTGTCACCGAGGAGAACCTGCTTTCAGACCTGGTGGAAAAATGCGAGGTCATCTTTCATCTGGCCGCGGTGGTGGGGGTGAAACTGGTGGCGGAGAACCCCCTGAATGTACTCAAGACCAATATCTACGGCACGGAACTTCTCTTATCCTCGGCGGCCAGGTTCGGGAGGAAGGTCGTGCTCACTTCCTCCAGCGAGGTCTATGGCAAAAGTGATGCGGTGCCTCTTAGGGAAGATGGGCCGATGGTCTTTGATATGAGTTCGGCCACCTGGAGTTATGCCTTTTCCAAGATTATAGACGAATTTCTGGCGCTGAAGTTTCATCGGGAAAAGGGGCTGCCTGTAGTAATTACCAGGCTTTTCAATGTGGTAGGGCCGGGTCAGGTGGGCGATTATGGTATGGTCATCCCCCGGTTTATCCAGCAGGCCGCCGCAGGCGGGCCCATTATCGTTTATGATGATGGCTCCCAGACCCGTTCCTTCACCTATGTGGGCGATGTGGTGGAGGCGCTGGTCCAACTTTCCCGGTGCGATGAGGCCCCTGGCGAGATTTTCAATATCGGAAGCGAAGAGCCCATCAGCATAAATGAACTGGCCGAGAAGGTGCGCCGTCTGGTAAATCCTGAAGTCGAGATAAAGCACATTCCTTTTGAGGAAGTCTACGGCCAGAGCAAAACCGATATTCGCCATCGCGTCCCGGATATATCCAAGATAAAAAGCGTTATAGGCTTTAAGCCTACCCTATCCATAGACGGGATTTTGGAAAAAATCCTGCAGGATTTGAAGAAGAGCGGGAGAATTTAGATGATTGAAGGCGTAAAGACGCAAAAGCTGAAAGTCATTCCCGATGAGCGGGGGAGACTTATGGAGGTTTTGAGGTCGGATTGGGAGGTCTTTGAGAAATTCGGCCAGGTTTATATCACCACCGCCTATCCCGGCGTGGTCAAGGCCTGGCACTATCACAAAATTCAATCGGATAATTTCGCCGTCATCTCCGGGATGGCCAAAGTGGTTCTTTATGACGGCAGGGAGGATTCGCCCACTAAAGGCGAAGTGGCCGAATTCGTCATCGGCGAGCATAATCCCCTTCTCATCCACATCCCGGCGGGGGTTTATCACGGCTTCAAGCCCGTGGGCGAGAAAGAGGCCATGGTTCTCAACTCTCCCACGGAACTTTATAATTACGAATCGCCGGACGAATACCGCTTGGACCCTTACGATAACGACATCCCCTATGACTGGCGAAGAAAGGATTATTAAATGAAAGGCGTGGTTCTGGCCGGGGGATTGGGCACCAGGCTCCTTCCCCTCACCAAGGTCACCAATAAGCATCTCCTTCCGGTCTATGATAAGCCGATGGTCTATTATCCCATTGAGACTCTGGCTCGTGCCGGGATAGAAGAGGTGATGCTGGTGACCGGAGGGAATAATGCCGGGGATTTCCTGCGCCTTCTGGGAAATGGCAAGGAATTCGGCCTTAAGGAACTGGCCTATGCCTATCAGGAAGGCCACGGAGGCATCGCCGCCGCGCTGGCCTTGGCCGAGGATTTCGCCGACGGTGACAAAATAGTGGTCATCCTGGGGGATAATCTAATTGAAAAGAATATTCGAGGAGGCACGGAGGATTTCGCCAGGCAAAAAGAAGGGGCCAAGATATATCTAAAAGAGGTGGAGCATCCGGAGCGCTTCGGAGTGCCCGTCTTTGAAGGCGCGGTGCCTGTTGAAGGCCAGCGGCCTAAAATCATGGCCATAGAGGAAAAACCTAAAAAGCCCAAATCCCAGTATGCGGTGATTGGCATTTATATGTATGACTCCCGCGTCTTTGACATCATCCGTTCACTCGAACCTTCCGGCCGCGGGGAACTGGAAATTACCGATGTGAATAACGATTATCTCCGCCAGGGCACGCTCACCTATGAGATACTTGAGGGCTGGTGGGCCGACGCCGGCACTTCCTTCCAATCTCTGCTTAGGGCCAATAATCTGGTGGCGAAAAAGCGAGCCAGCAAATCAGACTAAACCCCTTTAACTGCAATTCTTTCCTTGACAACCGGCAAGATTGATGTTAGCCTGATTTGGAGTTGTTTTCCAGTCAATTCTCCTGTGGCCATCGATTCTATCGGGGTGTAGCTCAGTTTGGCGAGAGCGCCTGCTTTGGGAGCAGGAGGTCGGCGGTTCAAATCCGCCCACCCCGATTTTTTCGCGCCACCAGCGCGAAAAAATAGAGCAGGAGAAAGGGGAGCAGGTGAATGAAGAAAAGCCGGGAAACCTGCGACACCTGGCTAAGGCGGAGGATTTGCTCACCTGCGGTCACCTGATCGGCCTGCCACATCACTTTTTTACTGAAAAAGAGATTATGGGGTTGTTGGGTGCGTATGAGATTTTTTGCCTACGCGATGAGTCACCTGAACGCCCGAGGTATGTTGTCGTAGCGCGGAAACAGCCTGTCAATGGCCAGCAAACCTTGAGGTAGATAGAGCGTGCGGCCAAAAGTTTTTCGCGCTAATAGGTTTGGCGTCAGGGATGCTTATAAATAGTCTGCCACCATTCGCCACATTCATTTTAAGGAAGGTAATCCTATGAAACTTTGCCTCGTTGCTTGCATCCTTCTCGCCGGCCTGTTCTTTGGAGCAGGGCAGGGCAAGGAGCACTTCAAGGGAGCCTCAGGGGTGCGGAAAATGACCGACGACGAGCTCAACCGCATCCGGGACGGATTCGACCAGCGCGTGCGGGAGGCCTTTGAAGCCGAGCGCGGCAAGCCCCTGGTGCGCGCCAGGAAACGGCCGCCCCTTCGTCCCGGCCGCGGCAACTATGTCCGCCATTATTCCTACTCCATTGTGGAGTTCGCCACCCGCTGCTTCCTCCTGGACGAACAAATTGATGAGGCCAACGCCGCCCTCCTTGAAAACGCCCAGCATTACCTGGATAACCCCAAGGACATCGATGACCGCGACAGTTTTCACTGGCATTCGGAGATGCTCTGCCGGCTCATCGAACTCTACGGGCCCCAGGGTTCGGCAGCGCCGGGCCGCCTGAAGCCTGAGACGGAAAAGCACATTATGGAAACCTTGTGGCGCTATGCCAGCCGCCATTCGCGCATTGCTGATGCGGAGGTGGAGCGCTCGCGCACCTGGCACATTTACGAGTCCGAGAATCACCACGCCCAGAGATTCACCACGGCCTGGCACTTTGCCAAACTGGCGAAAGAGTCCCCGCAGTTTCGCGGCCGCAAATATGAGGATGGTTTCACGGCGGCGGAGCACTACGCCGCCTGGACCGAATACATCAAGGCCTACTGTACCGAGCGCGCCAGAAAGGGCCTTTTCGTGGAAGTAGGGAGCGACGGCTACAATACCGTCCTGCTCAAGGGCCTCTACAATGTCTTTGATTTCGCCGAGGACCCTGAGTTGCGCCGCCGAAGTGGATGTCTGCTGGACTTCTACTGGGCGAGTTGGGCCCAGGAGCAAATTGACGGCGTGCGCGGCGGCGGCCGGGCGCGCATCTACCAGACCGGCGGCGACCGGATGGGCAGCGGGACCCATACCCGGGCACTGGCGTGGTTCTACTTCGGGATGGGCGAGCCCAACCGCTTCAGCAGCCCCTTGCTCTCCGCCCTCACCAGCGCCTACCGGCCTCCGCTGGTGGTGATTGACCTTGCCTGCGATGTCGGCGGGCGGGGACGCTACGGCGTGCATCAGCGCCCCCTGGGTCTGGCCGAGCCGGGATATAACGCCCCGCCTGACTATCGTCTGCGCACGGATACCGGCGGCATCCACCGCTACAGTTGGTGCACGCCGGCCTTTATTATGGGCACCCTTATGGTAAAGCCGCGGCCGGCATCGGAGTGGACGCACATCAGTTCGCAGAACCGCTGGCACGGGGTTATCTTCGCCGGCCACCCGGATGCGCGCATCGTCCCCCAGTGCCAGGCCGCGGACGGACGCGTGGCCCACAATGCCCAGTGGTCGGTTCAGAGCGAAGGCACGCTCATCTGCCAGAAACTGAAGACGAAT
>LIZR01000018.1 GCA_001302825.1 Planctomycetes bacterium DG_23 | reverse complement strand
CTCTGCGATGCGGCCGGGAAAGAAATTGGCCTCGCCCAGAAAATCGGCCACAAATTCGTTCCGGGGGTGCCGATAAATCTCATAAGGCCCACCTACCTGCTCCACCCTGCCCATACTCATCACCGCTACGCGCTGGGCCATTGAGAGGGCCTCTTTCTGGTCGTGAGTAACATAAAGGGTGGTGATGCCCGTTTCCTGGTGCACCCTTTTTATCTCCCGGCGCATCTCCAGGCGAAGTTTCGCATCCAGATTGCTGAGCGGTTCATCCAAAAGGATAACATCGGGCTCGACCACCAGCGCCCGGGCCAGCGCCACTCGCTGCTGCTGTCCACCCGAAAGTTCACTGGGCAGGCGTTGGCCAAACTCGTCCATCCTCACCATCTCCAACGCCTCTTTCACTCGCCTTTTTCGCTCCTGCCCTTTTGTCTTTCTCACTTCAAGCCCATAAGCCACATTATCTTCCACCGTCAGATGAGGCCACAAGGCATAATTTTGAAACACCATACCGGCATTGCGCCGATGTGCGGGAACAGGGGTCATAGCCCGGCCATCAAAATATATCTCACCCTGGTCGGGTTGGAGAAAACCGGCGATGAGACGAAGTATGGTGGTCTTACCACAACCCGAGGGACCCAGGAAAAAGAAAAGTTCGCCTGCTTTCACCTCAAGGGAAAGCCCCTCTACGGCTACAAGTTCGCCGTATCTTTTGGTCACATTTTCCAGCCTTACGCTTACCAAAAAAGAGCTCCAATGGCTTGACTGCCTGGCTCTCCGGAGGTCTTACTAACCGGCAGCCGAAGTGGTATTAGGTGTGGGAAAAGTTTCGTCACTGGTCATCCGTCATGCGCGTGACCCATTCAGGACTGCGCCCGTAGGGGCGGGGCTGTGAGGAGCGAGTTTCGAGTGACGAGTTACGAAATTTTCTTTTCCATTTCCTTTCCCGGCTTGAAGGTGACAGCATTTTTGGCCGGGACAAAAACTACTTCGCCAGAGCGTGGGTTTCTGGCCTTACGAGGCTTTCTTGCCTTGACTTCGAAAACGCCGAAATTTCTGAGTTCAATTCTGCCCTTTTTCGCCAGGGTTTCGACGATGGCGTCAAAGGTCATTTGCACAACCTTCTTAACCTCTACTTGCGGAAGGTTAAGTTCTTCGGCAATGGACTTGACGATATCTTTCTTGGTCACCGCTCTCGCTCCTCCCTATTCACCGCTGCGGGTCTACCAGAAACCACAGCCATTTAATCATCCCACACAGAGGCTGTCAAGGAGAAAAAAAATAAAAATGGTCGGATGTCTGCCGTCCGCCGATGGCGGGCGAGTGACCATTAGAGCGGAGACTCCTCCAGGATTTTCTCGATTTCCGCTGCGGTATGAAGGCGACCCATACCTGCTCCAGGGCACTCTTCCACAAGCCTTAACCAGGCCGCTTTTTTGTGTAGGTTTATGCGCCAAAAGGGATAAGTCCTGCACTGCCGGGGTCTCACAGGATAGATTTCGCAGCCCTGCTCAAAAAACACGCAATCGCCGTTTGCAAGTTCTTTAAGGGCCAGCCTCCTACGCTCGCCGGAAAAAGCCACTCGCCGCAGGAACTTCACCCAGACCTCAGCTTCTTCCAGGTTCAAAAACCTCGCTATATCTGCAACTTCCTCCCTGGTAACCCAAACTATCCCCGGCGCCCCGCGGCAGCACCTCCCACAACGGGTGCAACTGAACTTTAAACCATTTTCATACCAGGGGTGATTCGCCATTGGCCATCCGTCCCATCATTGAGCTCATCTCGCCCCAGAATATACTTTGGATGTGCAACTTCGCAGGCTCAGACCATACGCAGGGCGAATTGGGGACATACCGGGGCACAATAACCGCAGAGGATGCACTTGCTGTGGTCAATGGTCACCATACCTTCCTCTTCATTTATCTTCAACGCACCTGTCGGGCAAACCTCCACGCAGGCGCCACATCCTTTACAGTTCCTGATGCGCACCAATCTCTTGGTCACCCCGGCCGTGGCCTCGGCAAGTTCAGAGGGAATCTCCTCTCCCAGAAAATAGCGCGCATTATAATCCACCTCTTCTGGCCGAAGCGCCCCTATCATAAAGGCGTCGACCCCGGCAAGAGAGATAGCGTAGTTCAGGGCGCCGATGCGGTCATCCAGGAGATTTCCCCCGGCAAATACCTTCATAATATACACACCCTTGCCCGCTCGATGTGCCTGCTCAATAGCCTGGGCCATTTCCTCGGCCGAGCCGTCTATGATGCCCATACCGGTCTTATTTATTATGGGGAAGACGACATCCATCTCCGGGACCTGGGCGGCCTGGCGGGTGACCTTAACGAAATGGGTAGAGATGCCGATAGCTCCAATGGTCCCCTTCTCTTTATAGTGCACCAGCCGTTCCAAGGCCGCAGCGCGCTTGACAAAAGGTTCCCCTTCCCGTGCCGCATGGAGATGAAAAATATCAATATAGTCTCTTTTCAGTTTCTCCAGGGCCTCCACCACCGCCTCGTCTACCCCTTTAGCATCAGCCGCCGAGGTTTTGGTGGCGATTACCACCTCCGAGCCGGGCCCCAGTCCAGCCAGTAGGTGCTCGTAGGTACGATAGCCTTGAGCAGTGTCAAAAAAATTTATTCCCCAATCTAAAGCGCGGCGAATAATCTTTGCCGCTTCTTGTGGTGAAAGGTTTGCCTGAAGCGGGCCCATCGGAAGAGAGCCCAAACCCAATTTGGTAACTTTAATGCCGCTTTTTCCCAGTTCCACTAATTCCATCAGCTGTTCTCGCTTTCCTTGTTTTATGTCTTAAACACGAATTTCCCGAAAAAGACCCCAAACACGAAAAAAATTAAGGAGGAAAAATTTCGGTTTTTTCGTTCGTGCAGTTGGTATTTTTCGTGCAATTAGTGGTTAAATCCAACCTTCTAACAGTTCCCTTAGCGCGGTCTGAAGAAGAAAAGATATGCCATCCCCAGGAGGATGAAGACGCCAGAGGCAACGAAAACAGCAAAATAAACCCCGCCCAGAAGCACCAACATATCCTCGTTTAATCTGAAAAAGGTAATTCCCCAAAGGAAGGCTATAATAAACCCCACGAATAGCATAATTCGTATCTTTCGCATAATTGCCAGAGCAAAAAGCAAAGCCAGGACTATGCCGACCTGCCAGTTAGGAAGCCACTGCAAGAACTCTCCAAAAATGTGGCTTATCTTGGGCATTCTCCGCTCCTACTTTAATGAGTAAGTTACGGCCTTAATCACCTACGGCCAAATCTATCACCCGGGCGGATCTTGTGGCCGTGAATGTAATCCGCAGTAGTCATTCTCCTTGCACTGGAAGGTTGAATTTCCTTGAGAACCACTGCGCCCGAACCACAACTAACCGTAATTCCGGCCTCTTCGGCCGCCAGGACGGCCCCCGCCTGCCCGCCCCGAAGCTCTTTCTCCTGGCCGGTAGGTATCTTTTCACCGAGCGCCGCCCGCCAGATGCCCAAGCGCTCGCTCGAAGCCCGGCCTCTCACTTCCGAGGTCTCCAAATAAGTATAGGCGCCGGGCCAGGGATTCATAGCCCGCACCTGATTTACCACTTCCAAAGCGCTTTTGTTCCAGTCTATGAGACCGTCAGCCTTTTTAAGCCTTGGTGCAAAAGTAGCCTTGCTGTCATCCTGAGGGGTAAAGGAAATTTGCTCGGCCTCCAGTTTTCTCAAAGCCTTTACCAGAAGACGCGCGCCTATCTCGGACAGGCGGATCTCCAATTCGCCAGCAGTCTCCTTTTCATTTATCTCCGTTTCTTCCTGTGCGATAATATCCCCGGCATCCATCCTTTCCACCATACGGAATATGCTGACGCCGGTCTTCTTCTCCCCGTTTAAGATGGCCCAAACCACTGGCGCTGCTCCCCGGTACTTAGGCAGTAGCGAGGGATGGATATTCCACACGCCCTGCGGGGCAAGCGTAAGAAGCTCGGAGGAAATCTTTTGCCCGTAGCCAGCGCTCAGGAGAATTTCTGGCTCAAGCCTGGCCAATTGCTCTACAAAATCCCGGTTATTTATATCCTCGGGTTGATAGATAAATAGTCCCTTTTTGAGGCCTTCGTTCTTTACCGGCGATGCCGAAATCTTAAGCCCCCGGCCTTTGCGTCGGTCAGGTTGCGTGATCACCGCCGGTATATCATATGCGCAGTCAAGGGTGGCCCTTAGCGCAGGCAAAGCAAAGTGAGAACTGCCCAAAAAAATTATGCGCACGCTATATCCTCAAGAAAGGTCTTCTCCAGCGCCTTTAGCCTCCTGGCATTTGCCAAACGACCGGCAAGGGACATACGGTCTATGATGAGAACGCCGTCTAAATGGTCAATCTCATGCTGGAAGACACGGGCAAGCCAACCTTCCGCCTCCAGGACTATTTCTTTGCCCTCCAGGTCAAGCCCGGCTACCTTCACCTTGTGCGAGCGCTTTATATTTGCCGTTATTTGGGGCAAACTTAGACAGCCTTCCTCTTCCTCCACTTCGCCCACCGCTTCCAGTATGACCGGATTTATGAGCACCTGGCCGTGCCCTGGCTCCCGTTTCTCTTCAGACTCTTCGCCTTCTTCACCGGCGCCGGTATCATAAACAAAAAAGCGCTGGCCAAGTCCGACTTGACTTGCTGCCAGCCCCACTCCTTTGGCTTCATACATCAGATGCAACATCTCCTGCACCTCAGCCTTTAGAGCGGGCTGCATGCGTTTTACTTCGTTTGTGCGCTCTCTGAGGACTGGATGTGGGTAGTATAGAATACGCATTCTTAGCCCTTTTAACAGAGTGGGCGAGCAGGCACGCCCCCCTCGCCCAAAGACCACCGCTATACCTAATTATACCCATTAGTCCCTAAAAATGCAAGCCCTTTCTGCACTTTTTTGTTGACACAAAGTTCCCTCTTGAGTAAAATTGTATGGGGAAACAAAGCCATTTTTTCGAGGGGAAAGTTATGGATATAAGGCTTATTTTGCAGAAAGCGAACGAGGCACTACAGGCCGGCAGTTTTGATTATGCCGTAGACCTTTTCACCCAGGTAGTGAACCTGGCACCGGATAATGTCGAGGCCCGAACGGCTTTGCGTCAGGCTGAACTTGCCCGCTACGAAGAAAACCCGCCCGGAGCCGTGGCCAAACTCTTTGGTTATCTCACCAGTCTGCCTTTCATTGTCTTCATCTTTTTCGCCAGGCTGGTGGCTCGCCCAGAGGCAGCTATGCGGGGCTGCGAGAAATTGCTTAGAAAGTATCCCAAGAGCATCTTTCTTCTGACCTTATTGGGTAAAGCCTCCTACGATGCCGGATATTGGCGAAGTGGTATCCTCGCGATGGAGGATGTGCGCTCTGCCAAGCCGGACCATATTACTGCGCTGCGCTACCTGGGGCGACTTTATAAAGAAGCAAAGGATATACCCACGGCTATATCCAGGTATCAGGAACTTCTGAACCTTCGCCCACAGGATATAGAAGCCGAACGGTCTATGCGCGACCTGGCTGCTTTGGAAATTGTGGACTCGGTAGGCTGGGAGGACACCACATCTTACCGGGACAAAATACGCGACATAGAAAGGGCGGAGCGGCTGGAGGAGGCGCAGCGCTTCATCCGCACCCGTGAGGATTTAGAGCGAGCCATAGAGCGGACTAAAGAAGAACTGGAGGCCGAGCCGGGCCGCGCCATACTCTGGCTACGTCTGGGCGATTATTATAAGCAGATGAAGGATTATGTGCAGGCCGAGGCCTCTTATACAAAAGGTATGGAACTGGAGCCGGAGAGTTTCACTTACAAGTCGCGCCTGGGTGATTTGCGCATCGCCCGCGCCGAAGACGAAATCGACACGCTGCGGGATGAATTGAAGGAATCCCCTGAGGATCCCCTGCTTGCCGAGAAGCTCAAACAAGCCGAGGAAGAGCGGAAAAGAGTGTCTCTGGAAGAAATTAGCAAACGCGTGGAGGTCTATCCCACGGATACCGACCAGCGTTTCCGCCTGGGGATGCTTCTATTTGACCTGGAAAGGACCAACGAGGCCACCAGTCAATTCCAGCAGACCGTGCGCGACCCCAAATTTCGCCGCCGCTCATTGAATATGCTCGGTCAATGCTTTGCCAAAAGAGGCCTTTACGACCTGTCCGTCAAGCAGTTCAACACGGCCCTTGAGGGCATAGCCGTGCTGGATGACGAGGCCAAGGGCCTGGTTTATAACCTGGGTAAGGTCTATGAGGAGATGGGCGATTTTGAGAAGGCCAAGGAGCAGTATTCCAGGATTTACGAAGCCGACATAAATTTCCGGGATATAGCCGAGCGAATGGAGGTAGTCTATCCCAGAACAGGGGAGAAAAAACAAAGCCAGGAGTGAAAGATGCCCAAGACGCATTCAGCAAAAAAAAGAATGAGGCAAAATGAAAAGCGGCGCATTCGCAATCGGGCTATGCGTTCTGCCACCAGAACTCAGGTGAAAAAGGTTATGAGCGCTCTCGCCTCCGGTGATGTGGAAAGAGTGAAAAAAGAATTTGTTCTGGCTGAGAGCCGCCTGGACAAGGCCGTATCCAAAGGAGTGCTTCACCCCAATACCGCCAGCCGTAAGAAATCCCGCCTGGCAGCCAAGGTAAATACCTTCCTCAAACAGGCTCAAGGTCAAGAATAAGGGCTTAAGTTTTACGGAGACGCCGGTTTGTTACCCCAGGAGCAAATGCGCTACAATTCAATGGCCTTACCTTTTTGAGCGGATTCCACAATTGCCGAGGTGATGCGGCATACGGCCAGCCCATCTTCACCGGAAGGTCCCAGCTCTTTACGCTCTGCCACCGAGTCCACAAAATGTCTGAGTGCCTCAATCACAAAGCCCTGTATCCGGCCGCGAGTGGAGGTACTAAGCATAGGTGGGATGCGGTAGCGCTCTTTGCTGGCCATCTCCATCATCGCGGCCTGGGCATCGAAATAAGCCGCGCCTTCGGTAAATATGAACATCATTTTACTGTCAATATTTGCCGGAAGGCTGGTGGGCAAAATCCAGGAGGATTCAAAGGTGGAAAAGGCCCCGTTATCCCACTCCACTGTGGCCAGGTATATGTCCTCCACATCAATGCCCATACTCTTGAGCACACCTGAACGGGAGATGCCATAAACTTTTTTTGCCTCGGCGCCGTAAATCCACCTCACTCTATCCACCGTATGGCTCATCAGCCAGAAGGGAAGTGAGGTGCGCTTTACCCAGGGACGAATCATCTCGGTGGGCACCATTAAAGTATTGGAAAGACGAGCATATACATAAACCGGTTTGCCCAGGTCCCCGGCCACATAGGCTTCTTTGACCAAAGCCACTGGCTGTTGCCAGCGGTTGGAGAAATTAGTCATAAGACGAACGCCTTTTTCTCTTGCCGCCTTCACAATAGCCTCGGCCTCTTCCACCTTGGTGGCCAAAGGCTTTTCCACCAGAAGGTCCAGGCCGGCATCGATGGCGGCAAGCGCAGGCTCGAGATGCATATCATCTGGAAGGACGATTGAAACGGCGTCCATTTCGGCTTCTTTTACCATTTGGTGATAATCGGTGAAGGCCGCTTTTATCTCATAGCGCGCACAAACCTCCTTAAGCCGCGCTTGGTCTATATCCGCTGCGGCCACCACCTCCGCTCTGGGTATCTGGCGAAAGCATTCAATATGCCTTGTCCCCTGAGTCCCCACACCTATCACCCCTATCCTCACTACCTTCTCCGGCATATCTTTCTCCTCGTTTTGCTTCGCCCCCTCAGTCAAAATGTAAAGGCGGGGTTTCCTCCCCGCCCATTTTCCTGACGCTCCCTTGGGCGAGCCCTCGGGCAAGCCGGCAATACCTTCTAAGAATATAGACCTACATCTCCCTTAAATTCTCTAAGATAATTCCAGCATCCTTTCTATAGCCCCTCTTGCCCTGGCCGCCACATCTTCAGGCACCGTAATCTCATATACCATATCCTCCAGCGACCAAAACACCTTCTCCAGGGTGTTAAGCCGCATATTGGGGCAATCCGCAACCGGTGAGGCCGGATAGAATTTCTTGTCGGGATTTTCTTTGGCCAACCGATAAAGCATCCCATTTTCCGTGCCCACGATGACCTCATTTGCGGCAGTTTCGCGGGCGAAGCGCAATATCTGGGATGTGCTGCCCACCGCATCGGCAAGTCCAATCACATCCCGGGTGCATTCCGGATGCACGATGACCTTGGCCGCAGGATGCGCCTTTTTTTGCTGAAGTATATGCTCTCGCAGTATGCGATGATGGGTGGGACAAAAGCCAGGCCAGAGGATGAGTTCCCGACCCACTTTCCTGGCCACATAATCCCCCAGGCTTTTGTCCGGGATAAAGATAATTTCCTTATGCTCAGGGATGGAGGCGACGATTTTGTCCGCATTGGCCGAGGTGCAGCATATATCGCTCTCGGCCTTAATCTCGGCGGCGGAATTCACATAGCATACGACCAGTGCTTCCGGATGCTCGGCCTTTTTGTTCTTCAGTTCCCGCAGGGTGAGCATATTGGCCATAGGGCAGCCGGCGTTCGGGTCAGGCATAAGGACCATTTTTTCCGGGGAAAGGATTTTGGCAGTTTCGGCCATAAAATGGACGCCGCAGAAAAGGATTACCTTGGCGTCGGTGCGGGCGGCCTTACGGGAAAGTTCCAGGGAATCGCCCACCAAGTCACCTATATCCTGAATCTCGCCGCGCTGGTAATTATGCACCAGTATCACCGCCTGGCGCTTTGTGCGCAGTTCGTTTATCCTTTCCACCACAGGTTCCGTCCTGGTAGTCATTCCGGACATACACACCTCCATAACCTTTGGTATTATATCCTCTTGTCACTCAAAAGTCAAGGAAGACCAGGTCGCCATTTCTTATTGACAAAAAAGGCAAAGTTGTATTAAATGATTAAGGAGGATAATTCTCTTCTGCGGGGCGATGCTTCGATGAAAGCGTCAAGGATTCTATATGGGTCTTTCCTGATAGCGATATTCGCCTTCCAGGCGGGTGCTAAGCAAGACGAGCCGTTTTTGGCACGGGTTAAGGCCTTGGAAGGAAAGACTACCGCGGCCAGACGACAGGCCATCCTGAATATCTTGAGGAACCTCAATCTTGAATATAGCAAGGAACTATTTCAGGCCCCTTCCGGCTCGGGATACAATATCGTAACTACCTTCGGGCAGGGCGAAGGGCAAATATTAGTCGGCGCTCATTATGATGTCCTCCCCTGGAGCCCTGGCGCCAACGATAATGGCTCCGGCGTGAGTGTGGCCCTGGGCCTTGTTGAAAAATTGAAAGATGCAAAAATGAATTCTACGATTAAAGTCATATTCTTCGATGCGGAAGAACAGGGTGGAGTAGGCTCCCGCGCCTATATCAACAGCCACAAAGGCGATAAGATTATCGCATATTTTAACCTGGATGTATGTGGCGCAGGCGACACTATCTTTTTCGGTCCCGGATACGGAGGCCAGTCCAATCCTGCACTTCGAGCAGTGCGTCGAGTGGTCAAGGAAAAAAATATCAGCCACGCCGAATCCACCCCCTTCCCTCCGGGCGACGATAGAAGTTTCCAGGCCGCGGGCATCCCTAATGTCTCCATAGCCATCGTCTCAAAGAAGGACGCTATTCTACTTACACAAATGATGAAGGGCGAGCCTTCTGAGGAAGCGCCCCAGGTGCTCAAAATCATAGATACTCCAAAGGACAACTCCGCCCTTGTCCAGGCGGAGGCTATAGAGCGCGTCTTCGAAGTGATTTACGGGGCTTTGTTACACCTGGACAGTCAAAGCGTGGAAGCCGAAATGCCTGCGGCAACGGAAAGGAAGATGGAACTTCCTGTAAGATAATGTGGCCATCAGTCCGAGGATAGAAAATTCCGCTTGAAAGGAGCGAGAGATGAAACTGGGATTTTTAGGAAATATGACCGAGGCGAATTTGAAAGCGGCCAAGGAAATAGGGTTCAGTTGCCTCGCTCTTCAGGCCCGGCCTAAGAGTGTCTGCGGCGATAAAATCCTTACCGCTGGCGGAAGAAAAGAGGTCGTAGAAACGATGAAAAAGGCCGGTCTTGAAATCTCCGCCCTGGGCTTCTATGCCAATTTCCTCGACCCGGATAAAGAGGAGGCTACTCAGCGCATCGAGCATCTTAAGAAAGTAATTGAGGCCGCATCCGAAATGGGTGTAGGCGTAGTCACCACCTTCGCCGGCCGAGAGCCGGAGCAATCTATTGAGGAAAATGCCCCGCTATTCAAAGAGGTCTTTTCTCCCATTGCCGAGTTGGCTGAAAAGAAAAGTATCCAGATTGCCTTTGAAAACTGTCCGATGATGCGCGGGGACCCGGTGCGCGGCACCAATATGGCCTACTCGCCCCAGGCCTGGGATTTGATGTTTGAAGTCGTGCCCTCAGACGCCCTGGGCCTGGAACTTGACCCCAGCCATCTCTATTGGCTGGGCATAGACCACATTAAGGCCATCTACGACTACGGCGAACGCATCTACCATATCCACGCCAAGGATACGGAAATCCTCCAGGAGCAACTGGACTACTTAAGTATCTATGCCAAGGGCTGGTGGAGGTATCGCATCCCGGGCTGGGGGGAAATAGACTGGCAGAAATTCATCGCGGCCCTTTTGGATGTGGGCTATGCAGGGAATATCGTGATTGAGCACGAGGACCCGGTATTTCACGGCGAGCGTTTCAATGAAGGCCTGGCACTCGGCTACAAACATTTGATTCAGTTTTTACCCTGATTAGTCATTCGCAACTCGTCATTCGTCACTCGAATGACCAATGACGGATGACGAGTGACGAAGGCTGTAGGAGTAATTTATGACCCAATTGGAAAGAGCAAGAAGGGGCGAAATAACCCCGGAGATGAAAGAGGGCGCCACTGCGGAAGGGGTGGACGCTGAATTCATCCGTGAGAATGTGGCCGTCGGTCGCATAGTCATCCTGGCCAATAAAAATCGCCCGCCAAAGAAAACCTGCGCCATCGGCGTCGGACTTCGCACTAAGGTTAATGCCAATATCGGCACTTCGCCTGACTATGCGGATTTGGACAAAGAAATGGCGAAACTGCGCGCCGCCGAGGAGGCCGGTGCAGACACGGTTATGGACTTATCCACGGGCGGCGACATCACTGGCATCCGGCGCAAACTCCTCCAGGAGGCTAAAGTCCCCCTGGGCAGCGTCCCCATTTACGAGGCCGCAGCAAAGACCACCGCTGCCTCCAAGGCCATCCCGGAAATGGCCGAAGAAGACATGTGGTCGGCAATAGAAAATCACACCAGAGACGGCATTGATTTCATCACCGTTCACTGCGGCGTAACCTGGGCGGTATTGGAAGGTCTCAGGGAGCGAAAACGCATCTGCGGCATAGTCAGCCGGGGCGGCACTTTTCTCGCCGAATGGATGATTCATAGCGGCAGAGAAAATCCCCTTTATGAGCATTTCGACCGCTTGCTGGAGATAGCGCGAGAGTATGATGTGACCCTGAGTCTGGGTGACGGGCTTCGGCCCGGGGCCATTGCCGATTCAATGGATGGCCCCCAGGTGCACGAACTTCTTGTCCTGGCCGATTTGGCCCAGCGTGCCAAAGAGGCCGGCATCCAGGTGATGATTGAAGGCCCGGGCCATGTGCCCATAGACCAGGTGCGCGGCCAGGTGGAAATGGAAAAATCCGTTTGTATGGGCGCCCCCTTTTATGTCCTTGGCCCTATTGTTACCGATATAGCGCCCGGTTATGACCACATCACCGCAGCCATCGGCGGGGCTATCGCCGCTGCCGCTGGAGCCGATTTCCTCTGCTATGTCACCGCCACCGAACACCTCGGCCTTCCTGGGCGAGAAGAGGTGCGAGAGGGCGTTATCGCCGCCCGCATTGCCGCCCACGCTGGAGATATTGCCAAAGGTACACCCGGGGCGAAAGAGCGAGATGATGAGTTCAGCCGCCTGAGGAGAGACAGAAACTGGAAGAGGCAAATCGCCGAGGCTTTGGACCCCAAAAAGGCCGGGGAAATCCGCCAAGAACTTAGGCCTCAGAGCGAAGATGTCTGCTCAATGTGCGGCGAGTACTGCGTCTTCAAACTCACCCAAAAAGAGCCCTTCTGGCGCTAATTTTAGCTGACCGCCGAAGGTCATTCGATGCCGTCAGTCCTTTCAATTAACCAGGACCCGCGGATGTCTTCGTGGACCCTCCGGTCTCTTGCCCATAAGCAAGATTGTCGTAAGCGGCTGCATATGTAGCACCCATCCAGGGGACAATTACCAAAAGATGCACAAGGTAAGGAACGATGCCAATTACTATGAGAGTGAGGCCCAGGTCTTCTCCTAAACGTTGCAGCCCAAAAGAGAAAGGCATCGCCATAAGGCCCAACAACAATGCTATAAGGGATGCGCCAAAAAGCCTACCTTTGTATCCTTTCGTTATCTTGCCGCTGAATCGGATACATTCTCTGGCCGACAAGTCTCTATCCATAACAGCATATACACTCAGGCTATACTTCAAACCCCAGATTACACCTGGAACGACAAGCAAAAAGAACCCGCCCAATACGATAAGAAAAAAGAGAAAAAAGGTCAGCCAGGCTCTTCCAAAACGGGAAAAGGCAGCAAATAAATCTGAAACCCTGGCATTATCACCTCTTACCACCCTGAGGCACAAGAAACACCATCCAACTGTTAAGACCGGAGTAATTATGAACTGAATTGGTAATAGAACGAAAGATTTTCGAACCAGTAAACCTATCAGTGTCAGAACAAGGCTATAAGCGCTCATAATCACCGCCGCGCCAATTACTGGCTTGGGATTGTCTTTGAATGTCCTCCAACCACGCGATAACCAACCACCCACGGTCAACGCAAGGACTTCACTCATTATAAAGTCCCTTTCATTCTCCAAAGTTGGAATTTTGACTATTAGCCTAAATTTGCTCCATCTTCAATAAGTTTCTTACGCAATTTGGTTACATCCAGTTTCCGCGGGATGGTCTTTTCCTGGATAGAGAGTGCTGCGGCGGTGCCGGCGGCCTGGCCGATAGCGGCCACGATGGGCATAACGCGGATGGCACCGTGAGCCTCGTGTGTTGCCGAGATGCATCGGGAGGCGATTAAGAGATTATCCACCTCTTTGGGCACCAGTGACCGGTAAGGAATGTCATAAGACTCGCCCGGCGGGAGGTGTTTTATTACCGTGCCTTCGCCGGTGGGGCTGTGAATATCTATGGGATAAGAACCGCGGGCGACTGCATCTTCGAATTTGCGCGCCTGGGTAATATCCTCCTCGGTCATCACATATTCCCCCATAATCCTGCGGGACTCCCGCACCCCAATCTGCGCCGCCATCTTCTCTAAAATTGCGTTTTCAAAGCCGGGTATCTCCTTCTTAAGGAATTGCATCATCTCCTGCACCTGCCGCCTTCCTTCAATCTCGGCCTGAGTGAGGTCGCCGGTAGAAGTAGCATCGCGGCGCACGATGCGCGTGGTGTTGAAATGAATTACATCCTTGCGCAAAGTGCGGAAAAAAAGCACATTATGTCTGGGATTGGTGATTTCGCCTCTTTTCTTGGCCTCAAGAAACTTCCCGCTGATAAATTCCCGTTTCCCTTTCCAATCCTCTCCGGGGACTTTGTCCATATCTACACCAGCCAAGCGAAAACAAAGGGTCATCGCCTGGGAAAGGCCGTCTTCCTTCCTCCCCTTCTCATAAGGACATCCGGCAAGAGCGGCCAGGTCGCCATCGCCTGTGGCATCCACGAAGATTTGCGCCTCAAATTCTTCCGGGCCGGATTTCCCCAGAAATTCCGCCGATTTGATAAGGTTTTTGTCCTTCTTGACGCCTGAAAGATAAGAGTGGAATCTGGTTTCCGCCCCTGACCCTACCACCAGTTCATCCATTACTAATTTCAAAAGTTCCTCATCAAATATGCGGCCTCTTTCACCCAGGCCGCCGCTTTGCCTGAGGCCTTCAAGGATTTCCGAAAAAATGCCTTCAATTATTTGCTCCTCTCCGGCGAAATAGGTCATAAAGGGATTGACCAGGCCCGCCGTGCCCATCCCGCCCAGAAATCCATAGCGTTCCACAAGTAGCGTCCTTGCCCCGTTTCGAGCCGCAGCCACCCCAGCGCACACTCCGCCAAACCCACCGCCCACAACCACCACATCGAAAAGACCTGCCATTTTGCTCTCCTTCTTGTCTCAGCCTGCAATTTCTGTATAGATCGATTCTACTGCACCTTCAGCCTTTTTCAAGCCAAACCTTTCCCTTGACAGCGGCGGCTTTGAGCGTTATTATAACCTCGTAGGGCTGGGTCGTCCCTGACCCAGCCACAACGGTAATTAGGAGCGGGCTCGGGGACGAGCCCGCCTACGGCATAAGCCTCTCAGACTGAGCGGATTCATCCGTACTTGTTCATACAGGCGCGAGGATTCAAACAAATGAGCCAGCTTCTGGCTGAAGTTCTGAGCAATAATCTTTTTGCCGAAGACCACTTCCGCATAAGGCTTCTTGCCCCGGAGATTGCGGGGAAGGTGCTACCGGGGCAGTTCGTTATGCTGCGCAAACCCGATGAATTTGAGCCCTTTCTGCCCCGTGCCTATAGCATTCACAATATATCAAACTCAGGCTCAAAAAACGAACCGGCGGCCATTGAAATCCTCTATAAAGTGGTGGGAAGGATGACTCGTCTGCTTGAGACCATCAAACCCGGCCAGAGGCTTTCCGTCTGGGGGCCGCTGGGGCACGCCTTTACCACCGGCGGCGTGAAAAAAGCAGCGCTTGTGGCCGGAGGCATAGGCATTGCCCCCTTTCTCTTCCTGGCCAAAACTCTCAGACGCCAGGGCGTTGACACTTTGTATCTTTTCTTCGGTGCCTGCGCAAAGGAACATCTCGTAGGCCTCGGCGAATTTGAAGAATTGGGCGTGGAAGTTCATCCGGCCACAGAAGACGGTAGTTGCGGCCATAAGGGGTTCGTCACGGAAATGTTTGGGCAAAAATTAACTGGGTTGGCCGAAAAAGAGTTCCGCGTTTATGGCTGCGGGCCTCATCCTATGCTGGCTCGCCTGGCAGCGATTTGCAAATCCCGAGGGCTCTCTTGCGAGGTCTCGCTTGAAGCGATGATGGCCTGCGGTATCGGAGCCTGCCAGGGATGCGCTCAGGCCGTGCTCGACGAAAGCAATACAGGATTTCACTACGAACTGGTCTGCAAAGACGGCCCGGTGTTTGATGCGGCGAGGATAAAATGGACCTCGTGAGCGTGTCACAAAAAATTCTGCAGGAAATCAGGAATTCCTTGGAGCAAATTAGCCAAGAGGATTTTGCAATCTTTTCTCAGGCCCTCAAGGCGGCACCAAGGGTCTTTGTGGCCGGTCGGGGGCGCTCGGAACTTATGCTTAAGGCCTTTGCTATGCGGCTTATGCATCTCGGTCTTGAGGCCTTCGTGGTCGGCGAGGCCGTAACCCCGGCAATGAGAAAAGGCGACCTTTTGCTGGTGGCCTCAGGCTCCGGCCAAACCCCCAGCCTCCTCCCCCTTGTCCAGAAGGCCCGGGAAAAAAAGGCCAAAGTGGCACTTATAACCGCTTCGCCCGAATCCCCCCTGGCCGCCTTAAGCGACGAAGTTTTACTCATTCCCGCACCCAGCCTCAGAACCAATGAATCCGGGCAGGATAAGAAGGGCCTCCAAAAGGCCTCCCGCCAGAAGGCCCCATCTTTGCAGCCGCTGGCCAGTCTTTTTGAACAGTCGCTTCTCATCCTCCTTGACTCTATAGTGCTTCGACTTAAAGAAGAATTGGGCGTGAGCGAAACCCAGATGCGGCAGCGCCACGCCAATCTCCAGTAACCCAGGACCGCGAGGAAAATGAAGTGGCGCCATCTTACCCAAAGAAAATTACCTTAAAAGCCCCGGCCAAGGTGAATTTGTTTCTGGAGGTTAAGGGAAAGCGGCCCGACGGCTACTGGGAGATTGAGACGGTGATGCAGCCCGTGAGGCTCTATGATACACTCATCCTGGAGGAAGCAAATGACTTAGAAGTTGTGGCAAAGGGCGAGGAAATTCCGGAAAAAGAAAATATCGTCTTGAGCGCCGCAGAAATCCTGAAAAAAAAGAGCGGTTTTCGCGGCGGGGCGAGGATAGAACTGGAGAAAAGTATCCCGGTAGGAAGGGGCCTGGGCGGAGGAAGTAGCGATGCCGCGGCGGTGCTTCAGGGTTTGAACCGCCTCTGGAGGCTGGGTCTTTCGCGAGAGAATTTGGCAAGTATGGCCGGTGATTTGGGTGCGGATGTGCCTTTTTTCCTCTACGGCGGGACCTGTTTGTGTCGGGGTCGGGGAGAGGTGGTGGAGCCTCTGGCTTCAAAGAAGGTGCTCCATTATGTCCTGGTCTGGCCGGAGTTTGGCATCCCCACCAAAAAGATTTACAAGAATTTAAGAATTATCTTGACAGAAACTAAACGAGAAAGTAAAATATTGATTGAAGGATTGCGTCTGGGCGAATTAGAAAAAGTCGTAAGACATTGCTATAATCGTCTGGAGAATACGGCACTTAATCTTTATCCCCAACTGGGTGAAATTAAGAACAAACTCAAGGAGGTGCCATTTCTCTATTCAGGTATGACGGGCAGTGGTTCTTGTTTTTTCGGGCTTTGTCAGAATGAACTTCGGGCCCGGCAACTGGCAAAAGAATTGGAAGGGCAGAATCTGGGAACCATCTTTTCCGTGAAGACCCATCTGGGTACGGCTGACGGGGAAAGGAGCCAACCGTGAATATAACCGAGGTCAAGGTAAAACGCATCGAAGATAAGAGAAACGAACGCCTGCGCGCCTTCTGCACCGTCACCATAGATGGAGAATTCGTGGTGCGCGATTTGAAGATTATCGAAGGCGCAAAAGGGACATTCGTCGCTATGCCTTCAAGGAAACTTGTTGACCGGTGTCCTTCCTGCGGGGGGAAGAATCACCTGCGGGCCAAATACTGTAACGACTGCGGGGCGAGGTTAGCCGATAATCGCGCCGAGCGCGATGAACAGGGCCGGGCCAAACTGCACGCCGACATCGCCCATCCCATTAACTCACGCTGTCGGGAGGAATTGCAGCGGGTGGTGCTGCAGGCCTACAAAGAAGAATCAGGGCGCTCCAGGGAGCCTGGCTACCGGCCCCCAGAATATGAAACCGAGGGACCCGAAGACCTCGAAACCGAGGAAGAAGAAAAAAAAGATAACTCCTTTGGTCAGGGAATCTTTTCCTAAGCACATTTCAGGCAATAGATGCTATTAAATCTTGTTGCCTATCCACATTTTTTCCTTGCTTTTATCCCGCTGGAAGTTTAGAATTATCCACCGAAAAAATATTCTGGGGAGGGAAAGTTGTCCAAAAAATCCAAAACGAGTAAACCAGTTGAGCGGGGCCGAGAGCCCAAAACCGGAAGCCAGATACTGGTGGATGCACTCATTGCCGAGGGCGCCCAGGTCATCTTCGGCATACCGGGCGGGGCCTTGATAGATGTCTTTGATGCGCTCTACGATGCGCCGCTTCGCTTCATTCTCACCCGACACGAACAGGGCGCCGCTCATGCCGCCGATGGCTATGCCCGCGCTACCGGGCGCGTCGGCGTGTGTATGGCCACTTCCGGTCCCGGGGCCACTAATCTGGTCACCGGCATCGCCACCGCCAATTTCGATTCCGTGCCTATCGTCGCCATTACCGGCCAGGTGCCCACTAACTTAATAGGTAACGATGCCTTCCAGGAGGCCGATATCACCGGTATCTGCCGCCCCATCACCAAGCATTCCTTTTTGGTCAAGGATGTTAAAGAACTGGCCCGGGTGATAAAAGAGGCCTTCTACATCGCCTCTACCGGAAGGCCGGGGCCCGTGTTGGTGGACCTGCCGCGCGATGTCTCCAGGGCCGTTTGTGAGGGAAATCCTTCCAGCGAAATATCCTTGCGCGGCTATAAGCCTGTTTACGAAGGAAATATCAAACAGATACGCCTGGCGGCAAAAGTTATAAATGACGCCTCCAGGCCGGTAATTTATGCTGGCGGCGGGGTGATTATCTCCGGAGCCTCGGAGCAACTTCGCGCCCTGGCCAAAAAGGCGCACATCCCGGCGACCACCACGCTTATGGCCCTGGGCGCTTTTCCCGAGGACCATCCCCTTTCCCTGGGGATGCTGGGGATGCACGGCACGGCCTACGCCAATCATGCGGTTATGGAGTCCGACCTCATCATCGCTATCGGCGCTCGTTTTGACGACCGCATCACGGGCAAGGTGGATGCCTTCGCTCCCCATGCCAAGATACTTCACATTGACATCGACCCGGCTTCCATAAGCAAGAATATCCGGGTGGATGTGCCGGTGGTGGGCGATGCCAAGAATATTCTGGAAAACCTCATCCCCCTGGTGGAGCCGGCCGAGCACAAAGAGTGGCTCAAGACTATAGCTAAGTGGAAAAAAGACCGTCCTCTCACCTACTCCGATACCGGCCTTAAACCTCAGTACATAGTGGAGCAAATCTGTGAGGCCACCAAAGGCGAGGCCATTATCGCCACCGAAGTGGGGCAAAACCAGATGTGGGCGGCACAGTTTTTCACCTTCACCAGGCCCCGTTCCATCATCACCTCCGGCGGTCTGGGGACTATGGGTTACGGCTTTCCCGCATGCATCGGCGCTCAGGTGGGTTGCCCGGATAAAATAGTCTTTGACATCGCCGGCGACGGCTCTATTCAGATGAATATCCAGGAACTGGCCACCGCCGTCAACAACCAACTTCCCGTTAATGTGGCCATTCTGAATAACGGCTATCTGGGTATGGTGCGCCAATGGCAGGAACTTTTCTTCAAGAAGAGATATTCGCATACTACTCTAACCGGTTCGCCGGATTTCTCCAAAGTGGCCCAGGCCTATGGCGCCGAAGGCCGGCTCATAGAGAAAAAGGAAGATGTGCGGCCGGCCCTTGAGGAAGCCGTGGCCTCACCCAGGACCTTTGTCCTTGACTTTCACATCGACCCTGAGGAAAATGTCTTCCCTATGGTGCCGGCCGGTGAGGCGCTGGATAAGATGATTGACGGCCTGGCTTAGTGGAAATCCGTCACTGGTCATCGGTCACTTGAAACTCGTGCTTCGCATCCTGCCCTTCGTCCCGAGACTCAGGATCGAGGGAAGGGTGCTCAGCATCCAAAGAGTCACCCGAATGACGGATGACCAAATAGAGAGCGCCGTAGGCCGGGTCGTCCCCGAGCCGGTCTTTGCGATAGGGCTTTGGCGGGCTCAGGGACGAGCCCGCCTACGGTATTCGAAACGACCAATAGCGGAGCGAAAATGGCTAAAACAGTAGATGCAAAACATATCATCTCCATCACCGTGGAGAATAAACCCGGCGTGCTGGCGCGCATCTCCGGGCTTTTCTCCAGCCGCGGCTTCAATATCGATAGCCTGGCCGTGGGAGAAACCGAGGAGCCCACGCTTTCCCGAATGACCATCGTGGTCAAGGGCGATGAGGCCACCCTGGAGCAAATCCGCAAGCAACTGGGCAAAATCATCGATGTGGTCAAGGTGCAGGATTTCTCCGGGCTGGACTTCGTGGAAAGGGACCTGGCGCTTCTCAAGGTGAATGCGCCGGCGGCCAAACGGGGCGAGATTCTGCAAATCGTGGAGGTCTTTCGGGGCAAGATAGTGGATGTGGGCCAGCGGCATCTGATGATTGAACTTTCCGGGCCCGAGGCCAAGATAGAGGCGATGATTGCGCTGATGCAACCTTACGGGATAAAGGAAGTAGCGCGCACGGGCAGAATCGCAATGGTGAGAGGGGTGAAATAGATTCGTCACTCGTCATTAGTCATCAAAACCGTCTGCGGTCTGTGGTCGGCGGTCTGCAGTTTTTCGGCAGACGGCCGACTTTAGACTTGCCTTACGAGTTTCGAGTGACCAGTGACTAATCCGTAGGGGGAGGGAATTTATGGCCAAGATTTATTACGAGGATAAGTGCGACATTGAGATACTCAAGGGCAAGACAATTGCCATCATCGGCTATGGCAGCCAGGGCCACGCCCAGGCGCAAAACTTAAGGGATAGCGGCCTGGAGGTCTCCGTGGCCGAAATTGAGGGCACGGAAAATTACAAGTTGGCCCAGAAACACGGCTTCACCCCCCTTTCCGCAGCCGAGGCCTCCAAGCGCGCCGACCTGGTTCAAATGCTGGTGCCCGACGAAGTTCAGGCCTGGGTTTATAAGGAGGAGATTGCGCCCAATCTGGTGGCCGGAAATGTCCTGGGTTTTTCCCACGGCTTCAATATCCATTACGGCCAGATTAAACCGGCCGAAAATCTGGATGTGATTATGGTGGCGCCCAAAGGCCCGGGGCATTTGGTGAGAAGCGAGTTTGAAAAAGGCGGCG
>LIZR01000119.1 GCA_001302825.1 Planctomycetes bacterium DG_23 | reverse complement strand
GCGGCCTGGTTGGGAGTGGATGCGGTGCTGGTGGTGCCCGGGGCGGTGGATATATTTTTCAAGCCCGATGCACCGGTGGTTCCCTATGAGGTGGTGTGGGAGCGCTCGCATGAAGCCCTTGAGGAACTGGCGCCTCTCGCTGACACGCTGAGGGTAGCCATAGGGGTGGAGAATGTGTGGAATAAGTTTCTCCTTTCGCCCCTGGAGATGCGCAGTTTCGTGGACGAGATAAAAAGCGATTATGTGGGAGTATATTTTGATGTGGGAAATGTGCTCCTTTTCGGCTACCCGGAGCAGTGGATACGCATCCTGGGGGATAGAATCAAACGGGTGCATATAAAGGATTTCAAGCGCTCGGTAGGAACAGCAAAGGGCTTCTGCGATCTACTTGAAGGTGATGTGAACTGGCCGGAGGTGATGAAGGCCCTGGAGAAAATCGGCTACGATGGCTACCTCACCGCGGAGATGATGCCCTGGCGGCCGGACCTATTGGAGGTGACCTCCAAGGCTATGGATAAAATCCTGGGGCGTTCGTAGCACCACAAATTTTTTACTCAAAAAAAGAATTTTTTTGTTGACAAGTAACTCAAGTGTGTATAGAATTATTACAGAAGTGGGGACCACGCGGCCGAGGCCGTGACTGGCGGGGAGCGTACTCCCTGAAAAAATAAATCCATTATATCCAGCACGCGGTCTTGGTCGCTTTTTATTTTGCCTGAAAGCGGCCGCATTTGAGGATTTGTTTTTTCGCTTCTTTTGCCCATTCCCTTTTTCCCCTCGCAAGACTTTTTCTTGACAAATCCCATTCAGTGGTTAAACTATAAAAAATTATTTCAAGAGGGAAATGGTGCGTAGCGACCGGATAAAAAAAGGACTGGAGCGCCTGCCCCACAGGGCACTGCTGCATGCTACCGGCATTACTTCCGAAGAGATGGATAAACCCTTTATCGCCATCGCCTCCAGTTTCACGGACATCGTCCCCGGCCATATTCATATGCGCCGCCTGGAGCGAGCCATTGAAAAGGGCATTCATTCTGCCGGCGGGGTGAGTTTCGTCTTCGGCGTGCCTGCCGTCTGCGACGGCATCGCTATGGGGCATAGGGGTATGCATTATTCCCTGGCCAGCCGGGAACTCATCGCCGATTCCGTGGAGACCTTTGTGGAGGCGCATTCTCTGGACGGCGTGGTGCTCCTCACCGCCTGCGACAAAATCACCCCGGGTATGCTAATGGCCGCGGCGCGTCTGGATTTGCCCTGCATCGTGGTCACCGCCGGGCCTATGCTTACCGGCAGGCACCGGGGCAAGCGTCTTTCTTTGGTGCGCGATACCTTTGAAGCCGTGGGAAGGGCGCAGGCGGGCCTCATCGATGAAAAAGAACTTATGGCCCTGGAGATGGAGGCCTGTCCCGGGGGTGGTTCCTGCCAGGGGGTTTATACGGCGAATACTATGGCCTGTGTGACCGAGGCGCTGGGGCTTTCCCTTTCAGGGATGGCCGCGTCTCTGGCCGTATCCGCGAAAAAAGAGAGGCTGGCCTATGAGTCGGGCCAGCGAGTGGTGGAATTGGTGAAAGAGGGGATAAATTCCCGGCGCTTTTTTGCCCCAGAGGCCTTTGATAATGCCATAGCCATAGATATGGCTCTGGGCGGCTCCACCAACGCTTGTCTGCATATCCCGGCCATCGCTTATTCGGCCGGGGTCCAACTGCCCTTGGAGCGCATTGACCAAATAAGCAGGAAGACGCCCCATATCGCCGACCTTCGCCCCGGCGGGGAATATTTTATGGAGGATTTGGAATACGCCGGCGGAATTCCCGCCGTCCTAAAAAGGCTTGAGACCCTTCTGGCCGACTGCCCCACGGTATCTGGCAAAACCATCCACCAGATCGCCGCTGGGGCCGAGGTCTTTGATGAAGATGTCATCCGCCCTATGAATAACCCTTATCACGCTGAAGGGGGCATCGCGGTACTCAAGGGGACGCTCGCTCCGGATGGTGCGGTGGTGAAACAGACCGCGGTCTCGGAAAAATCAAAAGTCTTCGCCGGCCGGGCCAAAGTCTATGACAGCGAAGAAGAGGCGATGCAGGCCATAATGGGAAAAGAAATTTCCCCTGGCGATGTGGTGGTGGTAAGATATGAAGGGCCGCGCGGGGGTCCGGGGATGAGGGAGATGCTTTCGCCCACCGCGGCGGTAACCGGGATGGGGCTTTCGGATGAGGTGGCTCTGGTAACCGATGGGCGCTTTTCCGGCGGCACCCGAGGCCCCTGCGTGGGCCATATATCCCCGGAGGCCGCTTCCGGCGGGCCCATCGCTTATGTTCGAGACGGCGATGAGATAACCATAGATATTCCAAGTCGCAGGTTGGATGTAAAGATTTCTCCTGAGGAAATGGAAAAAAGGAAGCAGAGCACCCAGATAAAAGGGCCGAAAGTTAACGAGGGATGGCTGGTGCGCTACGCCCGCATGGTGAGTTCCGCCGCCCAGGGCGCGGTGCTCAAGTGAATTTCGCTAATGCTGCCCGGTGGTGTAATGGTAACACATCAGGCTTTGGACCTGAGTAACGAGGTTCGAATCCTCGCCGGGCAGCCAGATATCTTATAGATAGATTCTTGGGGAGGCGAATATGACCGATAGACTACAACTTTTTGCGGGAAACTCCAACCCAGCGTTGGCCGGGCGCATCTCCGAATATTTAGATATACCCGTGAGCCAGGCCACCGTGGACCGTTTTCCCGATGGAGAGGTGCGCATAAAGGTGGAAGATGATGTGCGCGGCTCCGATGCCTTTCTTTTGCAGTCGGTGTGTCATCCGGTGAATGAGAATCTGGTGGAACTTCTCATCTTCATTGATTGCCTAAAAAGGGCCAGCGCCGACCGCATCACCCCGGTCATCCCCTACTTCGGCTATGCCCGCCAGGATAGAAAGGATGAAGGCCGCGTGCCCATATCCGCCAAACTGGTGGCCGACCTCATTACTGCCGCCGGCGCCGACCGCGTGCTCACCATAGATTTGCATTCCACCCAAATCCAGGGCTTTTTTAATATACCGGTGGACCACCTCCTCGGCTCTCCCGTTTTGGTCAATCATTACCAGAATATGAATATAGAGGACCTGGTGGTGGTGGCGCCGGATGTAGGAAAATCTCTTCTGGTGTCCACCTATGCCAGAAAAATGGGAGCGGCATTTGCCATCGTGGACCAACGACGGGTGAGCGCGGAAACTGCAGAGGTCCTGGCTGTCGTGGGGGAAGTTGAAGGGATGAACATCCTGATTTTGGATGATATAATCTCCACTGCCGGCAAATTAGCTCAGGCGGTGAAAGTGCTCAAAGAAAGAGGCGCCAGAGATATATATGTCGCTGCCACTCATCCAGTACTTGCCGGAAACGCCGCGGAGAGAATCCTCTCCGCACCCATAAAGAAGGTGGCAGTAACAGACACCATACCCGTCAGAGACGAGCGCCTCAAAGATAAGGTGGAGGTGGTCTCGGTGGGCGAACTTCTGGGTGAGGCCATCCGCAGAATTCACGAAAATCTATCCGTAAGCAGTCTTTTCGATTGATTTTCTTTTTTATGGAGGATTAAATTGCCGGAGAAAGTGTTCAAGGCCAACCTGAGGGAGAAGACCGGCCGACGGGCCTCCGAGCGACTGCGCAAGGAGGGCTTCATTCCCGCCGTGCTTTATGGACATAAAGAAGAAAACGTCCATCTTTCCTTGCCGCGGGCCGAGATGGAACAGTTCCTGAGGGAAGGGCCAAGGACCCTGGACCTTGAATATAAAGGCCACACGGAAAAGGCCCTTATCAAAGACATACAATACGATGCCCTGGGGACCGAGGTTATTCACATTGATTTCGCCCGGGTGGCGTTATACGAGCGCGTGACGGTGAGCGTGGAGATAGAAACGGTAGGGGAACCTGCGGGCGCGGCCCAGGGCGGGGTGCTGGAGCAACCTCTGCACGAAGTGGAGGTGGAGTGTTTGGCCTCGGAGATTCCGCAACGCCTGGAAGTGAAAATAGGCGAACTCGACATAGGGGACACCATCTTTGTCAAGGACTTGAAACTTCCGCCCGGAGTCAAGGCCCTGGCGGATGAAGAACAGGCGGTGGTCATCCTGCGGCCGCCGGCACCCGAGATAGAAGAGGTGGTGCCTGAAGAAGTGGTGGCCCCGGAAAAGGTACCTGCCGAGGAAGAAGCCCCTACGGAAGTCTCTGCCGAAGAGAAAAAGCGAGGTAAAGAAGAGGGAGGTTCGTGAAGGTAATTTGCGGCTTGGGCAATCCCGGCCGCCGCTACAGTAGAACGCGGCATAATCTGGGGTTCCGGGTGGTAGAACTTCTGGCCAAAGAGGAAAAGATTAAATGGAAGAAGAAGGTCTACTCCTCTCTGGTGGGCCAAGGGGTAATTGCCCGTGAGGCGGTACTTTTGGTTAAGCCCTTAACCTTCGTGAACTCGTCAGGGCTGGCGCTTCGAGAAATTGTTGACTCTCAAAAGATTCTTCTGGAAAATATTCTCATAATTTGCGATGATATGAATTTGCCCGTGGGGAAACTGCGCATAAGGAGAAAAGGCGCTCACGGTGGGCATAAAGGGCTTAAGTCCATTGCCGAACATCTGGCCACGAGTGACTTCCCGCGGGTGAGAATAGGCATCGGAAGCCCGGGGGAGGTTTCTCCTCTTGACTATGTCCTTTCCGGATTCAAAAGAGATGAGTCTCGTTTAATTTCCGAGGCCACGAGGAGCGCCGCCGAGGCTACGAGAACCTGGCTCTCCTTGGGCATTGATGAATGTATGAACAGGTTTAACTGACATCCTTGGTCAGGAGAAAAGAAAATTGAGATGCTATGAGGCGATGTTTCTGCTGGTGAGTGCTGAAGGTTCCAAGGACTGGGAGGCCTTAGAGGGAGGCGTACGGCAAATCCTCACCAAGAATGAGGCCCGCATTATTGACTGCAGGAAGTGGGATGAGAGAAAACTGGCCTACTCCATCGGGAAACATAAGCGGGCCAACTATCTTCTTTGCCATTTTGAGGCCCCGCAAGAGTCAATAGATGAAATCAAAAGAGAGGCCTCCCTTTCAGAGGACATTATTCGGCTTCTCATCCTGCGAGATGAGAAATTGGAAAAGGAACTGAAAACCAAGGAAGAACCGGAAGAGATTAAAGAAGAGGAAAAATTAGAGGAAGCACTCGCGCCTTCATCCTCTTCTCCTGAAGAAGAGACGGGCGAGGAGCAGGAGAAATCCGCAAGCGCTGAGCAAGGAGGAGATAGTGCCTAATTATAACAAAGTCCTCCTCATAGGCAATCTCACCCGGGACCCGGAACTGAGATATATCCCCAGCGGAACCGCGGTGACCGATTTCGGTATGGCCGTAAATCGAAGATTCACCACCCGCGAGGGCGAAAAGCGCGATGAGACCTGCTTCGTGGAGGTAACCCTTTTCGGCAAGCAGGCGCAGACCTTCTGCGACTATATGAGCAAGGGCCGGCCGGTATTCGTGGAGGGAAGACTACGGTTTGATTCCTGGACGACCAAGGATGGCCAGAGGCGCTCCAGGCTGCGGGTGATAGGGGAGCGGTTCCAATTCCTGGGCGGCCCGGGCGCCGCGGCCCCGGAGGCGGAAGAAAAAGCCCCCGCCCCGGAGGAGGAAAAACCTCCGGAGGAGGGCCTGGACCTGGACGAGGAGATACCTTTTTAAGCGAAAGAGCCGCCTTCGCTTGCTGGTGCTTTTTTGAAGATAAAATAAACCTCATACAGAATCTACCGAACGCAGGAATTTCTTAAGACTCAAAGGAACAGGTTATGGGCAAACAAAGATACGCTACGGATAAGCGACGCCGCAGGTGCCGCTTTTGTCGGGAGAAGCGCAAGGAGATTGATTATAAGGATGTGGCTACCTTGCAGAAATGCACCACCGCGCAAGGGAAAATCTTCTCCCGCAGACGCTCCAGAAATTGCGCCCGTCATCAGCGTATGCTGAAGCAAGCCATAAAGCGTGCCCGCTTTCTCGCCCTTTTGCCTTATGTGGGCTAACCGTTTCTATCGGCGGAGAAAAGGATGCAGGTTCTCCTGAAAGAGGTTGTGGAGAAACTGGGCAATGTAGGAGATGTGGTGGAAGTGGCCCCGGGCTATGCGCGCAATTTCCTCTTTCCCAAGGGTAAGGCCGTCCCCCTCACTCCAGCCAATCTCGTCCTCCTGGAGCAAGAAAAAAGCAAAAAAGTCAAGGCCCAGGAGGAAAAACGCTTGCTTTTGGCCGAACTTGCTGAAAAAATAAATCATACCTCCTGCACTATTCTTGCTTCAGCCAATGAGGAAGGCGAACTCTACGGCTCCGTTACCCCGCGAGAGGTCCTGCTCGCTCTGAAAGAACAAAAAATCGAGGTGGAGGAAAAGGCGGTTACTCTGCAAGAGCCCATAAAGGAACTGGGCGTCTATGTGGTGCCCATAAATCTCGCCGAAGATATCCAGGCCGAACTTAAGGTCTGGGTAGTGGGTGAATAGTCCTTATAAATTTTTGGCGGCAAATGCCGCAACCATTTTTTTGGTAAGGGCGGTTAAAGATGGCGGAAGAAATGCTGCTTTCCCGGGTTCCCCCGCAGGACCTGGGCGCGGAACTGGCGGTTCTGGGCTCTATTCTACTGGATAATGAAATCACCGGCGAGGTCCTGCAAACCTTGCGCGTCCACGATTTTTATCGCAGCGACCATCGCCAGATTTTTGGCTCCCTGGTGGAACTCTACGACGCCAACCAGAAAGTAGACCTGGTCATCTTGCGCAATTATTTGAAAAAGAAAGGCACACTCGATGAGGTGGGCGGCGTGACTAAACTCACCGAACTGGTGGAGGCCACTCCCACCGCAGCCAACGCCGTCTACTACGCCGGGATTGTCAAGGAAAAGGCCCT
>LIZR01000118.1 GCA_001302825.1 Planctomycetes bacterium DG_23 | reverse complement strand
GATGGCTATACTGAGAAGAAAAATATCAGAAGAAGATGAGGCCAGGCGAAAGGTGGAGGCACTTCTTTTCGCCGCCGATGAGCCCTTGAGCGTCGCCAGGATACGCGAGGTTTTGGGCGCAGGGGATGTGCGCCAGATTCGCCGCCTGGTGGCAAGCCTGCGCCAGGATTATGAGCGCGAAGGTCGGGCCTTCACCATAGAGGAGATTGCCGAAGGCTACCAGATGCTCACCCGGGCGCAGTATGCCCCGCTCATCAAGGAACTTTACGGCAGTCGAAAGGGGCGACATCTTTCGCCAGCAGCCTTGGAGACCCTGGCCATTATCGCTTACAAGCAGCCCATCAAACGCACCGATATAGAGGCCATTCGGGGGGTGGATTCAAGCGGGGTATTGCGCACCCTTCTGGAGAATAGACTCATAAAGATTGCCGGCCGCGATGAAGGTCTGGGCCGGCCTATACTTTACGGCACTACCAAGAAATTCCTGGAGTTTTTTGGCCTGCGTAATCTGGAGGACCTGCCTAAACTGGAGGAACTTCCCGCACCGTAGAAGGCTAAGGCCGAGTTTTGCCTTAGGCTGGGTCAGGGACGACCCAGCCCTACGAGAAATGACCAAAATCACCCCTGGCTTTAACGCCTTAGGCGACCTCGTTGCTCGGCCTAAACAAATATGTTGTAGGCGGCCTCGTCCCTGAGGCCGCTTTTTTAATTCCCGCACCGCAAGGGATAAATGGTCACCCGTCATTCGTCATTGGTCACTCGGATGTCGCAGGTCTCACGCCTTCGGTCATTTACCGCGTTCTCTCCAATGCCTCTTTGGATACCAACTCTTCCGGCTGGATGGGATATTCCTCGGTGAAGCAGGCCGTGCAGACGGGTAGCGATGAGTTCTTCTTTGGTGGGAAAATCGATGCCGTAGTAACAGGGGGAGATAAGCGGCGGGCAACTCACCCGCATATGGAGTTCACTGGCCCCGGCCTCGCGCAGGGCGCGCAGCCTCGCCTTGGAGGTGGTGCCGCGCACGATGGAATCCTCTATGATAGCAATTCTTTTGCCCTTGATGAGTTCTCTCACCGGATTGAGTTTGACCTTTACGCCCAGGTCTCTTACCGCCTGGGAGGGCTGGATGAAGGTCCTGCCGATGTAATGATTTCGGATGATGGCCGGCTCAAAAGGGATGGAAGAGCTTTTGGCAAATCCCAACGCGGCGAAGTTGCCGGAATCGGGAACGGGGACGACCAAATCAGCATCAACGGGATACTCCTCGGCGAGCCTTGCGCCCAGGGCTTTTCTGGCGGCATATACATTACCGCCGAAGATGTTGCTATCCGGCCGGGCGAAGTAAATATATTCAAAGATGCAAAAGGCGTGCGAGGTTTGAGGCAGAGGCTTAAGGGAATGAGGCCCATCTTTATCTATAAAGAGCACCTCGCCCGGCTCCACATCCCTTATATATTCGGCCTGGATTAAATCCAGGGCGCAGGTTTCCGAGGCGACTACGAACGAGTCGTCCAATTTCCCCAGACAAAGCGGCCGCCAGCCGTGCGGGTCTCGCACCGCGATAAGTTGATTTTCCCTGAGGAGGGTCAAGGAATAAGCCCCCTTGATTTTCTTCAAGGTGCTCACCAGGGCCTCTTCAAAGGTGGGCTGGGTGGATTTGGCCAGAAGATGAATAATTATCTCGGTGTCCATTGTGGATTGGAAGATGGAGCCGGAGGCCTCCAGTTCATCACGCAGACTCCTGGCATTAACCAGGTTTCCATTATGGCCGATAGCCAGTTCCCCCCGGGAATATTCCACCTGGAAAGGCTGGGCATTTTTGATAGTGGATGCGCCCATCGTGGAATAGCGTATATGTCCTATGGCTATATCGCCTGAGAGTCCCCCAATCGCCTCCGGGGTGAAGACATCGGCCACCAGGCCCATACCTCTATACGCCTGCAACTTCCGGCGGTCCGAGACCACGATGCCGGCGCTTTCCTGACCGCGATGCTGCAGGGCATAAAGCCCGAGATAGGTGAGTTCGGCGGCTTGTGGGTGACCGTAAATGCCAAATACCCCGCAGGCTTCTTTGGGCCCGCCATAAGATTTTCTCCAGGACCTCATCTTCACTCCAACCTCACCGGAACGCCTCTTTCCTTTAGATATTCCTTCACCTCCCGGATGGAATACTCTCCGTAATGGAAGATGGAGGCGGCCAGGGCCGCATCGGCTTTGCCTTCGGTTAAGGCCTCATACATATGCTCTGGACTTCCCGCTCCGCCGGAGGCTATGACCGGAATATTCACGGCCTCGGAGATAGCCCGGGTGAGAGGCAAGTCATAGCCGGCCTTGGTTCCATCGGCATCCATACTGGTAAGGAGGATTTCGCCCGCGCCCAGGTTCTCTGCCTCTTTCGCCCATTCCACAGCATCCTTTCCCGCAGGCCGGGTGCCGCCATAAGTATATACCTCCCATTTCCCCTCGCCCGTTCTTTTGCCGTCTATGGCTACCACTATGCACTGACTACCGAACTTTTCCGCGGCCTCCTTGACCACACCTGGATTTTCCACCGCAGCGGTATTTAGCGAGACCTTGTCCGCACCGGATTTTAAAAGAAGCCTTATGTCATCTATTTCCCTTATCCCGCCGCCCACGGTGAAGGGGATGAAGACCACTTCCGCGGTGCGTTTAGCCACTTCCATTATGGTCCTGCGCTTTTCTATGCTGGCGGTAATATCCAGAAAAACGACCTCATCAGCCCCTTCACGGCTGTACGCTCGGGCGGCTTCCACCGGGTCGCCGGCGTCTCTCAGTTGCACGAAACGCACGCCCTTAACCACCCGCCCGCCTTTTACATCCAGGCAGGGGATTATCCTTTTAGCCAAGGTGTTCATTGAAGTTCTCCAGTATCTTTAGCCCCAGTTTATGACTTTTCTCCGGATGAAACTGCACCGCCCAGAGGTTCCCTTTGGCCACACTGGAAGCGAATTCTATCGCATAAGTGGTGGTGGAGGCAATAAGATTTTCATCCTCAGGCAGGGCGTAGTAGGAATGGACGAAATAGAAATAGGAGCCGTCGGGGATCCCTTTGAAAATGTCGGGCTTTTTCCGGGCGCTAAAGGCGACCTGGTTCCAGCCCATATGGGGAATCTTGACCGGACCCTCAAGTCTTTTTACTTTACCTTTGAAAAGGCCGAGGCCCGGGTGAATCCCGTGTTCCTCACTTTGCTCAAAGAGTAACTGAAAGCCCAGGCAGATGCCCAAAAGAGGCTTTTCCTGGCTGGCGGCCTGGGTTATGAGTTGCGTGAGCCCCAGGGACTGGAGGTTCTGCATTCCCTGCTGAAATGCGCCCACCCCGGGTAAGACTATCCCGCGCGCTTTGCGGATGACCCTCGCATTATTTGTTACCTCAACCTTTGCGCCCACGGCTTCCAAGGCCTTGCTCACGCTTCTCAGGTTCCCCATTCCATAGTCTATTACCGCAATCATACTCATTCCCATTCTATGGTGCTGGGGGGCTTGGAACTCACATCGTAGACCACTCTATTTACGCCTCTAACTTCGCTGGTGATGCTATTGGAGATTCTGGCGATGACTTCATAAGGTAGAGTAGCCCAGTCCGCGGTCATACCATCGCGGCTGGTGACTGCGCGCAGGGCAATCACATTTTCATAAGTGCGCTCGTCCCCCATTACCCCCACGGTGCGCACCGGCAAAAGCACGGCAAAGGCCTGCCAGACTTTATCATAGAGCCCGCCCTTTTTTATCTCTTCGTCCAGGATTCTCTCGGCTTCTCTTATGATGCGCAGGCGCTCTTCGGTAACCTCACCTATGATTCTCACCGCCAGGCCCGGCCCGGGGAAAGGATGCCGCCAGACGATTTCCCGGGGAAGGCCCAGTTCCTCTCCCACCTTTCTTACCTCGTCCTTGAAAAGGAACTTGAAAGGCTCAATGAGTTCAAAATGCATATCCTGCGGCAGCCCTCCCACATTGTGGTGAGTTTTAATGGTGGATGAAGGCCCGCCGGTGGGAGAGCGGCTTTCTATCACATCCGGATAAAGCGTGCCCTGGGCGAGAAATCTCACCCGGCCTATGTTCTTGGCCTCTTTCTCGAAAATGCGGATGAATTCAGCACCTATGATCTTGCGCTTTTCCTCCGGGCTCTCCACTCCTTTTAATTTCTCCAGGAACCGACTTCGGGCATCCACAAGGATGAGGTTAATATGATAGAGATTCTTGAACCTATTCTTCACCTCCTCGGCTTCGTGAGCGCGCAGGAGCCCATTATCAACGAAGATAGCCGTAAGTTGGCCGCCGATTATCTTATGGAGAAGCAGCGCGAGCACCGAGGAATCCACCCCGCCGCTTAAGGCGCAGATGACCTTTTCCTTGCCTACCCTCTCTTTTATCTCTTCTTCGGTGCGCTTGATGAAGGAGTGCATAGTCCACTCAGGCGAACATCCGGCTATCTTCTTGAGGAAATTATCTATTATGGTCGCACCTTTGGGCGTATGCATCACCTCTGGATGAAACTGGAGGCCGTAAAAGCCTTTTCTTTCATCGCCCATCGCGGCTATGGGGGAATTTGCTGAGTAGCCCAGGGCGGTAAATCCGGGCGGAAGGCTCATCACCCGGTCGCCGTGGCTCATCCACACCGGCATTTTCTCCTCCAGGCCGGCAAAGAGCGGGCTTTTTTCTTTGATAAAGAGTTCCGCCCGGCCGTATTCGCGCTTCAGGGCCGCGCGGACTTTCCCACCCAGCAGCCGTGCCATAAGTTGCATTCCGTAACAGATGCCCAGGATGGGAATGCCCAGGTGGAAGATTTCTTTTTCCAAGGCCGGGGCGCCGGAAGAGGTTACGCTGGCCGGGCCGCCGGAGAGGATGAGCGCTTTGGGTGCCCTGCACTTGATTTCCTCAAGGGGTGCGTTATAGGGGACTATTTCCGAATATACCTGGCATTCCCGCACGCGACGAGCGATGAGTTGGGTATATTGCGAGCCGAAATCCAGGATGGTAACTAATTCAGCAGGACCTTTTTCCATCGGGTTCTCAGACTGAAACGATGCACACGGTTAGCGACATTGCCACTTTTGCCCGAGGCGCGAGCGCAACAAGGCAGGACTGCCCAGCTGGTTAAACAGCGGCGGTAGTCTAAAGCACAGAGAAATACTGTTCCAATTCATATGAGGTCACCTGGGCCCGGTAGCGTTCCCATTCCAACTTTTTATTTTCAATAAATTTGCTGAATATGTGTTCGCCCAGGGCATTGCGCACCAGTTCGCTCTCTTCGGTGAGTTTGATGGCCTCATAGAGGTCTTCGGGTAGGGTGCCGATACCCAAATCTTCTCGCTCTTGGCGGCTCATCTCATAGACATTTCTTTCTACCGGAGGGCCCAGAGGATATTTGTTTTCAATGCCCTCAAGTCCTGCGGCGAGCATCACCGCAAAGGCCAGATAGGGATTGCAGGCCGGGTCGGGCGAGCGAAATTCAATGCGGGTGGATTTTTCGTGCCCCGGCTTATAGACCGGCACACGGATGAGGTCGGAGCGATTGCGCTGTGCCCAGGTGAGATAGACCGGGGCCTCGTAGCCGGGCACCAGCCTCTTATAGGAGTTGACCCATTGGTTAGTGACGGCGGTAATCTCCGGGGCATAACGCAGAAGCCCGGCGATATAATGCTTGGCCACCTCGGAAAGATGATATTCGTTTTTGGGGTCGAAGAAGGCATTTCGTTCGCCTTTAAACAAGGATTGGTGAGTGTGCATACCGGAGCCGTTCTGGCCGAAAAGCGGCTTGGGCATAAAGGTAGCGTAGACCCCATGCCTTAAGGCCACCTCCTTAACCACCAGGCGGAAGGTCATAGTGTTGTCCGCCATAGTGAGGCCGTCGGCATAACGCATATCAATCTCGTGCTGGGAAGGGGCGCCCTCATGGTGGCTGTATTCCACGCCTATGCCCACCTTCTCCAGGGCCAGCACCGTCTCACGGCGCAGGTCTTCGGCTACATCCTGGGGAGTGAGGTCGAAATAACCGCCCGAGTCCAGGGTCTCAGGAGCGGGCTTGGCAGAGCGGAAATAGAAATACTCCAGTTCCGGGCCCACATAGAAGGTATAGCCCAAGTCCTGAGCGTGTTTGAGGTTGCGCTTGAGGCAAAGGCGCGGGTCGCCTTCGTAGGGATTTCCCCCGGGCTCCACGATGTCGCAGAACATCCGGGCGACTTTGCCCCCTTCGGTGGGCTGCCAGGGCAGAAGGGCGAAGGTGGTGGGGTCGGGAAGGGCCACCATATCGCTTTCATCTATGCGGACAAATCCCTCAATAGAAGAGCCGTCAAAACCGGCCCCTCCTTCCAGGGCATCGGCAAGTTCCTCCACCGTGATGGCGAAACTCTTCAAGAATCCCAGGATGTCCGTAAACCAGAGCCGGATGAATTTTACATCCTGCTCCTTGGCCATCCTAAGCACATATTCCTTGTCTTTGGTCACTTCTTTGCCCATTTATAAGGCCTCCTTCCTTTATGCCTCACGAAAGCGATTGGTAATAGGCATTCTGCGGTCGCGGCCGAAGGCGCGGGGGGTAATCTTTATCCCCGGCGGCCCCTGGCGGCGTTTATATTCGTTGCCGTCCACCATTTGAATGACCTTGCTCACCACTTCTCGCTCGTGGCCCCGGCCCACTATCTCTTCGAGACTCAGGTTCTTTTCCACATAGGCCTCCAGGATGGCGTCAAGGATTGCATACTCAGGCAGCATATCGGAATCTTTCTGCTGGGGACGAAGTTCGGCCGTGGGTGGGCGGGAGATTATGTTCTGGGGTATTACATCCCGAGGCGAATTCTGGTTCTTATATTGGGCGAGTCTGTAGACAAGCGTCTTGGGCACATCCTTCAAGAGGGCAAAGCCGCCGGCCGTATCGCCATAGAGGGTGCAGTAGCCCACGCTCACCTCGCTTTTATTTCCCGTGGTGAGCACCAGCCAGCCGAATTTATTGGAAAGGGCCATCAGGATATTGCCCCGGATGCGCGCCTGCAGGTTCTCTTCTGTAACATCTTCTTCGCTGTCTTTGAAGGCATCGGCAAGTGTTTCCTTATAGGCCTTGAAGGACTCTTCAATAGGGATGTTGATAAGTTTAATGCCTAAATTCTTGGCCACCTCGCGGGCGCCTTCAATGCTCTCCCGAGACGAATAGCGCGAGGGCATCATAACCGCAGTGACATTCTCCGGCCCCAGGGCATCGCGGGCGATACAAGCGGTGAGCGAGGAATCTATCCCGCCGCTCAGGCCCATTAAAACCTTCTGGAAGCCATTTTTTCTCACATAGTCTCTGGTGCCCAGGATGAGCGCGGCGTAGATTTCGGCCTCGCCGTGAAGTATCTCCGTCTCCTTTTGGGGAAGCGGTGGCTTTTCTTTGCTTTTGCCCAAAGGCGCCAATTTTGTTTTTTTGACTTTGGTATTAACTTCAGCCTGGCTCATTTTGGGAGTCTCCAAATCAGCATATATGAGGTCTTCGTCAAATTGTTTACCGCGAGCGAGGGCCTCGCCCTCTGGAGACAAAATCAACGAACCGCCATCAAAGACCAGTTCATCTTGGCCGCCCACAATATTGGTATAGGCGATGAAGACTCCCGCTTCGCGGGCTCGCTCGGCAAGCATTGCCTCTCGCTGGCGGCCTTTGCCTTTGTGATAGGGAGAGGCCGAAAGGTTGAATATAAGGGAGGCGCCGGAGCGGGCCTGAAGTTTTGTGGGGCCGGTTTGCTCCCATATATCCTCGCAGATATTCACCCCGAAAATAAGCCCGTCTATATCGAAGATACAGGGATT
>LIZR01000017.1 GCA_001302825.1 Planctomycetes bacterium DG_23 | reverse complement strand
AACTGTTTGGCCGCTTCCCAGTAAAAGATTTTTCAGAACTGAAGCAGTGGTGGAGTTATATCAAAGAACGATATTCCTGGGTACTGGGATGACGTCTCACATCTATTCTGCCCATCATTCAGCGTCCAGAATGTGGAGTGAGGATATTACTGGCGGGCATGGCGGATGAGGAATCTAATCTGCGGATGAGGAATCTAATCTTATTTGCATCTTCAGGAAAGCCTGGATGAGAAAGGGCGCGGTGCGTTTGCCGTAAAAATCCATAAAGCGCTCATAGGCCGCCGAGCCGGAGAAAACCCCTCCCATATCGTATTCGGCCCTGGAGGGCACATACCCCAGGGCGTAGTCATTGCAGTGTGAAAGCGGCAGGACAAAGCCGCTTAGGGTCTCTTTTAGTTCCCTACCGACAGCATTGCTCAAATCGGCAGGCGTGGCCAGAAAAATTATATCATCTATCTTTACCATCTGGAGTTCTGTCTCATCGGGCAGGACAAAATAGTCGGCCAGAAGGCTAAAGATTTTGGCCGGGATGGCGCCGTAGAAGCGAAGGCCAGTAAAAGGGCGCTCCTCCGGCAAAAAATGTATATCAGCAGCGGGCAGTTCAATAGTCGCGGAAAGTGAAACGGCGGATGATACGGGCCTGGTCTCAAGGTTCTGGTATAGTCTGCGCACTTCCTGGGTCAGAAGGTCAGCCTGTTTTAAGGCCTTGGCGAAAGGCTCCTTTTCGCCTTTATATTCATCGTTGGGGCCGGGGGCGGTGGAGCGCACACCACCCAGTGCCCCGGAAAGAAAGATAGCCACGCCCCCTTCTTCTTCAACACTATTAGCCAGAAATCCCGGATAATCGCCGGATATCTTGCCCTGAGTGCGGCGATAGAGAGTAACGGGGTGGGCCGGAAAGGAGATGATATAGCCCAGGGCCTCTTGCTCGGCTGAGGCAAATTTTATTACCGCAAGTTCCCGGTCTATGGGAGAGCGTTCACCCGACGCCGGGTCTCTGGCTCGGCGACTTTTAGAGAGGCCGTGCACTTCCTCTTTAACATAAGCCATTTGCGCCGGCTGCGCATTTTCTCCAGCCTGTGCTACTACATAGGCAATCCTTTCGGCCAAAAAAGAGGAAAATTCCGGACTATATTTACCCAAAACCCGTTGGCCGATGTTGTTATCCCAGTAATTGCCTATGGTTGTATGGGTGTGCGTGGCGGCCAGGAGCAGTTCAGTTTCGCCATTTACCTTTCCTTCCAGTTTCTTTAATACGGCCTCTTTCAGGTCTTTGGTGATTATGAGGAGGTCGCAACTGACTATTGCTATTCTTTCTCGGGACTCAGGAGAACTCACGACCAAGGCCCGGGCGAAGATGCGGTCGTGCACCCCTGAGATGGGCGGCTTCTGGCCATAAATATTGAGTTTTTCCCATAGATGTGCTGGCGGAGTAATTTCGCTTTTAGCAAAACCTGCCAGAAGTGGCCCCTGAAGAGCAATCTTTTTTTCCTGGAGGAAGTTTACTTCAAGTGCAGTTTCGGGAATGAGACTGTAGATGAACGATATGACCGAATAGATGGCCACAAGATAAATTACCCATTTTAATCTTCTTCGCCATTTTGCCTTTTTCTTGGGTTGTTTCTTTTCCTCGGATGACATTTGTCATTTTTGCAAAATGCAAGTAGTCTCGCAAAAAACCGCCCTTTGAAGGCCAGGGCGCCCAGTTTTTGGTCTCAGCCACCTGCTTGAAGAGCGACTTCCCTTGCTTCCGCCAGGGTCTTTCGCCACTCTGCATTACTTTTGGCGAACTGTCTCTCCACCCGCGCCCGATGATATGGCCCGGAGTTATAGGTGCAGAAGGGATAGAGCCTTCCTTCAGGCGTAGCAAAATGAATCACACATCTCGAGACCCGCTGGAGTTCGTAATTGTAGCCGTCCATAAAATGCATCCCGGCCACCATCATAGTGCGGAAGGTCTTCTTCCCCTCCTCACCACGACCCACATTTTTATTTATCATCCCTTCAAGGGTTAAAAGGAGTTTATGGAAATCAAGCCCTTCCGGCGAATTTTTGACGTCAAAATATTTGTGCAGGGTGCGAAATGCCTTAAGTTTGCCAAAGAAGGTAATTCCAGTTGGTTTAGTCTTTTGGGCAATTTTATTCATCGCCGGCAGCATCTTTTCCACATCCATAAATTCAGTAATGGGCGTAGCCTTGCCGTTGTAATCTATGAATAGATAAGTGCCAAAGCCGCAGTGTGGGTGGCAGGTGATATTTATGGTCTCCTCGCCGCGGGTGGCCCCTACTAAGTGAGTGAAGGGAACTACGCAGGAGAGCGGATACCAGTCGCGGCTGGCCTTAGTTATGCCGGTTTGGTCTTCTACCGAATGAGCGAGGTCAGTTAAGGTAAAGCGCCGGGCCATTCGCTCTTCGTGGTCTATCCTGCCGGTGAAGGCCACGGGCTGAAAACTTATCCCGCTTATGGTCTCCCGATACCTTATGGCATAACGCACTATGTTTCCTACCTCCTGGTCATTTATTCCTTTCACAATGGTGGGCACCAGGGCGATCTTCATATCCGTCTGGGCGATATTTTCCACGGCCTTTTGCTTGATTTCCGCCAACCTGCGGCCTCTGGTCTTCACATAGACCTCATCGCTCAGGCCGTCAAATTGCAGATAAATACAGTCAAGCCCGGCCTCCTCGCACTTCTGGGAAAATTCCGGGTCCTGGGCAAACAGCAGCCCGTTAGTGGCCATCTGAATGTGGGAAAATCCCAGGTCCTCGGCGGCACGCAGGATGTCGAAAAGTCGGGGGTGAAGGGTGGGCTCGCCGCCTGAAAACTGTATGGTCCGCCCGGCCACAGGCCGCATCTGACGAAATACCTTCAGCATTTCCACTACTTCTTCGTAAGAAGGCTCATAGATGTATCCGCTTGCATCAGAGGAAGCAAAGCAGATAGGGCATTTCATATTGCAGCGATTAGTGAGGTCTATGTTGCCCAAAGCAGTGTGGCTGGTATGCATCTGACAGAGGCCGCAGTCCTGGGGACAAGTTTTGGCCTCGCTCATCGGGTTTTCCAGGCCCCGGCCGTCGCTGAAAAACCATTTTTCGGCCTTAAGGTATAAATCCACATCAGACCAATAAATGTCCTTGAAATAGCCGTGCTGGGGACAGGTCTTTTCCATCATCACCCGGCCTTCTTCCTCAAAAAGTCGGGCAGGGATAACGCGGATACATTCCGGACAGATGGAGGGAACTCGCTTGGGAAGACCTTTTTGGATAGGCGCTATGGAGTGACCACAATAAGTGCTGTCTGAGGCTCGCTTCTTCCGCACCGTCGCCTCCTTCGCCCTGGAAAGTAAATGCGAATTTTCTCAAGGGAGAGCAAAAGAACTTGTGTCGCATTTTAAATGGCCTGCGGAATGAAATCAAGCAAATACTGCGAATTTTTTGTCCCCTATATGCTTGACAGAAGTCTTAAGTGGAGTAAAATTCTAATATAATTCCCTGTGCATACTGTTAGATAATCTGAGGAACGAAGTGAGACCCTTCTACTCCCCCTGGCGTAAGAGGTTGGGCTTAGTTCGAGCCTATTTTTTCCGAAAGCCCGTCTGGTGTGCCTGGCAGGTCACTTACCGATGCAATTTCCGCTGCAGTATTTGTCCTTATTGGAAGATTAAGGTAAATCCACAAGATGAAACGCCCCCAAAAGATTTCCGCGTGGGCGCAGAGAAACTCGCCCGCTGGGGGTCGCTTATGATAAATCTCGCCGGCGGTGAGCCTTTGCTTCGCCGCGACCTTTGCCAGATAATTTCCACCCTCGCCCGCTATCACATCGTTTTTACCACCACCAACGGCTGGCTGGTCACCCGAAAACTGGCCTGCGACCTTTATGAGGCCGGCCTCTGGGGGGCTTCGGTCTCCATAGATTATGTTGACCCCCAGCGGCACGATGAGCGTTGCGGAGTAAAAGGCGCCTTTGAGCGCGCCGTGAATGCGCTCAGATTTCTTTCGCAGGAGCGCACCTCTCGCCATCAGCGCGTGAACTTGATGTGCGTTTTGAATAATGATAATTTGGAAGATGTGGAAGGCCTCATCCGCCTCGCAGACCGCCTCGATGCCAATTTTATGCTCCAGCCTTACTCGGATTTGAAAACCGGTGATAAGGCCTTCCTGCCCTCAGGCCCGGTGAGCGCGCGTCTATTGGAACTCAAGAAAAAATATCCCAACTTCATCTCCAACGCCTCGTTTCTGGCCAATTTCGATAGGGCGCTTAGCCAGGGAGTGCCCGGCTGTCTGGCCGGACGGGCCTTCTTTAACATAGATAATTATTCCAGAGTCTCCATGTGTGTGGAAGACCGCCGCCAGCCGGTGGGAAATCTAATAGATAATGAATTGGAAGAACTTCTCCAGGCCTTGAGAAAAAGGAAGGAAAGGAACACCTGCCAGGCCTGCTGGTATAACTGCCGGGGAGAGGTGGAGGTGCTTTATTCGCTTAAAGGAGCGCTACGAGCCCTCCCGCCCCTGGTTTCCAATCCTTGAAAAAACTCTGACGGCAAGAATTAGGCGCTCGCTTTAGGCGCGGGAAAAACGGGCTTTTGCCAAATCTATTACGCCCGAGCATTCTGCCATAATATAATATCAAGGCCCGAAGCTTTGAGAAATGGCGTAATTGTCTGCATACCAGAACTTATCACATTTCCAGACTTAAATTGGATGAATAGAAAAAATGGTGAGAGAATGGGGATAGAGGTGGCTATTTTTCCCCACCCGCCTTTAGCACGATGGCGCCAAGGGGTGCCTGAATATGGTCGGCAATCAGAGGGCATTTGACCTTCAATAGGAAGAATATAGGGCCTTCCATATCGCTCAGGGCCTCATAATTTGCCTGACCTTTGCTGATAAGCATATCTGCTTCATCTACGAAGTGCTTGAACCGGTTTGAAGTTGTATTCAGACCCTTAGCAGTTATCTTTACGGTTTCCACTTTTGCCAATTTGTTAATACTTGCAAATTTTGCATCTTCCATCGTTGCGTCATTGATAATGGGTTCAGACCTGACGAGAAAGGTTATCTTTTTGTGGGCTAACTCTTCCAGCAGGACTTTGTCAAAGACAATCTCGCCGGCATTATCGGCGATATAAAGGATTGTCTCGGCCTCATCCAAGGAATTTCTGAATTGTGCGAAGTGATTTATGGTGAGCGGTTGTGTTATAACCTCGTCTATAGTATCTTTTACATCAAATTCGGGTGAAGCGGCCCAGTCAATAATATTTCCCGCTATAGCGAGTTTGGCGGCGACCAATAACCTATCGTCGGAACTTGCGATTAATTCTTTGAGATATGAATAAAACTTCATGGCCGCCTGGTTATCGCGGGCCTTAACTTTTTTGTAGGGGTCATCATTTTTTGTGATGTCTTTGATTATTTTGTGCACGGCATAGCCGATTTCGGTTGGCGGCCGATCAAATGAGGCCGTGCTCAGTTTAAGAAGGACTTTTCTTAAGGCTTCTTTCTGTCTGGCCTTACTTTTGGTGGCCATTTTGATCGCTTCTACAGTTTGTCTTACAAAACAAGGGATGCAGGAAAGATATGTTCTCACACTTTTACCTCATCTGGCAGTCGGTCTCAGTCTACCTTGGGCTCCTGCAGTGCATTGATGATTCGCTCAAGGCATATGAAATTCCTATGCGTAATGGTTCAATTTGAGTTTTTTCCCGCGGCATAACGAAACTTATAAGGCTTCAGAAACTGCGGGCTTTGTTCCGGCTTAACAGATTACCCGGTGTATGAGGCGGCTGGCTTGCTTCAGGCTCAAGTCAGACACGACCTCCTTTATGGCCTCTTCCACACTTTTCGCCTGGCTCGGGGTTACATCCTGCATCTTGAAGCCGGCCTGTTTGCTTTTGGTCTTATACCAGTTGCATTTACCCCGGCAGACATATTTATGAGCCATTCTTTTAGCAGAGACATAATCCGTCTTTTTTTTCTGCGCAATTTTGGCGATAATCTCCTCTACCTTCTTTACTTCGTCCTCGGTGGCCTGCATTTCAGTTGTCCTTCCTTCAGCTACCTTATCTCAATCCTTGTGCCTACGCCGGCGAGGATAAAATTATCTCCGTAATTTTCGGCGAAGACCTCTCGGGTAAGGTCGCCGGAGCAATGGGTTGGGGCGACTTTCTCCACGCCCAGACTGCGGAACTGCTGAATCACGCCTTGCAATTTGTCCCTTCTAAGTTTCAATAAGTGAAAGCCGCCCATTACCAGGTGAATATCCCGTCCGGTCTTCTCCTTTGCCGTCTCAATCATCTTCACGATGCCCGGATGGGCGCAGCCGGTGATGACTACTGCTCCTTTTGCGCTTTCTATAATGAGGCCCTGTTCTTTGATTAAGCGGCCCATCTGGCCGGTGGAATAGGCCCCTTCGATAATCTGGCAAAAATCGTTCACCTCTACCACCTCGGCCCCGGCTTCACGCGCACGGCTTTTAATGCGCCGGGGGAAAGACGCGGGCATGAATAACTTGACCGCGCTATTTTCTTTCAAAAATGCCGCGAGACCGCCGGTATGGTCGTAGTGGCTGTGGGAGAGAACAACAATATCGATGCTCTTGGGGTCGATTTTGAGTTTGGCCATATTGGAAAGGAGCGTCGGACCGTCGCCGCCGGTATCAAAAAGGATAGTCTTTTCCAACCCTTCCACCAGGCAGGCAAAACCCCAGGCCGTCTTAAGCTCGGGATTATGGGCATAGTTGTCATAGACTATAGTTAGCACCAGCGGCCTCCTTTCTTGAGATGCAGTCTGGCCAAAGCAAAAGTTTGACAATACCAGAATAGCCAAAAAGAACGAAATTTTCATAAATTTACCTACGAATTATTAAGGACCGCATTTGATATCTATCACCGGCGAGCCTTCCAGTGCATCAAGGCCTCTTACGAAAAGCGAATTTTTCTCTCTTTTCACAAATTCAACTTTGCTGGAGCCGATGGGGTTGGGTCTCATCGGGCTTCTTAAGAGAAAAACCCCTCTTTTGGGCCTGGCTCTGTCGCCGCGGGGATGAGCGAGCAGCGCATTTCTATCGTCCTCGGTGAGGTTATGCATCCAGTAGAGTATCTGAAGTGTTTCCGTTTCCCTCACCCCCTTAAGGCCCTGGGTATACTGCGGGAAGAGCTCAATCTCGCTAATCTCTCCGGCAAACTTCACCACGCCGATGGGAAATATAGTGATAGTCTGTCTCTCGCCACACAAATCTTTTCCCTCTTGGAAGAAGTCTTATCTTAAGGTGTAATTCCCTAAATAAGTCCTCTTATATATTCCAGGGATTTTTTGGCCGAGGCGTCCAGGTTGGGAATTTCGCCGCCGCCGGCAAGTGGGGAGCATATTTCATAGGATAAATAGCCCTGGTAGCCCACTTTCTTTAACGCTGCTACAAATCGTTCGTATTTCACCTCTCCTTCGCCTAAGGGCACAGCCATCTTGCGGAGACGATTGGGCGAAGGGTAGGAGAAATCCGAGGTGTGGGAATGGACGATGAATGAGCCGCAGGCCTCCACGGCCTCATCATAGTTCTCGTTATTGTTCTCCAGGGCGGGGGCATCTAAGACTATCTTTAAGTTATCCGCGTTCACCTCGCTCACCATATCCAGAACATCCCTGTAGCACTGGGCGATTGTCCCGTGATTTTGTAGGCCGATGGTTATACCCAAGTCCGCAGCCATTTTCGTGCCCTCTTTAAGGCAATCCACGCACCATTTCCATTGGGTAGAGAAGGGCACCTCCGGATAGTAAAAGCCCGCATAGGTGCGCACAAGACCGCAGCCCAAATCCCTGGCCAGGCGCAGCGTCTCTCTTAGATAGACCAGTTCCTTCTGGCGTCTGGCCATATCCGAATGCTCCGAGCCACAGGAGAAATCCTGATAACCGGCAATGGCCACAAGTCTTATCCCGCGTTCGGCAATTAAATCTTTTGCCCGCTTTCTGGCGTCGCTATCAAGGTCAAGAGGGGATAGATGTGGCCTTTTGGCCATTATCTCCACGGCCGAGTAGCCCAGTTCTTTGGCCTTAGAAAGAAAATCCGCAAGGGAAAGGGTAGCCTGACCCGGCCAACTCCCCCCGTAACTCACTGAATGCAGGGCTATTTCCATTGTACTCCCCCGGTATAGAGAAAACGCATAGCGATGCAGAAGATGGTTATGGCGGCCACAGCGATGTCGTAAGGGATGCTTCCTCGTTCAAAATCCCAGAGGATGATGCGTCTTAAGATGCCACCCAGGCAGAAAATCCCCCGGCCCACCGCACACAGGTTCTCTTCCCGAGGCTTTGGTTCCTTTGCCTGGCTTGCAGGAGTAAGCGCTCTTCTCGTCGCCAGCATACGCTGAATCACGGTGAGGTGGGTGAGCGTACCCAAAAGCCACAAAGCCGGCAGCACGCAGTCGGTAACCGCGGCGGACATTAAGACGACAATTCGCTCACCCCGGGTCCAGAAACCCACCTTGCAGGAGGGGATGAAGTTCTCCGCCCGGGCCCGGGAATAACTCACTAACACCGAGCCAATCATTGCCGAAAGACAAAGGAGCACATACTCCAGTCGCTGGGCGCGAACGAAATAAATAGCGAGTCCGGAAAGCAGAACTGAATCCGAATAGCGGTCTATAGCCGAATCGAAAAAGGCCCCGAATTTTGAGCCCTTGCCGCTCAGTTTGGCCACCGCGCCATCCAGCATATCGCTGGGCGAGGCCAGAATCATCACTATCCCGCCGATGAGAAATTCACCCGAAGCGAAAAGGGTAGCGGCCAAGGCATTTATAACCAGCCCCGCAAAAGTTATGGTATTAGGCGTTATGCCCAGGCGAATTAAGCCGCGCGCCACTAAATCTCGACCTTTAGCAAACGCCAAACCTATTCTTAGAGTTATCACGGAGGCCCCTTTCGTGACTTTGAGGCAAAAGAGAAATCTTTATTTTCCAAAAACCGTGTTTACTCACCCTCCTTTGGCCTTTCCTCGGCCAGGGCCCTAATCTCCGGCATCAGGAATTCCTCCACCAGTATCTTTACGATGCTGGCCACGGGCACGGCCAGGAGCACTCCGAATAGGCCGAATAGTGCCCCGCCTATGAAAAGCACCAGGATAATGATAACCGGATGCAGTCCCACCCCCTTGGCCAGAATCCGCGGCGCAATTATCACATCTCCTACCACATTGGTCACGATGAATACGCCCAGCACACCCGCCACCCGCCATATCTCTCCATAATCCGCATAAACAAAAAGGCAGGTGGGTATGGTCATCGCAAAAAGCATATAGGGAATGAGATTAGCAACAGCCGCCAGAGTTCCCAGCACCAGGGCAAATCGCACCCCGAAAATAAATAGTCCTGTGGAACAAATTATGGCCATAATGAGACAGACGACGAGCCTGCCCCGAAAGAAACTGGCTATGGCCAGATGAATCTTATGGGCTATATCCAGAATGCGCTCCCGGTAAAGCCCGGGCAGGTTCTCTTCTATATACGCCTTTATCCTGGGGGCCTCATGCATTAAATAAAACGAATAAATTATCACCAAAAAGAGGATTATAACCAGGCTCACTATACCCCGGATTAGTCCGGATATGCCGGTGACGAGGCCGGAAAAAAAGTTTGCGGCACGTTGGGCGATGGTGCCGGCGCTTTTGGCCAGGTCGGCTTTAATTCGTTTCACAGCATCATCATACATTTTCTGTCGTTCGGGAGACTGTCTTATCCAGGTTTGGAAGTGGCCGGAGCGCTTCATCGTCCAGGCCCAGCCCCGTTCCAAATAACCCGGGTCGTAGCGCCCGTTTTCGTTGAGGTCGCGGATGAGGATGCCATCTTCGTCCTGGGCATCTCCGGCCAGGGCGCGAATGAGCCCGGCGGTCTGGGTATAGGTTACGGGTATAGCCACGGCCATAACCGCGCCCACGGCGGCAAAGAGGAGGATAAAAATGATAAATACGGCTAAAGAGCGGGCCGCGCGCTGGTGTTTTCTCATCCACCCTCGGGCAATGAGCCGGTCGAAGAAATTCACCGCCGGGTTCATGATGTAAGCCAGAAGAGCAGCGATAAAAAGGGGATTAAGGACTTTTCTTATAAAATAGGCCAGGATAAGTAGCCCCACCCCTAAAATGATGAAGCAAATTACCTTGGCCCGCCTGGACCCCAGAAGTCCAGCCATTATTTACCTCCAGTTAAGGCTGTCTGCCGTCCACCGTCACCCGAATGGCAAGTCTCGAGTGACGAGTTACGAACCTGCGGTTAAGTATATCAACATTTTAGGAAAATGCAAGAAGGCTTAACGGGAAGCATTCCACACGAGGAAAATGGCATCAAGCGTCTGGCGTCCTGCGTGTTTCTCCGCAGAGAGGCATCAGCCCTGGAAATCTTCCGGAGCCACTACCGGGAAGTGTCTGAGGCCTACATTAAGGAGCAGGCCCAGGGCGATGAATGAGGTCACCAGAGACGAGCCACCGTAACTCACAAAGGGTAGCGTCAGCCCGGTGATGGGCACGAGGCCCACCGCCATACCGGTATTGATGACCACCTGGGTAGTGATGAGGGTGACCACGCCGGTGGCGAGCAAACGGCCGAAAGGCTCGCGGGTGCGCAGCGCTATTTCCAGGCCGAAAAGGATGATGAAAAAGAAAAGCGAAAATATGAGGATGACGCCGAGGGTTCCCCATTCCTCGGCGATGACGGAGAAGATGAAATCGGTATGGCGCTGCAGCAGGAAGTTGAGCATATTCTGCGTCCCCTGGCCCAGGCCCTTGCCTAAAAGCCCCCCAGAACCCACGGCAATCTTGGACTGGATAAGTTGATAGCCGCCGCCTCTCGGGTCAAGCCCGGGGGAGATGAAATAGATAAGTCTTCTGCGCATATATTCTTCAAAGACGAAGAACCAAAAAAGGGGAAGTGAGGCCACCCCCGCGGCTACGAGAGCCAAAAGATGTTTCAGTTTGGCTCCGGCCACATATACCACCACGAAAAGTATGGGCAGGAATAAAAGGGCCGTTCCCAAATCCGGCTGGCGCAGCACTAAGGCCATAGGCACTGCGGCCAGGGCAAGGGGCACAGCCAGCCCCCACCATTTATTCAGGACATCCTTGTAGATGAGATATTTGGCCAGGGCCAAAAGAAAGGCCAATTTCATAAATTCCGAAGGCTGCATGCGCAGAGGCCCAAAGGCCAGCCACCGTTTGGCCCCGCCTATTTCCCGGCCGATGATAAGCACCGTAACCAGACCCAATAAGCCCAGCGCATATATGGTGTAGGCATATCGGGAGAAGAGATTGTAGCCGGGCAAAAGCGCCGCCCAGAAGGCCAAGAATGCTATCCCCAGCCAGACCACCTGACGCTTGCTGTAATCAGTGTAATAGCCCTGATAAATTTCTGCCGAGCGATAAGATGCGCTGTGGATGAAGATAATCCCGATGAGCACTAAGGCCAAAACCGGCAGAAAAAGAAGAAAGTCAAACCGCCATAAAGTCTTCCTGTTCATCGGGTCCGCTTTGAGGCGGCGGGGCAAAAATATCCTTTTCCAGAAGGTGCTTTCCTGCATTTTTATCCTTTGGGTTTAAAAATTTCTTCCAATATACTTTTGGCCACGGGTCCGGCTACTGCTCCTCCCAGGCCGCCGTGTTCAACAATTACCGCAATGGCCACCTCGGGGTCATCGGCCGGGGCATAGCCTACGAACCAGGCGTGTGGCTCGATGTCCTTGGCGACCTCAGCCGTGCCGGTTTTTCCGGCTATGGCCACCACATCTGAACGGATATGCCGATAACCGGTGCCGGAGGGAGAATTGACCACATCATCAAGGGCCTTTTTCAAAAAGTCGAGTGTCCTGGGCGAAATCCCCAAATCCTGGAAACTACCCTCCGAGTCCTCTGAGGCGAGTAAATGGGGCTGTCTCAGGCGTCCCTCATCGGCAATTGCGGCCATCATCCGTGCCGCCTGTAAAGGGGTAACCAGAAGCGCGCCCTGGCCGATGGAGAGATTGAAGGTGTCTCCCAAATACCAGCCGCGACCCTGATTTTTCCACATCCAGGCCGTATCAGGCAGAAGGCCGGAACTCTCGGAGGGAAGGTCAATGCCGGTAGAACTTCCCAGGCCGAAGGCCCGGGCCCAGCGCAGGATTTCCCGATGGCCGGTGAGTTTTCCTGCGTTGAAGAAATATATATTGCAGGATTTGACCAACCCCATATGCAGGTCGGTGTGGCCGTGGCCCTGGGACACGATGCAGTGAAAATCCCGGTCGCCTAAATGATAGGTTCCCTGGCAAGAAAATGAGGTCTCAGGCCGCAAAATTCCGGATTCCATACCGGCTATGAGGGTTACGACCTTAAAGACCGAGCCCAGGGGGTATGTCGCCTGGGTGGCGCGGTTGAGAAGGGGATGGTGCTGGTCTTGAGAAAGTTGCGGCCAGTCCCGAAAAAAGGAGTTGGGGTTGTAGCGGGGGGAGGTGGCCATAGCAAGAATTGCGCCGGTTTTGGGGTCAAGCAGCACAACCGAACCGGGCAGGCCCTTTTCCTCAAAAAGGTCGTCCAGTTCGGCTTCGGCAGCACGCTGCATATGTATATCCAGAGTAAGGTCGAGGTCCTGGCCAGGCTCAGGCGGGCGCTCGGCATATTCTTCGTGGATGTGGAATTGGGCGTCCACAATTTCGGCCTTAAGTCCGCGGCTGCCGCGAAGTCGTGCTTCATAATAGCGTTCCAGACCTTGCCTGCCAATGAGGTCCTGAGGAAAGAATCTCTTGTGCTCGGAGCCGGCGAAGCTGTCTTTATATTGTTTGAACTCTTCCGGATTAATGGCCTGTAGATAACCTATTATATGGGCGGCGGCAGGGCCCTGGGGATAGATGCGCCGGGCCTTGAGGGAAGTGACTACTCCGGGAAGGCTATCCTGGTTTATTTCAATCAAGGCGGCAGTTTTTAGATTGACTTTTTCAATCAGGACTTGAGGGGTTTTGCGTCTGAACCAGCGAATAAATTTGGCCTCTTTCTCTTTAGGAGAAGAGAGCGCCTCTTCTTCAATCTTTGCTTTGGCTTGTTGGAGCAGTTCTTCCGCGCGGGCAGGTGTGATATTAGAGATTTTGGCGAGGTTTCTGCACCAGGTTTTGCGGGCCGCCTCATCCAATTTTTCTACTTCTTTTAGGATAACCTTAACCTGGAAAACGGGTTCTTCGTGGGCAAGTGGGATACCGTTTCGGTCGTAAATGGTGCCGCGCAGAGTGTCTATAGGGACGGTGCGCAGACGGCGCATATGGGCCAGGGCGCGATAATGAGCGCCCAGGACTATTTGCATATATGTCGCTTTGGCCGCAACAACAGCAAGTGAGATAGCAAAGAGGGCCAGGATTATTCTTACGCGAATTCTATACACTTCTTTGTGACCTAATCCCTAAAACACTTCGCAACCTGGCAAAAGAATAAAAGCAAACAGGCGCCAAAAGCGCGCTGTAAAACGCAATGGAGGCGGCTTGCACTAAAAGCACGGGAAAACTTTTCAAGCGAAAATAAATGCTCAAAGGTATAAGAAAGATGCTATTCAAGAATAAAACCGAAAGAAATACAAGTATCATCTGGGTTAAAGGGTGCTCCCTGAAAAGCGCCTCTCGGATCCTGGACAAGAAGACAGCGAAAAGGAGAAAGAGCAGGGCGTAGACCCCTATGTGCCCCATCGTAAGAAAGTCCTTGCACAGTCCGGCAAGCCACGAGCCCACTAATGCATCTTCCCTTCTGCCGTAAAGCCCCAGGTATAAGGCAAAGAGCAAAAGCAAATCCGGGCGTATGCCTTCAACCGATATTACCCTCAAAAATGAGTTTTGAATGACGCCCAGAAGCACAATAAAGAAACAAATAGTTATCCAGCGCATATCAAGGCGCCTCTCTATACTTAAGACCTTTTGCCCAAGATGACTAAAAGGTTACTCAATCGGCCCAAATCAGCGGCGGGTGTGACCCAAACCTCCCTGAAAAGTGCGCCCTTGGGCTGTGGGAGTTCGGAAACAAATCCAATAATGAGCCCGGGTGGATATTCCTCCCCCAGCCCTGCAGCCAATACCAGATCTCCTTCTTCTACATCACTGTCTTCAGGGAGATATTTCATAAGGAGCTTACCGGTGGAGCGGCCTTCGATGAGGCCTTCGTGTTGAGTGCGGGCGAGTCTGGCCCAGTGCCGGAAGCCGGGGTCGGTTATGAGTTGCACCTGGCTGGCCCATTTGCCAACCGCCTTAACCCTACCCACCACGGCCGGCCCGGCAAGTACCAAATCCCCGGGACTGACCCCTTCGGCAGAGCCCACATCTATAACCCTGGATTTTCGCCACTGGGCAGGGTCAAAGCCTATACTGCGAGCAACTATGATGGGAGTTTTTTCGGGACTTGCCCGGCGAAAAGCCGAGAGCTGCTGGACGACTCTTTCTTTTTCTGCCAGAAGTGCCTCTTGCCGGGCCAGTTCCAACTCCAATCGGGCTATTCTTTCTCTCAGGCGCTGATTTTCCAATTCCTGGCCGAAGGGATGGAGGGCGAAACGGCCGAGAGATGCCACCCCGGAAGCCCCGTAGTAAAGCATTCCCTGTAGCGGACTGGTGAAAGAAAGCACCCAGGTGCGGCAAAAGGAAGTGACTTTACCAGGAAGTAAGAAAAGCACGATGGAAAGGATAGAAAATACGATTAGGAGGCGGACCCAGGTGCGCCTCAACCTAAAATTCAGCCTCATCACTTTCTAAGGCGTCTTTCCAGAGGTCTAACTCCTCTAATAGTATCCCTGTACCTCGAACTACCGCGGTCACCGGGTCATCAGGCATATGAACCGGAAGGCCAGTTTCCTCCGCCAGGACCTTATCCAGACCTCGCAAAAGCACTCCGCCGCCAGCCAGCACCATCCCCCGGTCGACCAAATCAGCTGAAAGTTCCGGCGCCGTTCGCTCCAGAGTCATTTTCACTACATCTACGATGGAGTTCACCGGTTCCTTTAAGGCCTCTCTTATCTCCTCCGAACTTACCGACACCTTCCGCGGCAGACCAGCAATGAGGTCGCGGCCCTTAACCTCCATAGTGAGTTCTTCTTCCAAAGGATAGGCAGAGCCAATTTGTATCTTAATTCGCTCTGCCGTCTGCACGCCGATGAGCAGGTTATAGGTGCGTTTCATATGTTGAGTAATAGCCTCGTCCATTTCATCGCCAGCGATACGGCTGGATTGAGAGGTGACCACATCGGCCAGGGAAAGCACGGCAACCTCGGTGGTGCCGCCGCCCACATCCACAATCATAGAGCCCACAGGTTCCTGGATAGGTAGCCCCACGCCAATGCCTGCGGCCTTTGCCTCGCTGGCCAGATACACGCTTCTGGCGCCGGCGCGTTTGGCTGAATCCAATACTGCCCGCTTTTCCACGGTGGTAATACCCATAGGAATGGCGATGACCACTCGAGGCCTTATGCCCCAGTTTCTGCCGTGAACTCTGTGGATAAAATAGGCAATCATATCGCGGGTGATGTCAAAATCAGCGATGACGCCGTCTTTCAGGGGACGGATGGCCTGAATGCTGCCCGGGGTCTTTCCCAGCATCTCTTTGGCCATATTGCCCACGGCCTGGCCGTCCAGGAGGACACGGTTTGTGCCCCGCTGCACTGCCACTACCGAGGGCTCAGCAAGCACAATCCCCCGACCACGCACCCAGACCAAGGTAGTGGCCGTACCCAGGTCGATACCCATATCATAGGAAAAGAGGCCGCATATGGCGTCACGAATCATCCTCTGGCCCCCACCATGAATATTCTGGAGAAGTAGGGCCTACACAAGGCTGAAGCCCACTGGCAAAAATACTGCAAGAGGGAAACCACCCTCCAGTAGTATGATGCAATCCGAGGCCGAAGTTTCTCCTAACCACCCGTTTTGAAGAATAAGATGCGGCCGTAGAAGGACAGGAGTTCCCACTGGGTGAAGATTAAAGACAGGAGGAGAAACCCGGCCGCAATTCCCAGCAGGACATCTATGATGCCCGGCATAGGCTTACGGATTGACCGGAAACGGGGAACCACTCCTTCAGAAGTTTCTGTCTCTTCTTGTGACATAGTCTCTCACTTTTGTCCGATTACGAGCCTGCCTCAGCGAGGGGAACCTCTAACCCCAATTTGGTGCTGACATCATCGCCCGGCTTTACATTTTCCACCAGAGTGCCGCGAATGGGACGGGCGGCACAGTAATCCTGGAAGACCTGTTCTACCACCGCATCCCCCACATATTTTGCTCCCCGGTAAACTATAAAACGCAAACCCACATAGACCCCATCGTCTTCGCCCACATTCAAAATGACCAGACTGGTGGGCAAGTCTCCTATCTCTTGCACTTTCCCTTCGATAAGAGGAACAGCCGGCGCTGCGGGAAGTTCTAATTTTTCACCCGCACCTTCCAGCAGTTGCATCAACTTGGCCAGTTCTCCCCGCAGTTTTTCAATTTCAAGTTCCGCTTTGGCTAAGCGTTCATTAGCCCGTTTGAGTTCGCCGGCAAGTCTCTCCACCTCCCGGGTCATTTGCAAGGCCTTATCCTCAGCGGCCTCGCGGGCGCGCCTATCAGAAGCAGCCTGGGTTTCGGCCGTTCTGAGTTCGGCGGCGAGTGTTTCATTACGCTCAATGAGGGTTTCAAGGTTTCGGGCCATCTTGTCGTAACTGGCCCTCAGATCCTCAAACTGAATATGAATCTGCTTGCTATCCTCTTCCGCCCGGGCTTTTGCTGTCTGTAATGCAGCCAGCATACCGCGAGCGTTATCCAGTTGCACATTTAGCCGCTCTATTTCTTTGCTCTGAGCATCGAGGTTTGTGTTATATCTTTCCGTCTCCACCTTGAGGTTTTGTTCGGCCCTACCCTTGGCGTCCAGAGCCTCGTCATACTTGCCCTTCCAGTCCTGGCGTTGGGCAAAAAGCACCATATTAGCCACGGCCACGGCAATAGCGAATATTAAGACCAAGACTGCAAAGAACTTGCCCAGAGTGCTCATACTTTCCCCCTTCCGATTGGACCGTTACTCTAAAGTGTCTACACTTTCAAAGAAAATTATATGTTCCCCCTATACTAAGTCAAGAAAAAAGTTGTTTTTTTATCCCAAAGCATAAGAAATCTTTGGGACTGGGGTCATTGGCTCTTTTGCCTCTCCAGGCGTTTATTTCGCAAACGATGCACAAAAGCACCGAGACCGGAGATTATTAAGATGGCAGAGCAAGATGTAGCAAAGACATCTCCATAGGCCGAATAGAAGGTCTTTCTTGAGTCGGTGAATATTTGGCCCGAAAGGGTGCCTGCTACCTCCCTCCGCTTTCCTTTAGCATCCTTAAGCACCTTAAAAATTTCTCCGGAAGGAAGGACGAAGCAAGAAATCCCGGTATTTGCCGCCCGCACCAGTCCCAGTCTATTCTCTACCGTGCGAAATACCGCAAAGGCCATATGTTGGTCAAGTTCGGCAGAATCCCTAAACCAGCCATCGTTGGTGAGATTGACCAAAAAGTGCGCGCCGGCTCGCCGGAACTTGCGCACAAGATAAGGGAAGGTGTCCTCAAAACAAATGGCCACGGCAAAGCGGCTTTCCTCTGCCTCAAAGATAGTAGCCTCGCTTCCGGGCCGGAAGTTGGTAGGGTAGGGGACGAGCCGGCCCAGCCAGGGAAAATAACGCCTCAGCGGCACGAATTCGCCAAAAGGCACCAAGTGAAGTTTGTCATAACGCCTTATAATCTCGCCCTGTTTTGAAAAATGATACGCGCTATTGTGGCCGTAAATTTCCCCCTCCTTTTCCACGCTGGTTACCGCACCGACGAGAAGCGCCGCATCAAGGATTTGGGCCACCTCTCCCAGAAATTTCTGCCTCTCGGCATCTTCATTGAGCCTGCCCGGCACCATAGTCTCCGGCCAGAGGATGAGGTCCAGGTCCTGTTCCTGGAGTTCAAAGGTCAGTAGCAGGTGCGTTTTGAACATATCCCCGGCGGTGAGTTCATCTCCGGCTATGGCCACCTCTTTGAGGCGCTGGGGGATATTGCCCTGGACGATGCCTATCTTCGGCCCGGGTTCAAGACGCATTTGGCCCAGGCGCCATTTGCCGTAGATAAGGGAGAGCAAAATAAGAATGAGAGTCAACGCAACTGCCATAATAGAGGGCCGCACCTTTGTTCTTTCCGGCCGAGGGCTTATTTCTCGCTTATGATAATGGACAAAAGCCCCTGCAATTGATGAATTGGCGAGGGCTGCCAAAAAAGATACGCCATACACCCCGAAGATATCGGCTATCTGAATGAGGGCAAGCCTTTTGTATTGAGTATGGCCCAGGAAATACCAGGGAAACCCAGTAAGAAGCCAGGCCCGCAAATATTCCAGTGCCACCCAGAGAAGCGGGAAAATAAACACCCAGGCCCGGGGAGTATGTCTTTTAAGTAGCCAGGCCCCCACTCCGGCGGCCGCGAAGAAAAAGGCCAGATAAAAACTCAAAAGAAACCAACCCAAAGGCGTAACATAGCGAAGCCAGACGCAGGCTATTCCATAAAAAAGAAATCCTACTGCATAAGAAAGCCCCAGCGCCCCTTTTATTTTGACTTTACCCAGGGCCAGAAGCCAGGGCACCAGCGCCACCCAGACCAGAATATCCAAATTGGCAGCCGGAAAGCATAAGATAAGAAGAGCAGGGGTGATAAAGGCGATGGCCCAGCCGTATTCTTTGCCCCGCCCAGACTTTCCTGCTTCGGACGGTCCGGCGACGCCGGATGGCCCGGAAAAGATGGCCTTTTTCTTTCTTTTTGATGGCTGTTTTTTGGAGAGGACGGCCTTTTTCTTCTTCATAACCTGCTTTCCGTGGCCGGGATGCTTGGCCTTCATCACCCTTGGGCTTCAAGTGCCGAGGTTGAAGGCCTTCCTGGCAGACGAAATATCCTTACTCTTTCACCCTTGGATAGGGCAGGGGCCTCAGGAGGGATTTCTATGAAATATTCAGCATCTCTCAAAGCCACCAGGTCTGCCGAACCACGATACTTCACCGGCCGAACCCAGAGTCTGCCCTTGCGCAGGCTTGCGGTGGCCGGGATGAACTGGCGGCGCTTTCGCTTGAGCGCGAACCTCTGGGCTAAATAGGCCCAGCCCCAGTGCATGTGGGCCATTTCATCCTTGCCCATCATCTTGGCCAGTGCCGGGCGCACAAAAAGTTCAAAGGTCACTAATGAGCTCACCGGATTTCCCGGTAGTCCGAAGACTACTTTTCCTCTAAAGGTGCCGAAAACAGTGGGCTTTCCCGGCTTTATATTCACGGTGTGGAAATGGATTCTTACGCCAATTTTTTGCAGAATATCCCCTACCAGGTCGTATTCGCCCACGCTCACCCCGCCGGTTATGATGAGGCAGTCGCTTTTCAAGCCTCGCCGAATAGCCTTCCTGATTTTTTGTTTATCATCAGGCACAATGCCCAGATATTGATGATTGGCCCCGCATCCTCTCACCTGGGCCGAAAGGGTATAACTATTGCTGTTTCTTATCTGCCAGGGCCTTGGTTTTCTATCCGGTTCCACGACTTCATCTCCGGTGGCGAGTATGGCCACCTCGGCCCGAGGCGTAACCTTGACTTGGGCCTTCCCTGCCGAGGCCAGAAGCCCTACTTCCGCCGGGCCCAATAGGGTCTGCGGCTGGAGGAGCACTTCGCCCTTTTTGATGTTCTCTCCCTGATAGCGGATATTTTGCCCTGAGGCTATTTTTCTCAGGATGCGCACCCTGCCACCTGCGACGGGCTCAGTATCCTCCACCATAATCACCGTGTCCGCGCCCGGGGGCACCGGCGCCCCGGTCATAATCTTAGCGGCTTGGCCAGGAGAAATCTTCTTCCCGGGCCATTTTCCCGCCGGTATTTCCTCAATCACCTCCAAGAGCACGGGAACTTTTGCAGTATCGGAGGCAACGATAGCAAAGCCGTCCATAGCCGAGGAATTGAAGGGCGGGTTGTCAGTGTCGGCTTTCACCTTTTCGGCCAAAATTAGCCCACAAGAATCAAGCACCCGTACGGGACGCGAAGCCAACCTTTTGGTCTTCTGAAGTACGATTCCTAAGGCCTCTTCAGCATCAATCATAGCATTATCTCCGCAAGTTTTAAGCAGCCATACAGCGATTCAGCGAGGACGAAAGGCTATTCCAAAGTGCTTCCGCCGCTTCAGTGGCTAATCTTTTTCTATGCATTATTTTCATATTTTTTTTGCCTTGTCAAGGCCTTTTGACGGGCACTTATCATTCTCGCCCCAAAAAATACTTAAAATATCTAAAATTTTTCTTGACAAATGTTTTTCAGACAATATAATTATATGCGAAAACTATTTTAAGTCCAAATTAGTTCCTGCCAGGAGGGAAATATGGCCATTGCGCAAGAGGAATTAAGGCGCTTTCAAATGGCGATGAGAAGGCTTCGTGTCGGATTTGTGCGCATCATCGGCAAAGCAATGTCCAAATTTGACCTCACCGTGCCTCAATATACCGTTCTCTTCGTCCTTTTCTACCGGGAAAAATGCAAAATGAGCCAACTGGCCCGCGAATTGGGCATAACTATGGGCGCAGCCACTTCCATCGTGGATAGGCTCTTTAAGGCCGGTCTGGTTAAGAGACAGCGCAGCCCCGAGGACCGCCGGGTGGTGCTGGTTTCTCTTTCCAAGAAGGGGAAGCGAACGGTGGAAGAGGGACACGAAATGACTTTAGGCTTCAAAGAGCGAGAGGCCTTTCTTGCGTCTTATGAGAAGATGTCGCAGGAAATAGAGAATCTATAATATATCAATCACGGAAACACCCTTCAGGACACTGAGGCCTTCGGGGCGAAGGGCGGAATGCCACTGAAACACGGAATAAGAATACAGAAATCCCGGAAAGACGGAACTCCAACGGTTATTCGAATGACGAGTGACGAGTTTCGAGTGAGGAACTTTTCGCTGGTTGCCTTTGGCGACTGTGCTTTCGTTTCTTAAGAGGAAAACTATGCTGAAATTGACTCGTGTTTTGCTTATCCTGGTTTTGAGTGTGTGGCCTTTGGCCTCGGCAGACGAGCAAGGCCCCGAGCTGATGGTGCCGGCTGAA
>LIZR01000117.1 GCA_001302825.1 Planctomycetes bacterium DG_23 | reverse complement strand
CTTTTCACGCGGTGAGCCAGGTGGGCTATATGGTTCTGGGCATAGGGACAGGCTCGCTGGTAGGCATAGTCGGCGGTCTTTTCCATATGCTGAACAATGCAATTTACAAGTGCGGCCTCTTCCTGGGCGGAGGGGCGGTGGAGCATCGTGCCAGGACCACGGAACTTGATGACTTAGGCGGTTTAGCGCGCTTTATGCCGGTGAGTTTTATCTGCTTTTTCATTGCTGCTCTATCCATTTCCGGTGTGCCGCCATTTAACGGATTTGTCTCCAAATGGATGGTTTACCAGGGAGTAATTGAAACGGGCTCTCGACTTAGAGGTCTGTTTTTTACTGCAGCAATTCTGGGTAGTGCCCTTACGCTGGCCTCCTTCTTCAAGGCCATCCATTCGGTTTTCCTGGGACAGATGCCGGAGGCACTCTCCAGAAGGCGTTTGCGCGAAGTCTCGCCGTTGATGACCATACCTTTGATTGTCCTGGCGCTTCTTTGTGTGCTCTTTGGGGTATTTGCGCAACTGCCGCTGAAATATTTCCTGGTGCCTGCGGTGGCCGAGGCCGGGGCGGGCTCTTTAGAGATAGCTGGAGCGCCCGGGGAGTTGGCCTTTGCAAAGGGCATCTGGAGCCCCACTGCGGCGACGCTCTTCATCCTCTCAGGTATTATTTTAGGTGGAATAATCTATCTTGTGGGGCGGGCGACCCAGGTTAGAGAAGAAAGGATGTTCATCGGAGGCGAGACCTTATCCCCGGATACTACTCACCTTAGTGGAACTGGATTTTATAACACTATTCGCGAATTGCCCTTGTTCCGTGTATTATATAGTGATGGGGAAGGCGGGGCTTACGATTTATATTATCTGAGCGCAAGATATGGGAATACCCTGGTGCAGTTTCTCCGGCGGCTGCATAAGGGGATACTGCCCATATATGTGGGGTGGGTGGTGATTGGTTTGGCCTTGATAATCCTTTATCTTGTGAGGTTTTAGGAGAGGCAAATGGAAGTTCTGACTGTTCCTGTGCTTTACATCCTGTTGTTTTTTATGATCTTGGGTTCTATCGTGGCCCTTGAAGCCCGGGATTTGCTTTCTACAGTCATTGCTATCGGTGCCGTTGGCTATGGGCTTTCCATTATCTATCTTATCTTGAACGCGCCGGATATCGCTATTGTCCAGGTAGTTGTGGAAGTATTGGTCCTGGTAATTTTAATCAGGGCCACGGTGACCAGGGACGATACCACTTACGGGCAGCCGCGGGATGTCTTCGCTCTGGCCTCGGCGTTAGTATTTGCCGGGCTATTTTTGGGTTTTTCTTATTATGTATTCCAGTGGATGAGGCCTTTTGGCTCACCTTTGATGACCGTGGCGAAGGACTATCTGGCTCAAGGTCTCGAGGCGACTGGTGCGGCCAATTATGTGATGGCCGTACTCCTGGATTTTCGGGCCTATGACACCCTGGGCGAGGCCACAGTGATATTTACATCTATTATTGGTGCTTATGTGATATTAAGGAGCATAGGGAGAAAACGCCGTGAATCAGCGTTCAGGGATGACGCTCATAGTTAAAACCATCACCCGGATGGTGGCTGCATTTATTGCCACTTACGGAATTTATATAGTCCTTTATGGCCACCTAACTCCGGGCGGGGGTTTCGCAGGCGGGGTGATTTTGGCCTGCGGGTTTGTGCTTCTCTTTTTGGCTTTTGGCAAGGATTTTGCGCTGGAGATACTCAGTCAGCGGGGAACTTCGATCTGGGACTGCCTGGCGGCCTTTGCCTTTCTCGCCATTGCCCTTTTAGGATATATAGGCGGGACTTTCTTCTATAATGTAATAGCCAAAGGTGAGCCTTTTCATCTGGTTTCGGCCGGGATTATTCCTTTGGCCAATATTGCCATTGGCATAAAAGTGGCGGCCTGTCTTTTCGGCGTATTCATCGCCCTGGTTCTTTTCCGTATGGCAAGAAGTCCGGAAGAGATGGAGGAGGAATAGATGCCCAAAGAGATGCTTCCTTACCTTCTTACTATGGTGCTTCTTATGATTGGGGTTTATGGCATCGTGGTTAAGAGAAACATCATTAAGATAATCGTGGGGGTAATTATAACTGAATATGCAGTCAACTGTTTCCTTATACTCCAGGGTTATCGCGACGGCGGGATTGCTCCCATAATGACCGCTGATATGAATACCGCCACTTTTGTGGATAAGTCTGTGGACCCGGTGCCTCAGGCGCTTATACTCACTGCTATCGTTATCGGTTTGGGAACGGTGGCTTTGATGGTGGCGCTGGCTATTAGATTATATGAGAAATACGGAACCTTTGATATCTCGGAGATAAGGCGACTTCAGGGGTAAGATAGTGGTGAAACGATGGTGAGAGTATTGCCCTTATTCGTAGCAGTTCCTTTGGGTGCGGCATTTATGCTGCCCCTTTTCGAGCGACTCAAAAAGGTCCGCTGGCTGGCTGACCTGGTGGCGGTGGCGGTAACGATATTTTTATTTATTTTTGCCCTTCAGGCTATGGCTTCACCAGGGGCGGTTTACTGGATGGGCAAATGGTCACCGGAAAGCATTATCGGCATAAATTTGGTGCTGGATGGGCTTTCTGCTCTTATGCTTTTTACCATAAATCTTGTTGCCTTTTGTGCCACTCTTTTCTCTATCGAATATATGAAACGCTTCACCTCCAAGCCCTTATACTATTCGCTTTTTCTGTTGATGGTGGCGGGAATGAACGGCGTGGTGCTGTCCGGCGATATGTTTAATATTTATGTCTTTCTGGAAATTGCTGCTATCGCCTCCTATGCCCTGGTAGCCTTTGGAGTGGAAAGTGAGGAACTTGAAGCCTCCTTCAAATATCTTATCCTCGGGGGACTTGCTTCTACATTTATCCTCTTCGGCATAGGTATTCTTTATAATGCCACGGGCACGCTTAATATGGCCCAGATTGCCCAGACCCTGGGAGTGCCCGGTCAGAATAAGGCCGTGCTGCTGGCAATCTGTTTCTTCTTTATGGGTTTTGGCCTTAAAGGGGCTATGGTGCCATTTCATGCCTGGCTCCCTGATGCCCATCCTTCAGCACCTGCGCCCATATCCGCGATGCTCTCGGGCGTATTGATTAAGGCCTTGGGTGTTTATGCCCTTATCCGGGTGCTCTTTAATGTGGTGGGCGTGACCGAACTGGTGGCCAATGCGCTACTTATCGGAGGCATCGCCTCTATGACCATCGGGGGGCTTTTGGCCATTGGGCAGTGGGATTTCAAGCGGCTTTTGGCCTACTCCAGCATAAGCCAGATAGGGTATATACTTCTGGGACTGGGTATTGCCGCCGGGGTGCTCTTCCGGCCGGAAATACCAAAGGCGGTTGCGGGCCTGGCGCTTTTTGGTAGCCTTTACCATCTCCTGAATCACGCTGTTTTTAAGGGGCTTTTGTTCCTATCTTCCGGGGCAGTGGAATATGCCACGGGCACGCGTAATATGAGGGAGATGGGCGGACTGCGCCACCAGATGCCCATTACTGCCGGCGCTTGCCGGGTGGGGGTTTTTTCCATCGCCGGCATACCGCCATTCAATGGCTTCTTCAGTAAACTCATTATCATCCTGGCGGCAGTTCTGGCTCGTTATTATATCAGCGCCGCAGTTACTACGATTATTAGTTTCGTAACTCTGCTTTACTATATAAAAGTCCAGCGCTACATACTGGACGGAGATGTTCCTGAGGCACTTGAGGGGGTGAAAGAAGTACCGGTTTTGATGCAACTGTCTTTGATTATTTTGGCCGTGCTTTGTGTGGCTTTAGGACTTTTTGTGCCGCTTTTGCGGGAGTCTATTTTCCAGGAGGCCGAGAGGGCCATCCTGAGCGGTTTGGAATATGTGCAATTGGTGCTGGCAGGAGGGTAGGGGAGTGAAAAAGCGGCTTCCTGCTTTCGTGATAACCTTCATTATATGGCTGCTTCTAACCTGGCCCGGGAAAGAAGACTGGCAGGAGCAAGTTTTCGCGGGCCTCATATGTTCTGCCATAGTGGCGGCGCTTCTCGGCCATATTTATCCTCAAAGGGCGGAGAAACTCCTCCAGCCTAAACGCTATCTCTGGGCGCTTGTTTATATTCCCTATTTTATTTATTGGTGCGTGAGGGCGAATTTAGATGTGGCCTATCGTGTGCTTCATCCGGAAATGCCCATCAGGCCGGGAATAGTACGGGTGACTACGAACTTACAGACCGATATGGCCAAGACATTTTTGGCCAACTCCATAACTCTTACCCCCGGGACTCTCACGGTAGATATTATCGGGCAGGATTTCTTTGTTCACTGGATTTATATCCCCACCGAGGATGTGGAAGAGCATACGCGGCTTATAGTAGGCCGCTTTGAGCGAATGCTTAAGGAGATTTTTGAATGACCTTTCTCGTCTTGGCCTTAGGTATACTGCTTCTTTGCACCTTTCTTTGTCTTTATCGCATAGGGGCCGGGCCCACTGCGCCTGATAGAACCGTGGCCATAGACATACTGGGCACACTTGTGGTGGGCTTCTGCGGCATTTATGGCCTCTATCGAGGCAAGGATTTTTATATGAATATCGCCATCGCCTGGGCGCTGCTTTCCTTCATCGGCACCATGGCCTTGGCTAAATATCTGGAAGGAAGAAGTTTTGATGAGTGACCTCGTAGCCACAGTGATAATATTTATCGGGCTTCTGTTTGACCTTTTCGGCTGCATTGGTCTGGTGCGGCTGCCGGATATTTATAACCGGGTGCAGGCCTCAACCAAATGTGTAACCCTGGGCACCTGTATGATTCTCATTGGCGTCCTTATCCACGCGGGAATTGGGGCCCTCGGAATTAAAGCCTTAGTCTGCGCGGTCTTTATTCTCTTCACCTCACCTGTGGCTGCACATGCCGTGGCCCGTGGTGCGCATTTCTTTGGCGTGCGGCTCTGGGAAGGAAGTGTAATGGATAAATTTTTGGAAGAAAGAGAGAGTCAAAAAAAGGACAAATAATGCGGAAACCCAAACTTAGAGAACTGCGGGAGGCCATTAAGGCCATTTTCAAAGGGCCATATACTATTAAGTCCTTTCCGGCCAAACCTATAGAGCCTTATGAGGGCTTTCGAGGAAAACCGGAATATCACGAAGAAGACTGCATAGGCTGCGGCGCCTGCGCTGAGGTGTGTCCGGCCCGGGCTATTGAGTTTATAGATGACCTCTCGGTAAATCCTCCTATGCGCCGCTTCATACTGCACACCGACAATTGCATCTTCTGTGGTCAATGTGAATTCCACTGCACCACGGAAAAAGGTATAAAACTTTCCCCCCAATATGACCTGGCTACTTTTGACAGAAGCGAGTGTGTGGAGACGGTGGAAAAGGAACTGGCCCTGTGTGAGATATGTGGCGAGGTGATTACCACAAAAGACCATCTGAAATGGATCGCCAGAAAATTAGGGTCCAAACGCTACGCCAATCCCACCTTGGTTATGTCCTATGAGGATGAATTAGGGGGCCTGCCGGAGGAATCAGTGCGTCAGGAAAAGGCAGTCGAGCGCCCGGATATAAACCGCATGCTTTGCTCCGAGTGTCGTCGCAAGGTTGGGTTAAGAGAGATTTGGGGTTAGAGGAATTTCGCCACACTGGCTATTCTGATTATCTCATCGCCTGGCTCAAGACGCACTATCATCCGATAAGGTATATCGGGCTTAATCTTCGTGGGGTCAATACTTATCCTTCGTCCGTTTCTGGTATAGCAGACAATTTCTTCTCCGGGCACGATTTCCACCGACATAGGTATTACGGTATAAACCCCGCCAGCGCCGTCTGGTAGTATCTCAAAGTGCATCCTGTTGTCCTCCTTCCCGGGAAAAATCATTCTCAATATGTTTTTGTCTTGAAATATTATGTCATCTGAGATAAATAAATTCAAGAGATTTGTCTGCCTTAGTGGGAGAATTCTATGGAAAATTGGCAGGAGAGCCTCAAAAAGAGGCTTAAAGGCAAAGTAACACTGGTGGCCTGCGGGAACCCTCTGCGCACTGATGATGGTCTTGGCTCCTTTGTAGCCGAAAACCTTGAGCCCAGTGAGCAACTGGCAATTTTTTCCTGTGAGACGGCTCCGGAGAATTTCCTCTCTCCCATAGTGAAATCCGAGCCTCAGGTTGTGGTAGTCCTGGATACCGCGGACTTCGGGGCTTCCCCCGGAACCGTACGCTTAGTGGAGCCTGAGGATATAATGGAGACGGATTTTTCCACCCATGCTATGAGCCCGTCCCTTTTTATGTCCGCAGTCAAAGAAAGGACTCTGGCCGATTTGCTTTTCCTCGCCGTCCAGCCATTTTCCACCCAATTCGGCGAGGGATTAACTCCCGAGGTCAAAAAGGCGGCAAGGGATATCATTGGTTTTTTTTCCAAGTATGGCAAATTTTCTGCGAAGGGAGACCGGCAGTGATTATTAATATCCACGCTCACATCCACGCCTCGGATGATGTGGACGCCAAACTGGAACATTATGACCATCCGGACCTGGTGCGCACCTGCCTTTCCGGCGATAATGAAAAGGTCAAGGAGGCCTTCACCAGATATCCGGATAAGGTCATCGGCCTGGGATTTTTGAGCAGGGAAGCCTCTCATCCGCGCTTAGTTGACCGGTATCATGAGGAAGGTTTCCAAGGCCTCAAGATGATTGATTTGCCCGAGGCCTACGATAGCCCCATCTATTATCCCATTTATGAGAAGGCGGAAAAATATAAGATGCCTATTCTTTTTCATACCGGACATTTGGCAGTTGGAGAAAGACAGAAGCGAGGGGTTACCTCGCATCTCAAGATGAGGCCGGGGTGTCTGGATGCTATCGCCCGGGCCTTTCCCGACCTTTATCTTGTCGGCGCCCATCTGGGAAATCCCTGGTATGAGGAGGCCTGCGGGGTGGCCTTCAAACATAAAAATGTCTATTTTGATTTATGTGGTGGCACGGT
>LIZR01000116.1 GCA_001302825.1 Planctomycetes bacterium DG_23 | reverse complement strand
AAATAGCCAAAGGATGTGGACAATTCCGTAGCCTGTCTCTCTTCGGTATCTTCGGTTCGAACCCGCGACACGCATTTCGCGTGGGGAAACTTCTCCCAAATTGCTATCCAGGTATACCGAGAAGAACCGGTCCAGGATTTCGAGTTCACCCTTCATATTATCTCGCTACTCTGAAGTGCGATTTTATAAAGCCATTTTAGCGGTGGCCTTGTGAGCCGCAAGCGTGGCCTTGTGAGCCGCAAGCCCGCTCGCAAGCGAGGGTGGTGGAACCGATAAATGGATAAAAGTCTCACAGGCCCAGAAGTCTCGCAGCGTTTTCTCCCATTATCTTGGCCCGCTCTTCATCTGACATCTGTATAGAACTCATAAACCGCAAGGCCGGTTCCTGCAAGTCGTCACTGCCAAATAGTATCTTATCCGCTCCGACTTTCTCAATCATCTGTTCCGTCTTCTCTCTGTGGCTTTCCGCCGCCTTGGCAAAAAAGGCATCGTCATACCACCAAGCCGTATCGAAATAAAACTGCTTCAGCCGTTTCTCTGGAATCTCCTCATATAGAGGTGCATAACCCCCCATATGAGCGGCAATGATGGTCAGGTCCTCGAGACCGTCCAGGAAATCACCCAAAAACAGTCTGAGTGGGTCGTGGAGATTGAACTTCAAGTCTTTGTAGACCTCTGGGTCACCCGCTCTTTTCACTCTGGGGTCGTTCATAATCGGGCGCTCGTCGTCATGGATATCCCAGCAATCGAAGACTACCGGCACCTTAAGTTCCTGGGCTTTTTCCAATACCTTCCAGACAAATGGTGAATCAAATGGAATGGCTTGATAAAAGGTAATGAGTTTGACCCCTTTCAATCCCAGGTCTTTAACGCATCTCTCCAGTTCCTCCACGGCCCGGTCCCCCTCAGTGGGAAAAAGATAGGCAAATCCAATCAGATAGGGAGCATACTTTCTCACCATCTCGGCGACAAAATCGTTGTCAACGAGTGCACCAAAGACAACGGCTCTATCTATGCCCAGTTCAATCATCTTTTCCACCCATCCATCCCAAAGGTCAGTAGGCCGCCCGGTGGTATATTTTTTTGCTTCCTCCCGCGTTCTTATCGGCAGATATTCAGCCGATACTTCGTATGGATGAGTATGCATATCAATAATCATATTTGCCTCCTCACTCCCGCTCATAATAACGGAAGAGGTGAGTTCCTTCGCGAAAATCCACATCTATGGAACGGGCGCGCTCCACGGCCTCCTGCTCCGTACATTTGAGGGTCGGGTCTCGCTCGGAAGAGAGCAGATGATAGAAAAAGTTGATGGCAAAAAGGGTGGCTGAATCCTGGTCTACCGGTTCAACTGCGCCGATGTAGGCCTTGCAGCCGCTTTCAAGAAAGGCCTTAGCAAGCGGTTCCCTGCCGTTTGCGCAGCCGAGAGCGAGCACCTTTCTGCCTGGAAGGTTGACAAGTTCCGTAATATTTCGGGGCGTGAGCGCAACTTCCACTGCCTTCCATTCGCCCTCAATTTTGTCCACGACATTAAAGCCCATCTTCATCTTCTCGGGAGGTTCATCGCCTTCGGAACCGAGGCCATGCGAACACAAGACCACATATTCACTTTCAGGCATATCTCCTCCCAGGAAGTCAAAGACATTTCTCTTCTGCACACAAAAGTGGAAGTAGGCTCGCAGACAAAAGAGTTCCAAGGCGCTGCGAATTGCCAACCCCAAAGTCCAGGAACCGTTGTCACAAGCGATTACTACAGGATCAAACTTTTTCATCTTATTTCCTCCAGATTTCTAAAATACGGGTCAGGAACAATCACTTCTTTCCGGACAAAGATTTTACCAGCAATGCCCTAACAGCCGCTAAAAAATTTCGCGCCCGAAGATATACTGCGTGGAATATATAGACCAGTTCCGGCACAGGGTCGCTGGAAGTAAATACCGCGAAAATTATTCTTTTGTTCCCGGAGGCGCCCCTTCTCCCTACTCTAATAAGAATTTTTCTCTGCTTACTTAATCTTTCCTCTAAGTGTATCCACCTGACTCCGAGCGAAGCGAGGCCCGTCCTTCGGCCACAGGGATAGGCATCCGTCTTTTCCATTGCTTTTCCCAAAAGATGCTCATAGACGATGTGGGGAAAATTGACTCCGCAGGCGGTGGCAAGATCATTACAGTGTGTGGTTCGAGGGTTCAGTTCCATAAGTTTGAACTCACCATCGGCCCCTACGGGCCGCCCGTACGGTGCGGCCGGATCTCGCTTGAATTCGCTAAAAGAAATGCCGTAATATCCAAAGGCCTTCAGCAACTTGAGCCCCAGTTCAACTATCTCCGGCTCATCCGCGCTTTCAAACACCGTTCCCGTTCCGAAGTCAGCCGGGAATTGTTCCAGTTTCCTCTGCACGAAACTGGCCACCGGCTCGCCTGCCCTATCGGTATAAGAGAAGAATTCGTATAGTTCATCTCCTTCGCGACCCACAATCTCCTGGACGAGCATCTTATGGCCGGCCGAAGTGTATTTTTCGTATTCTCGGGTCAATTCCTGCCGGGAGTTCACCTTCACGGCCTTAATCCCGTAATTCGCCACGAAGGGATGAGAATACGCTGGTTTTAGAATAACCGGGTATTTAATGGTTTTGCCTATCTCTTCCGCCTCAAGTTTACTTTTAGGGAAAAAAGTTTCAGGGATAGGAATATCGGCTTTAGCCGCCTTTTTGTACTGAAGTTCCTTATCCACAATCTCTCTTATTATTTTCCAGGGAGAAAAGGGTATCCAGAAATAGCGCTCCAATCTATCCCTGGCTTTGGCTATAGCGACCACATAGGGGTCGGCGGTGGGGAAGAGAATCCCCCGCACGGGTAAGCGTTTGCCAATATCTATGAGGAAATCCACAAAAGCCTCTTCCGACCGGAGAGGGTCGGGACAAATGCTTCTTCTGGCATATTTAGAGTATAGCCCGAAGGCCCAGGGGTCCGGGTCAAGGGCCAGAATCGGCACCCCTTTTACGCCCAAACTGCGCACCACCCCCAATCCACTTACCCAGGAGTTCATAACCAATGCTATTGGTTTGTCTGGAAAATCTTTCGCGTCCCACATCTTGCTGAAAAACCCCTCACAGGTTAAGGGCCGAATAAACAAAGGCAAAGCCCCGGTTTCAGAAATAAAAAATTCTTAACAAAAATGGTGCGTGAGTCAAGGGAAAGTTGACCAACTTATCGGGTAAGCGATGGGGTGCGCAGGCGAAACCCATAAAAATCCCGCCTTAACTGGCCGAGAAGATTTATGGCCCGCCCACAAATTATGGCGCTAAAGCCGAAGCGGGAGCGAATGCGGTCCAAAGACCCATAGAGTCCATCCCGGAAGCGAAAATCGTCCCGCCTCTGGCGGGACCCGGCCACCAGAACTGAGACCCCGTGAAGTCGGGCTCAGGGACGAGCCCGACTACGGCCGTAAAAGGGCGACCGACGGATGACCAATTCACAATGCTTGCCCACGCCGAAGGCGGGTCTGCCGGGGCCGAGACTTCAGACCGCAGATTCCAGAGCGCAGGCGGGAGACGATTAAAGAATATTCTTTTACCTTTTTTCCGTGTCTTCTTGCTCGCTTTCGGGAGACAAGAAACCGTGTAGGCCAGAGTCCTAATTCTTTTAATAGTCTCTTGTCGCTTGGCGTGCTTTGCGCTCTTTGCGGTCTAATGTTTTGACGAGTGACGAAGGAGTGGTGACGAATTTAATATTTTCTGAGCACGCCAATCACCACGCCCTGGATGCGCACATCTTTGGTATAAATGGGCTCAAGTAGCGGGTTGGCCGGCTCAAGGCGAATGCGGTCCTTCTCCCGATAGAATTTTTTCAAGGTGGCCTCATTATCGGGGAAAAGGGCCACCACGGTCTCGCCGTTTTGGGCTGTGTCTTTTTTTTCCACGATAACGAAATCGTTATCGTGGATGCCCTCATCCACCATAGAATCCCCCTTTACCCGAAGCACAAAGCATTCCCTGTGCGGGGAGAAAATTTCAGAGAGATTGAGGGCTTCTTTATCCTCCACGGCTTCAATAGGGCTACCGGCGGCGATATAACCCATAAGGGGCAGGGAGAGGGAACCAAAGCCTGCGACCGATGGCCGGCGGACTGTGCGGGCCACCCAAGACCCGTATGGGTGGTCGGTAGAAGTGGGGACTTCCGCCTTTAAGGCACGGCTTATGGTTATCCCCCTGGCCCTGCCCCGCTGACGGGTAACGGCTCCTTTCTTCTCTAAGGCCCCGATGTGTTCAAACACCGTCACCGCAGAAACACCTAATCTTTCGCCTATCTCGACCAGAGTGGGCGAATAGCCTTGCTCTTTTCGATAATTCAGGATAAATTTCACGATTTCAAATTGCTTGGGCGTAAGGTTCATCTTTACCCTCCCTTTGCGGAAAGGCCCGAAGTAACCTTCTATGTGTCTTTCCCTCCCACCTTTGAACCTTACTTCTATTCCGAAGATACTATACCCTAATAAAACCCTAATGTCAAGAAAAAAATAGAAAATTTTTTCTGGCGCAAGACTTAGGGCTTACATCGCTCTTAAGGCGGCGATGCGCTCCGGGGTGGGAGGATGGGTGGAAAAGAGGGAATTGAATTTACGGCGATGCTCGCGCAGGGGATTAATAATGTAGAGATGGGCGGTGGCTTTATTGGCGACTTCCAGGGGTTCATAATCGGCATCCAGTTTCTCCAAGGCATTGGCGAGGCCTTCAGGATAACGGGTGAGATAGGCACCGTCGGCATCGGCCAGGAACTCGCGGCGCCGGGAGATGGCCAGCCTTATAAGTTGGGCAATCAAGGGGGCCAGGATGGCCAGAAGTAACGCAATGAGCATTATTATGGCCGCGCCTCCACCACCGCCGCCGGAGCGGCCGCGGCCCCTCTTCCTTCCTCCGCCATACCAGAAGACCCGATACATCCAGTCCGAAAGAAGTGCCACTATCCCCACCATCACCACGGTCATAGTCATCAGCAGGATGTCATAATTCTTTATATGAGACATCTCGTGGGCGATGACCCCTTCCAGTTCCAGCCGATTAAGTTTCTGAAGTAGTCCGGTGGTAACGCAGATAACTGCGTGCTGGGGATTTCTTCCGGTAGCAAAGGCGTTGGGGGCGGTATCGTCAATTATATAAGCGCGAGGAACAGGAAGCCCCGCGGCGATGCTCAAACCCTCAAGGGAATGAAAAAGAAAGGGATATTCGTGTTTCTCAAGCGGCCGGGCCTTGCTCATTTTGAGCACAATTTTGTCGCTATGATAATAGGCCCCGACGGACATCAAAATAGCAATGACCGCCGCGATGACCAGGCCCCAGTAGCCAAATCCGCTAACCTCTCCAAAGACCCAGCCCAGGAGAAGCACCAGGGCCGCGAAAAAGAAACACAGCAAAAAAGACTTTACCTTATTGTTGCGAATCTGTTCATACATTCAGATTCACTCACTGCTCCAAATAGAAGCCCCGCCCCGTTAGACGCACAGCATCTAACGGAGCCCGCAAGATTTAGAATTCCACTCTCACCGGAGCCCGCGCGGCCTCCTCTATCTCGAAATAGTCCCGGCCAGTGAAGTTGAAGCCATTGGCGATGAGGTTTGCCGGAAAGCGCTGCCGGGCAATGTTATACCTCATCACATTGTCGTTATAAAACTGGCGGGCGTAGGCGATTTTACTCTCTATGCCGGAGAGTTCCTCCTGGAGCATAAGGAAATTCTGATTGGCCTTAAGGTCGGGGTAATTCTCGGCCACGGCGAAAAGGGTTTTCAAGGCTCCGGTGAGCATATTCTCGGCCTCTCCCTGTTCGCGCACGGTCTGGGCGCCGATGGCCTTGGTGCGGGCCTCGGTGACCTTCTGGAAGACCTCCCGCTCGTGCGCGGCGTAGCCTTTGACCGTCTCCACTAAATTGGGGATGAGGTCGTAGCGCTTCCTCAGTTGCACATCTATCTGCGCCCAGGCCGCATTTACCCGGCTGCGCAGCCTGATGAACATATTGTAAGTGAGAATAACGAAAAGAACGATAAGCCCCACAATCCCCAAAACCACCCAGAGTGCACCCATAAATCACTCCCTTCTGCTAAGCCCTTCATCCTCTGTGATTTACAGATATTTGCCGCCGCGGCAACAGAAAATACTCGCCTTGTCAAAAAACGGCAGAAATCTCCATTATTATATCTACAGGAAGGAGGATTTTCAAGTGAGAAATTTTCCTCAGGACTTAGGCCGCCGGCACTATTTTACCTCAATCTCCATCGGCTCGGCCACGGCTTTTGTCTCGGGATTGTAGTAGAGATAAGCGGTGGATGGTGGCGTTTGCGCCCGGATAGGAAACCTGGCCTTGAGTGAATAGGAAAATGTAATTTTAGAATGGGCAGGAATCTGGCGGAAATAAAGGACTATCTGCCTTCCGGTTTTGCTATATTTCTCAACAGTATCTTTTTCCACTAATCTCCTGAGGGAGGTCTCATCCACGGAAAAGCCCGGCGGTATGCCCAGGTCCACAATGACCATAAATGCCGGCGTGGACGTGCGGTTGCTCACCTCCACCTCGGCACCCAGCACATCGTCCACCGAAAGGCTGGCGCGGTCATAACGCACTATGATACTAAGCGGCCCGCGCTCTTTTTCCTCCGTCGGTATATAGGACCAGGGGAGATAATATGAAGCCGCAATCTGATAAGTGAGCCCCGCTTCGCCTTCGGCCTCCACTGCGAGAATGTTTGCGCCCTTTTTCACAAACTCCTGGAGGCTTATCATCTGCATCACATCGCTCATACCCGGCTCAATTTCTATCTTCCGGGCCACCTCACCGTTTACCTTTATGGCAATCCGGGCCTGCTCCTCGCCCCCCAGCATCTTGCCTGTTCCCAGGATAAGCGCCTTCATAGAAAGGATGGTGGCCTGGGTGGAGCCCCAGGTGCCGTAACTATCCCTGGCCTTAAGGAGATGGGTTAGGCTCTTGCGCACCAGGTCCGAGTGGCTTGCGGCCTTGAGCATAGCGTAGGTCACAAGGGCGGTGGTCTCTATATCTGCGGCATTCCCGTAGGAGCAATATATGCTCGGCGAGCCGCTTTCCCAGAAGGCGCTTTCCTTTTCCTCTACCACGCTTCGGGCCAGTTCATTAAGCACGCCCATTCCTTGCGCGTCGCTCGTATCGTAAGAGATAAGGGCATTTGCCG
>LIZR01000115.1 GCA_001302825.1 Planctomycetes bacterium DG_23 | reverse complement strand
GACGCACAAGAATTGAGTAGAGAGATACAAAGATTTGGGATTATGGTGCGAAGACTTGAGAAAATAGCAGCAAGGCGCGCGTTGACCTCCACCGCAGACTACGCCAAACTTGCATATATGCAAGCAACGTCAATGATGCGAAAGAACAGGGCCGGTCGCTGCCTGCTCTATCCCATGCGGCGCGTCAAATTCCTATGTCACAAGGCACTTAAAGGAAATGCCTGATGGAAAATCCTGGCAAGATACTGTGCTTTGGAGATTCGCTCACCGCGGGTTACGCTCCGCTGTTTGCACGGCGATTCAAACAGGAATTTCCTGATATTGACTGCGAAATCGTGAATGCCGGGATGGCCGGAGAGACTTCCAGAGATGGTCTCAAGAGGCTGCCAAAACTTTTGAAGGAACAACCGCAGGTTGTCCTGATGGGCTTCGGGATGAACGACCTGAGCAAGGGAGTTTCCACGGTTGAATTGGCCGATAATCTTTCTCAAATGGTATCCCATTTTGAGGATGCGGGAGCCCGGGTGCTGCTATTGACCCTGAATCCTGTGCGAGGCCGCCCCAGAAGCGCCGCGAATGCCCGTATTGAAATCTACAACCAGATAATCAAGGATATGGCCTATGAGAAACGCATCCGCGTGGTTGAGGTTAACTCCCTGTGGAAAAGGGAGATTAAGCCCTGGCATAAGGGTCTTAAAGATGACCTTCATCCCAACCAGAAAGGATATGAAGTCTACTTGAAGGCGCTCCTGCGCGTCGTGCCCAGAAGAAATATCATCATCCTCTGGCAATATAATGGCAACCCCTGCGAATGCAACTACGCCTGCCCCTACTGCTCTTATGACCCCAGAACTCAAAAAGGCCACCATTTCAAGGGCACCATTGAGGCCTGGCGCAAGGCATTCAAAGAGGCCTTTGGCAATCAGCATCTGGCCTTCTATCTGGCGCATGGCGAACCGATGGCCGGAGAGAAGTTCTACGATGTGCTGGATACGGTAGGAGATGAGCCGAACTGGCAGTTGCGTATGACCAGCAACATATCCTTACCCTTGGAGAAACTGGTAAAAACTCGCCTGGCAAGGGAAAAGAGGCTTAATGTGAATGCCTCCTTTCACCCCACGATGACCAGGATAGAAGATTTCCTCAAGCAGGCCCTGTTCCTGCGGGAGAATGAAATTGAGGTGCCCGTAATCTATGTGATGTGGCCGCCATTTTTCAAACGCTTCCAGCAGGATTTCAGAGTATTCGATAAACATCGCTTCCTCGTCCATATGAGGCGATTTCAGGGCATTTACCGAAGGAAACTCTACCCCCAGGCCTACACCGAATCCCAGCGGCAGTTTATGGCCCGCTATATGGACGACGCTACGATTAAGTATATGCTTTCCTGGGAGTCCAGTTTAGGGAAACTCACCTGGTCAGGCGTGGATTTTATGATAATTAATAATGAAGGAAATGTGGGCTATTGCGACGATTTGAGACCGGAAAGTTTCTCTCTGGGCAATATCTTTGATGGAAGGCTCAAGTGTTTGCCCGAGCCCGGACCTTTTCCCGAGCACGGCGTCTCTGACGGCACGGTGGACGGCGTGGCTAATTTCCTGGAACTCAATTACCGGCAACTTACGGGCAATAATGTGCTTTCCTTTGCGCGCCAGGGTGGCGTCTATCATACTTCAAACGGCGTTTTCTATAAGAATTTGCATACCGATTTCAATGACAGTCGGACAAGGGCAAAGTACCGCTTCCCACCCCGGAATATCACCGACTGCTACCATATTCTTCTTTGTCGAGAGCGCACTCTGGAGTCAAGAGCCAGGCAAGTCCTGCAATTTCTATTGCCTGAAATAGTTACAACAAGACTTTCCTGGACGGGCTTAAGGGCTTTGATTGCCAGGCGCCTGCCACTGGCGCGGCGCGTTTATAGGAGTCTTCGTGCCGGATTGTAACCCTCGCCCCAAAAAGAATGAAACCCTTTAGAATCTATATCGGCGGTAACATATACGGCGCGGGAAATATCGGTGATGATGCGGCCCTGCACGGGATACTTCACATAGCCGAATCTTCTTTGCCCGAAGCCGATATTACTGTCGGTATTGATAATAGCCAAAAACCCGAGGGCCTTCGAGCGCACCTGCATTATGTGCATTCACACGATATGCGGCAGGTCACGAGCGCCATTAAGGAAAGTGACCTTTTCATCTGCGGCGGCGGAACTATGCTCAGCGACGAACTCAATCTTTCTTTCCCCCTGGAATATAACGCCCGGCTCATTTCAGTAGCGAAGTTCTGCGGCAAGAGGGTCTGGATGTTGGGCATCGGCGCCAATAGGTTGCGTCACCCTAAAGCAGTGAAGATGGCCAGGACCATTGTGGGGCTCTCGGATCTCATCACTGTGCGGGATGACCAGTCGCGAAATGTCTGCCTGGAATTGGGAGCGAAGCCCTCTCGCACAGTTACTACTGTGGACCCGGCCTTTTTGCTTGAACCCAGGGAAACGCCCAGGACCAGAGAACTTAAGAAACATTTGCGCTGCCGGGGAAAAGTTTTTGGGGTTAATGTGGTAAATGAAGCCTGGGCTCACCTGAACGAGTATAAAGCCGCCATTGCCAGGGCTTGTAACCATTTATCCTCTCGCTATGGGTATTTTCCGGTATTCTTTTGCAATGAGGTGCGCGGCGGAGATTTCTTTGACTTTGCGGCCAACAGCCACACCGCCGGTCTTCTCTCCTGCGAACACGAACTTCTCGAACCTGTCTATTACAGCCCCCAAGAAATGATAGATATCCTATCCGCTTTTGAGTTTGTAATCGGTATGCGCATGCATTCCCTAATCTTCGCCGCGGTTGCGCGAACGCCTTTTGTGGCCGTTTCTCGAGTGGATAAAGTGGATAACCTGATGCATCTTTTTGGGCTTTCCCCAAGTGGTTCTGTGACAAACTGCAAGATCACCAAACTCATCTGGGATGTGCAACATATTCTGGAAAAGGGGCCGAGACTCAAGCGCCACTTAGCGGCGTGCGTTGCATATCTGCGGCGGAAATGCCTGAAGAATGCCACTCTTCTTCGCAAATTAACCGCCGCCAGATGTGGATTCCATCCTAAAGCAACGCCCTCTTCCCTGGAATTTGTGCTGCGCACCCACCTTTCCCATAAAAAGTCTTACCAAAGACTGCGACGCCTTCTCAGTCGCCAAATGGATTCGACTAAAGTCGCTCGCAATTTCCTTCTATCATCCAAAGCAAACTTACGAGACTTACGATGAAAGTTCTGGTTGATGGTGCCATATACGGCGCCCAGAAGTTCGGGGGCATAAGTCGCTCTTTTACCGAAGCCTTGAGCCGTCTGGAGAGAAGCAGCGACGGTATTGAGATAATCCTGCACTTACCCCCAAATTGCAAGAATAGTGTGCCAAAAGCAAAATGGATTCGGCAAATAAAAGATTATAACCTGAGACCTCAAACCGTTTTTCATCCCTTTGTTAGTAGAATAAGCAAGACAAGGGTGAGGGCGATGCGTCCCCAGATTTTCCATTCTACCTACTACGGGCGGCCTTATTGGCGGGGACTAAGAAGTGTGGTCACTGTGCACGATTTCATATATGAGAAGTATCAGTCTCTTTTGGGTGATGCGCAGGATTTTATCGAGCAGAAAAGATATGTGATTGAAGGGGCAGATGCCATCATAGCAGTTTCACACAGCACCAAAGAAGACATACTGAAATACACCACTGCCGATGAAGCAAAAATTACCGTAATCTACCACGGTGTAAGCGATGCCTTTCTTTTCCCCTCGCACCGAGAGGAGGATAAAGAACTCTTTCGCAAAAAACATAAGGTCGCAAATCCTTATTGGCTATATGTGGGCCCCCGCGGTCTCTATAAGAACTTCGGAACCTTCTTACGGACCTTTGTGAAAGTAGCACCCCAGACCGATGGCTGTCTCGTGGCTATCGGCGGTGAGCCAAAATTAGAACCCTGGCAGGTTGACTTGCTCATAAAAAACCGGCTTGACCAGAGAGTGCGTCTTCTTTCCCAAATAGACGATGCGGGCTTAAGCCTTGCCTATTCTGCTGCGGCGGCGCTTGTCTTTCCCTCGCTTGCCGAAGGTTTTGGTATTCCACTTTTGGAAGCGATGGCCTGTGGGACGCCCATCATAGCAGCGGACATTCCGGTGTTTCGGGAAATTGCGGCAGATGCTGCCTTCTACTTCGACCCCTATGACGAGGAGGCTCTGGCAGAAGCGATGATAAAGGTGCTCAACGAAACCACAAGAGAGCGCCTGGTGGAAAAAGGCCACAGCCGCGTTACCCAGTTTTCCTGGGATACCGCCTCCCGTATGCTCGCAAGTATCTACAAAAGCCTTATTTGAGGTCCCTATGAATTGTCCAAATTTTGCCGAACTACCGCCCCCACCGCCAGGGAAAACAGGCTGGCCCTGGACCGAAGAGACCCCGCCGGTATCTGGCAAAATGTTCGACGGCAAATCCTGGCCCAAAATCAGTATCGTAACCCCCTCCTACAACCAGGGCCAGTTCATTGAAGAGACCATCCGTTCGGTGCTTCTGCAGGGCTATCCCAATCTGGAATACATCATCATAGACGGCGGTAGTACCGATAATGCCCTGGACATCATAAGAAAATACCAGGCCTGGCTCACATATTGGGTGAGTGAGAAAGATGACGGGCAAACGGATGCCATAAACAAAGGTTTTTCCCGCTCCACCGGGGACATTCTGGCCTGGGTCAATAGCGATGACTTCTATTTCCCCGGGGCACTCTCCTATGTGGGCAACTTTTTCGCCAGGCGAAAAGGGGCACATATCCTGACCGGCGCCCATACTGATATTGACGCCGAAGGAAAGGTCTTAGGATACCTTTGGCCGGTGCGCACATCTTTCTATCGATTGCTCTGCTTCGGGATGCACTTCGGCCAGCCAGCGAGTTTTTGGAGCCGTAAAGCATATGAAAAGGCCGGAGGTATGGATACTTCTATTGACTTCTGCATGGATTACGACCTTCTGTTACGAATGACCCGACACTACCATTCGCACAGCACGAAAATTCCACTGGCTTATTTCAGAGTTCACAAAGACACCAAAACCAGCAATCTCCAGCACATAAAGGAAAAAGAGGACCGGATTTTACACGAGAGATTTGGCAAGTCAAATGTGTCAAGATTTCGCAGGGAGTGGGAATGGTTTAAATATCGCGCCGAGAGTTTCCCTCATACCAAGTGGCAAAAGGCGGCCTTCTTCTGGCGTTTTGGAAGCGCCTGGCCCTGGCTTGGCTCAAGCGAAATGACCTCCCAGCATATGCTGCCAAGCCGCTGGGCCGCGCTGGGGACTAATAAAACGGGCTTATCCTGAATACAAAAAATCCCTTGGCTAAGAAAGTTTCTACATCTTACCACCCTCTTTTCTCGCTTATTGTGCCCACTTACCATCGCGAGGAACCTCTGAGACTCACCTTGAAGGCACTCCTCAGCCAGACTTACGCAAATTTAGAGATAATTGTTGTTGACCAAACCGAAGAGCACGAAGAAGAAACGCTCCGTTTTTTCGAAGAGGCCGCGCACAAGTTGCGGGTCATCACACAGAAAAAGCCCAATTTGCCCGCGGCCCGCAACACAGGGATAGCCGCCGCAAACGGTGAAATAGTCGCATTTCTGGATGACGACTGCCTCGTAGAAGCCGATTATGTGGTACGAATTGTATCTCACTATAGAGATAGTTTGGTTGATGCCCTGGTCGCCGGGGTGGTGGCCGACCGTCGGGGCATACAAACTGCAACTCAAGAACTGAAGCAAAAGTATGGTTTTACGGCAGAAGAGATGCATAAGGCGCGTATTGAGGTCCCACAAATCAAGCCCATCGCTATGCTTACGGCACGAAGAAGTGTGTTTGCGAGGGTGGGAGATTACGATGAGTTTCTGGGAGTTCTAACGCCCAATGCCTCTGCCGAGGACCTTGACTACTATGTTCGATGCGCCCGGGCCGGGGTAAAGGTCTTTGTCGACCCCAAACTAAAGATAGAGCATCTGAGCCATATTCCGGGTGGATGCGGTGCCAGGGCACAGTTCGCAAGTGTGGTAAGAGAGGCTCATTTCCTGGCCGGCACCTATGTGATTCTCAAGCATCGCTCTCTCGGCGCTCTTGGTTTCTTAAAGGCCCTCGGCCAGATTTATCGCGGCTATGTTTTGCCCCAGCGTTTGTATGGGTTCCGGGCACTCGCAAAGACACATCTTGATGCTATTTCCGTCCTTCGCAAGGCACTTGGTGCACTCGATGGTCACCTAACGCCTGGGCACAAAACAGGCCCTATGGAAATAACCATCGGAAAATCTCCTGATGCATTATGAGTTCATTTTACAACTACGCAATCGAGTAAGGAGGAGCATATGGCTGGCCGAAATATCCTTATAACCGGGGGATTCGGCTTCATCGGGACGCATTTAGTTGAGGCCCTCATCGGCTGCAATGATATACACATTCACATCGTGGATAATTTGTCCACCAGTCCGGTAGACCACGAAGCGTTTCTGGAGAAGTTGGGAAAGCCGGAAAATTTGACCTACGACATTTGCTCGGTGGAAGAATACTGCGCCCATCACGCAAAATTCCCCAATGCAGCGAGCGAGATCTACCATCTTGCCTCCGTGGTGGGGCCTGTTGGTGTTTTAAGACACGGCGGCGATATCGCCAAATCCATTGTCGACGATACCTTCCGCATTGCCTCACTGGCAGAAAATTCTGGGGCAAGGCTTGTGGATGTCTCCACGAGCGAGGTCTATGGCGGCGGGCGAAACGGATACTGCTCAGAGAAAGATGTAAAAATCATACCTCCCAAAAACTCCATTCGCCTGGAATACGCCGTGGGCAAACTGGCTGCCGAAGTTGCCCTGATAAATAAATCTTCTGTTAGTCCGCTTGAAAGCGTTATTGTGCGGCCCTTCAATATCGCCGGGCCCCGCCAATCTCCTGCCG
>LIZR01000114.1 GCA_001302825.1 Planctomycetes bacterium DG_23 | reverse complement strand
AGGGCATTAACACGGAGTGGCCTAATCTCCTCAGGCAGCGTGGGGTCGTTTTCCAGGTGCTTCATTTTATTTTTCGCTTCTTCTGCCACCTCCAGCCCTTGGAATTCCCTGGACATTTGGTCATAAATTGCATAGGCGCCGAGATAATCTTTTTCCATCGCTTTATTTTGCGCTTGCTTTAGACGCTCTTGGGCTGCAGTCTGCACTGATTGTTGCACCTTCTTGAGCCGCCCGGAGAAATGTTTGCGCAGAATATCCTTATCTTGTATCAAGGAAGAGGCCCGACTGAGTGCCACATTGGCCTCTCCATAGGCTTTGCCCGACAGGGCACTTTCCGTCTCAAAAGTAAGGATGGATATATAGGCTACCTCCAGCACCTCATTGAACCTTTTCAGGGAAAGCGGTCCCCATATTCTGGTAAAGACTTTCCCCTTTTCGTCCAGTATGACTATGTTATGATGCGTAGGCACTTGATATTGCTTGAAAATCTTTGCTTCACTGGCCTTGACCAGGACGAACTCCGCCAATAACTTGCTGACTTCAGGAGAATTAAACACCTCTTCTTCGAATTTCAAGCATTTATCACAATGCGGAGATGAGAAAAGTATGAGCACGGGCTTCTTTTCAACCTGGGCCTCGTTCAAGGCGTCGGTGTATGAATCCCTCCAGTCAACTTCAGCATAGGCCGCTCTTATTGGAATTAATAAAGAAAATCCCCATACAAAAATAAGTGTCTTTCTCATTCCCCATTCCCTTATTCTAATTCTCGCAGTTCCTGCAGGAATTCGTTCATAAGGGCGTTTTCTGAAACTCTGCGCAGTATTTCGCCTTTTTTGAATATGAAGCCGTAGTCTTTGGTGCAGGCGATTCCTAAATCGGCCTCCGCCGCCTCGCCAGGGCCGTTCACCACGCATCCCATTACCGCGATTTTTAGGGGTCTTTTTTCGTGGGCAAGCGCCTCTTTTACCTCTCCCACTATCTTGGGCAAATCCACTTCGCAACGCCCACAAACCGGACAGGAGATTATCTCGGGTGAGTGCCGCCTGATCCCTAAGGCCGCCAGGATGTCATAAGCAGTCTTGATTTCCAGCTGGGGCGGGCCGGTGGTGGAGACGCGGATGGTGTCGCCTATTCCCTCGGCAAGAAGGGTGCCGATGCCGATGGCGCTTTTGGCCATCGACTCTTCTGCCGGACCGGTAGCAGTTACGCCCAGATGAAATGGATAATCACACTTCATAGCCGCCAGGCGATAGGCGCGAATGGTCACGATGGGGTCCGAGGCTTTAAGGGAAATGACTATATCTCCAAAATCCAGGGATTCAAAAAAATGCGCCGCTTTGAGAACGAGTTCCACCATCAAAACGGCGAGATTTTGCTCTTCCGCGGGCCTCATAACCTTCAAACCTTTGCGCGGCAAGACGGAGCCGGAATTGACTCCTATGCGGATGGGAATTTTGTGCTTCTTTGCCGCCAGGACAATTTTTTTCTGTGCCTCAGGCTTGCGAATATTTCCCGGATTGATTCTGATTTTATCCACACCGGCCTCAATGGCCATAAGGGCGAGCGTGGGACTATAGTGTATATCAGCAACCAGAGGAAGGGATATTTGGGCCTTAATCTTCTTTAGCGCCCTTGCCGCGACTCTGGTGGGCACGGCTACCCGAACTATCTCGCAGCCAACTTCAGCGAGTTCCTCAATCTGTCTTACCGTGGCCTTGGTATCCTCTGTGCGGGTCTTGGTCATCCCCTGGACGGAGATGGGGCTATCTCCGCCAATGGAGACCGCTGCCACCTGGACTTTTCTTGTCTTTCTGCGGGCAATCATTCAGGAAAAATCCTCCTGTGAAAATAAGGACATTCCTTAATAACTAAAATATTTTAATCAAGATGCGCGGCGCTGTCAACGCCAAAAATGAGAAATTTCCCGGATTTGGTCATTTGGATGCTCGGTGAAAAAGGCTTGACAAGAGCGCTTCCGAATGATAATTTCGTTTTTCTTTCGAAGCAGCTGAGCCCGGTCTTTCAATATTGGAAGACTTATGAAAAATCTTGACAGAAACTCGCTTTTGAACTTTCTGGATGCCCAAAAAGATGAGGCCGCGAGACTGCTCGCCCAACTCATCAGATTTCCCTCCACCCAGGGCCAGGAGGCCGAAATCCAGGAGTTCTTGCACGAACGATTCAGAGCATTGGGCCTTGAGACGGAACTTCTGCCCATTTCCCCTTCTCTCAAGGCGGACCCGGAATACTCCTTCTCCGATTTGGACATAGATTACGATGAGCGGCCGAATTTGGTGGCCACTTTGCAGGGCACCGGTGGAGGCCGAAGCGTTATGCTGAACGCCCACAGCGATGTGGTGCCCGCCGGACAGTGGCCTGGGGCCTTTGAGCCTGAAATTAAAGGCGACTATGTATACGGGCGGGGTGCTTGCGACGATAAGGGTAAGATTGTGGTAATGTATCTGGCCCTTTCAGGGCTCAAAGAATTCGGGCTAAGACCTCGCGGAGACATAATAGCCACGGCGGTTATCGAGGAAGAAGTAGGGGGAAACGGGTCTTTGGCCCTGATAAGAGGTGGCCTTCGCGCCGATGCTGTGGTGGTTCTGGAATGCACTGAATTTACCCTTGCACCTGCCCACCGTGGCTGCTTATGGTTCCGCGCCCAAGTCGAGGGTCGTGCCACTCATCTGGGCAAGACCCGTGAGGCCATAAGCGCAATAGATGAGGCCACCGAACTGATCCAAATTCTTAAGAATTACGAGAAAAACCTCATCGCCCAAAGCAAAGGCCACCCGCTTTTTCCAGAGCCAGAGGAGGCGGTGCAACTAAATATTGGCATGATTTCCGCAGGAGAGTGGCCCTCCACCGTGCCCTCGAGATGCGTCCTGGAAGGCGGAGTGGGATTTTTGCCCAATAAGACCTTGGAGCAGGTGAAGAGGGAACTTAAAGAGGCCGTGCAAAAGGAAGGCAACGAGTGGCTGCGGGAACATTTCCAGATAGATTTCCCTAAACTTCATAACGATGCTTACGAAACCCCAGCGGACCATCCGCTGGTTGAGACATTTGGCGAAGCAATGCAGGAGGCCGGCCTTGACCCTACTCCAAAAGGCTGGATAGTTAGTTGCGATGCGCGGCTTTTCAGCAAACTGGCCGGGCTTCCCACCATAGTCTTCGGCCCGGGAAGACTTATTGATTGTCATTCTAATGAAGAAAAGATAAGCATCCCGGATATACTTAAGGCCGCTGAAGTTCTGACTTTATTCCTGCTGCGTTGGTGTGGGACTGAATGAATTATGTTTAGGTTCTTGACAGGGGGGAGAGAGGAAGATGCCTGCGATGGTATATGATTTAACGCCGAAAGAGGTTCCGCAAGTAAACACCAAGTATCGGCGCATAAGGACCAAATTTCCGGTGCCCGAATCTATGGAGGCCCTGGAGAAATTGCGCGAGTATGAGCCGGTTTCAATGAGCGGGCAGCCGCTGGTGGTATGGGACCGGGGCGAAGGGGTAAATGTCTATGATAAGTGGGGGAATATGTGGCTGGACTTCAGTTCCGGCGTGTTGGTCACCAGCGCCGGCCACGGAAGAAAAGAGATTATTGAGGCCATCGTGGCTCAGGCCCGGCACGGCCTCTTACACAATTATTGCTTTCCTTCAGAGATGCGCGCCCGGCTGGCCGAGAAACTGGTTCAGATTACCCCGGAGAAACTTTCCAAGGCCTTTCTCCTCACCACGGGTTCTGAGACCACGGAATGCGCGGTAAAACTGGCGCGCACTTATGGCCAAAAAGTGGGGGGCAAAGAGAAGATTGGCATAATATCTTTTGAGCACTCCTTCCACGGCCGCACCCTGGGCGCTCAGATGATTGGCGGGATTCCCGCCCTTAAAGAGTGGGTAGTCAATCTTGACCCGGATATGCACCAGGTGCCCTTTCCGGACGGCTTCAGATGTGAGGACACGAGTTTCGATTTCTTTCTCAAGAACCTGGAAGATAAAGGAGTTACGCCTGAGCGCGTGGCCGGGGTAATTACCGAGAGTTATCAGGGAGGAGGGGCGAGTTTTCCCCCACCGGAATATATCCAGAGCCTGGCCCGGTGGTGTGAGGATAACCAGATTCTGCTTATTATGGATGAGATTCAGGCCGCCTTCGGCCGCACGGGCACAATGTTCGGTTTTGAGCATTACGGAGTAGTGCCGGATTTAATCTGCTGCGGAAAGGCCATATCCAGTTCGCTTCCGGTTTCCGCAGTTGTTGGCCGTGGGGATGTGATGGACCTCTACGCGCCCAGGGCTATGACCTCGACACATACGGGAAATCCAGTTTGCGTGGCGGCGGCTTTGGCCTCAATTGAGATAATCGAGCGGGAGAATCTGGCAGAAAATGCCCGTGAGATGGGTGAAGTCTTGCAGGCGGGGCTGGCCGGGTTAAAGGACAAATACTCTCAAGTTATTGGCGCCGTCCACGGCAAAGGGCTGGTTGCCGGCTTGCATATGGTGAAGGCCGGCTCTAAAGAGCCCTATGGCAAGTTGGCCTTTGAGATTGTGGGAAGGTGCGTGGAGAAAGGGCTTTTGATGTTTGCCCCGGTGGGCTTCGGCGGGGGGACGGTGAAGATTTCGCCGCCTCTGGTCATTACCCAGGATGCAGTGAGTGAAGGAGTGACCGTGCTTGATGAGGCCATTGGCGAACTACTGGCGGAAAGGAGGCAGTGACTATGACGATAGAAAATGACCGGCTTCCGGTGCTGCTTATAGGCGGAGGTATGGAAAGCCGTGAAGTGATAATGCCCACTCTATTTCAAGAGCGACGCCGCGGTAAAATTGGGTGGATTGGCATCTCATCCTTGACAGGAAGTGTTATTCAGGGGCTGCGCAAGTACTTTCCGAACGAAGAATTCACCGGTTATCCAGACCCGGATAAGGTTGACCCGGATAAGGAGTTCCCCGAACTTTTCAAAGAGGCCCTGGACGAACTCCCTGAAGGGAGTCTGGTCATCGTGGCCGTGCCCGACCACATACATACCACCATACTTCTTCCGGCGCTGGAGCGCGGCCTTGATTGTATCGTGGAGAAGCCTTTATGTCTATTAGTGGAAGATGCCCATAAGATTATTGAAGCGGCGGACGAAAAGGCCCTTTATATTTTGACCGATTATCACAAACGCCACGACCGGGCGGTGCGTGCCGCGCGAGCTCGCTATCGAAAAGGAGACCTGGGCGAACTGCTTCACGGCCACGCCTGGATAGAGGAGAAAAAGGAGATGCCCTTGAAGAATTTCGCTGCCTGGGCGGAAAAGAGCTCTCCGTTTGAATATATCGGCGTGCATTATGTGGATGCCTATTATTTCATAACCGGCCTTATGCCCAAGCGTCTGGCGGCCTTTGGCCAGAAGAAATTCTTGCCCACTCAGGGCAAAGATGCCTTTGATGCCATCCAGGCCGTTATTGAGTGGGAAGATGGCTCGGTATTCTGGATTCAATCCTCCTGGGTTTGCCCAGAGAGCAACACCGCGCTTACCAATCAGGGGCTCAACCTTCACGGCACCAAAGGCGAATATTGGGCTGACCATAAAAACCGCAATCTCTCTTTCACCATAGACGACACACCCTACGAGCATTATAACCCCAATTTCTTCAGGCCCTATGACAGTTGGGAAGAAGAGGGATTGGTGGATTGGGTAGGCTACGGCTATGAGAGCATCCAGCAGGGAATAGACGATATGGTAACCATTCGCCAGGAGACCAAAGGCCTCAGCGAAAAGGAGGCCTTGGAGAAGCGGCGGGAACTTCTGGCTAAGTGGGAAAATCTGCGCGCCCTCCCTCGCCAGGCCTTAATCGGCGTGGCTGTGAATGAGGCCGTGCGCCTTTCCATAGACAATAACAGCCGCTATGTGGGATTTGATGAGAAGATGTATCCTAAGTTGTTGTGAAATTAAGTATGGATAGAGGCCAGGGCTATAGAGTTGGCCTTCAAGTTGGCAACTCTCCAGCGGCCCCGAGAGAGGGATAAATGGAATACAGGTATGCCGATTTACCTGCCGTGAGAAAGGCCTATCATCTTTTCATAGTTGTTTTTTTCTTTGGGGTAATACTTTTTGTCATTACGGTCATATTCTTGCACAAGGATATTCGTATCTTTGGGCCGCTCGTTATAATTTCTGGCTGGATTATCTTCATAGGCGCCAGCGGTTATTTTATCAAACGCAGAGAACTCAAGACGGTGCTTAAGATTGCCGAAGAAGGGCTGGGTTTCCAGGATGCTGAAGTCTCGCTTTTTTCTCCCTGGGATGAAGTGGAGGAGGTTGTCATAGAATACCAACGAGGGTTCTGGCTATTTACCTCTCGAAATAAAGTGGTAGACGTGAGGACGAAAAAGGGAGAATTTCAGTTTCATTTCAAGATTTCGGAAGAGCAAGACCTGGGCTACGGGCCTATCGCCGAGGCGCTGGAGAAAATAATAAAGCGTGTTGGGTCAGAGAAATGCCGCGAAATAGTGCCCTCAACAGAGCAGTGATATGTAATGACGGCGAGGGCTCACGCAATAAAGGTGACCAGGCCATTCTTATCGCTATGAAAGCAGCACTTGCGCGCCAGGGCCTGGAAATGCATACCTTTGCCCACTCGGAGATGCGCCGCATCGGCCAGTGGTGGCAGTTCCTTCGCTCGCTTGCTAATGCCGATTTATTCATCCTGGGAGGCGGCCATTTGCTTCAAGACCTGACCAGTCAAGTCTACTTCCTTAGCGGTCTAATGAAAATCTTGTTGGCCAAGATGCTGGCGAAGCCTGTGATGTGCTATGCGGTTGGCGCCGGACCCATAGGGTCGCTCCTGGGGAGGTTTCTTGCCCCGCGCATACTCAACCTGGTAAATTTAATCACGGTGAGGGACGAGGTGTCAGGCAGGATTTTGAGACAAATGGGGGTGAATAAGCCGGATATTTTGGTGACTGCAGACCCCGCCTTTGCCCTGGAGCCAGTAAGTTCTCGGCGGGTAAGAGACATTTTGAGAAAAGAGACAGCAACAAAAAGGGAGGGGCCGTTGGTAGTGATTGCACCCCGGCGCTGGT
>LIZR01000016.1 GCA_001302825.1 Planctomycetes bacterium DG_23 | reverse complement strand
TTTGGCCTACGCTCTGGGCGTAGTTCCAGCACCTGGTGCATTTTTTGTGCACAGAATGTGCCACTTCTATCTTGAGTTCCTCCAGGGCCTCTGCCGGAAGCGCCCCTTCCTTTTCGCCTTTTTTTACCTCCACTTCGGAAACGATGAAGATGGCCGGCAGGTCTTTCTTGTAGGCGGAAAGAAATTCATATAAATCGTCATCTTTACCCGTATACAGGGTCACTACGGCCTCTAAGGAGTTGCCGATGAGTGATTTTTCTCTGGCCCGCTCCAGGGCAGGGGTGACTTCGCTTCGCACCTGAAGCAGCCTCTGCCAGCGCGCCTCCAGGGCCTCATCCAGATATTCTCTTTTTGTCTCGGGCCACTCGGCCAGATGGACGCTCGGCAATTCATCCCGGCAGCCCGGTATATGCGACCAGACCTCATCAGCCGTATGCACCAGGATGGGAGCGATGAGCCGGGTGAGCGTAGTGAGGATTTCGTGGAGTGCAGTCTGAGCGCTTCGGCGGCCTTTGCTTTCCCTGGCGAAGGTATAGAGGCGGTCCTTGAGCACATCCAGATAGAAATTGCTCATCTCCACCACGCAAAAGTTATGCACCGAATGATATACACGATGAAACTCAAAGTTCTCGTAAGCCCGGGTCACTGCGGCCACCAGCCTCGCCAGGCGAAGTAGCGCCCAGCGGTCTATCTCCAGAAGTTCGCCGTAGGCGAGGGCGTCCTTTTCCGGGTCAAAGTCGTAGAGATTTCCCAATAGATAGCGAAATGTATTGCGTATTCTCCGATAGGCCTCTCTCATCCTGCGGATGATGGAAAGAGACACTGAGAAGTCTTCCTTGTAATCCACCGAAGAAAGCCAGAGGCGACATACATCCGCCCCGTGTTCCTTGACCGCATCCTGGGCATCTAAGATATTCCCCAGAGATTTGGACATTTTATAACCCTTTTCATCCACCACAAAGCCGTGGGTCAAGACGGTCTTAAAAGGTGCCCTTTTGTCCGCCCCAACGGAAAGAAGCAGGGCCAGTTGAAACCAGCCGCGGTGCTGGTCCGTGCCTTCCAGATAGAGGTCCGAGGGGAAGGCCAGTTCTTCATTATTCATCAAGACCGCCCGGTAACTTGACCCGGATTCAAACCAGACATCCAGGATGTCGGTTTCTTTGCGAAAATCCTTCCCGCCGCATTTGGGGCAGGCGGTATCCTCGGGCAATATCTCTTTTATATCTTTCTCGAACCAACTGTTTGAGCCTTCCCGGGCAAAGAGGTCACGCGCTGCGAGAACTGTCTTTGGCGAAAGTAGCGCCTGGCCGCATTTCTTGCAGTAAACCGCTGGTATGGGCACGCCCCAGGCCTTCTGGCGGGAGATGCACCAGTCGGGGCGCTCCGAGACCATTGAACTTATGCGCACCTGGCCCCAGTCCGGCACCCATTTGGTGCGGGAAATCTCCTCCAGGGCCCGCTTTCTCAAATCTCGGTGGTCAACATTTACAAACCACTGCTCTGTGGCCCGGAAAATCACCGGCTCCCTACAGCGCCAGCAGTGCGGATAGGAATGCTCCATCCGGGAATAATGAAGAAGAAGCCCGCTTTTTTCCAGATGTTCTATTATCTTTGGATTGGCGTCGTTGATATGTTGTCCGGCAAAGGGGCCGGCCTCTTGGGTGAAGACCCCATCCTCATCCACCGGGCTTAAAATATCTATTCCATACTTCTGGCAGGCCACATAATCCTCCTGGCCGTGGCCCGGGGAGGAGTGCACACAGCCCGTGCCTTCGGCCAGGCCCACGAAGTCCGCCAGGATTAGCGGCGAGGTGCGGTCCATAAATGGATGGCGATATTTTTTGCCCTCCATCTGGCGGCCCTGCACTTCGCCCACCATTTCGTAGCCCTCCAGGCCAACCTCCCGTGTAACCGAGGAGATGAGTTCCTTGGCCAGAAATAGGAGTTCTTGCGCACCATCTTTTCCGCTTGCGGCCCGGATGAGGCTATATCTTGCCTGGGGATGGATGGCAATAGCCATATTAGCCGGAAGCGTCCAGGGAGTAGTGGTCCAGATGAGGATGTAGGCCGGCTCGTCTCCCTCATAACCGAAGGCCTCCTTTATCTCCTTTTGGGCAGGGAACTTCACATAGATGGATGGGCTGGGCTCCATATCGTATTCAAGTTCCGCTTCGGCCAGTACCGTCTTGCAGTTCATACACCAGTGTATGGGCTTTTTGCTGCGATAGATGTAGCCAGCCTCCACGAGGTCGGCAAATACATCCAGGACTTCTGCCTCGTACTGCGGCAAAAATGTAAGATAAGGCCGCTCCCAGTCTCCCGTGGCCCCCAAGGATTTGAACTGCTCCCGCTGAATCTTGATGAACTTCTCCGCAAGCGCTTGGCAGCGTGAGCGCACCTCCATCTTGCTCATCCCCCGGATAGCCTCCCCCAGTTCCTCCATCACCCGACGCTCTATAGGAAGGCCGTGGCAATCCCAGCCGGGAATGAAAGGAGAGTCAAAGCCGCGCATAGTCTTGAACTTCACCACTATGTCTTTGAGGATTTTGTTCAGACCCTGACCGATGTGGGCATCGCCGTTGGCATAGGGCGGGCCGTCGTGCAGGATATATTTGGGAGCACCTTTACGGCGGGAGCGAATCTCCTGGTAAAGGCCCATCTCCTCCCATTTTTGACGAATCTCCGGCTCGCGATTAACCAGGTCGGCCTTCATAGCGAAATCCGTCCGGGGCAAATTAAGCGTCTCTTTGTAACTGGCAGTTTCTTTCTTTGAGGGGCTCATTTTTTCCTCTGTGTGTGCTAAATCCTGGCGATGACTTCTTTGACCAGTCGGGTAAGTTTGGGTTCGGCCTCTTCGGCCACGGCGATAATCTGTTCAATATTTGCCGGCTGGAGGGCGTCGGGAAGGCACATATCGGTAACTATGGCCAACCCCAGGGTGCGAAACCCGCCGTGCACCGCCACCAGCACCTCAGGCACCGTGCTCATTCCTACCACATCTGCGCCGATTTCTCTGAGGAAACGATATTCGGCGCGAGTCTCCAGATTGGGCCCGGCCACCGCCACATATACTCCCTTATGCGCCTTAACCGCTTGCTCCAAGGCTACCTTGTCCGTAAGTTCGATGAGCGGCCTGTCATAAGGCTCAACCATATCCGGATAGCGCGGCCCCAGCCGCTCGTCATTAGGCCCAATCAAGGGATTAGCGCCCATTAGATTAATGTGGTCTTCAATGATGACGATATCCCCGCGGGCATACTGCGGGTTCATCCCGCCGGCGGCGGTGGAGACGATAAGTATCTGGGCACCCAGCGCCCGCATCACCCGGGTGGGAAAGGTGACCTCCTCCATTGAATAGCCTTCGTAATAATGGATACGGCCTTCCATAGCCACCACATCCTTGCCGCTGATTTTCCCCAGGACCAGCCTTCCGGCGTGGGTTTCCACGGTAGGAGTGGGAAAGTGCGGGATTTCCGAATAAGGGATACCGATTTTGTCCTCAATATCCTCGGCCAATCCGCCGAGGCCGGTGCCCAGAATGATGGCAATCTGCGGCTTCTGAGGAGTTTTTTCCCTTATCGCACGAATGGCCTCGTCAATCTCTTCAAAAAGCACTTTTTCCCTTCCTTTCCAGTTTCGTCATTCGTCATCCAAAATTCGCTCCTCAAAGCCCTGAAGGGCTCCTTCGGAGTCCTGAACGGGTCGCTCAAATGAAGCCTTGCCTGCCCGCAGGGATGGCGAGTGCGGAATTTCTTCTCACGCGAGTTTCTTGGTACAAATCTCGCTAATTATAACGGCAAATGGCAGTATGTCAAATGGATTTTGGAAAGGAACCTGCGGGCCGCAAAGCGAAAGCAGGGCAATTTTTTGCTTGCCAGGAACTTGAGCGTTGTTATAATTTTATAACCATTAAGGGATAGCGCGAGTTCAATTTGGCCTCATAGGAGGGGCAGGATGGTCGGTGTCGGCGTGGTGGGAATTGGATTTATGGGGAATATGCATTTCAATATATATCAAGCAAACCAAAAGGCGCGCGTGGTGGCCATAGCGGATTTGAATGAGAAAAGGCTCAAAGGCGACTGGTCGGATATTGCCGGGAATATAGGAGATGCCGCAACGGCAAAGGTGGATTTATCCGGCATCGCCACTTATAAAGACGCCAGCGACCTCATCGCCTCAGATGATGTGGAACTGGTAGACATATGCCTTCCCACTTATCTTCACAAGAAATATGTGGTGAAAGCTCTGGAGGCCGGAAAGAATGTGTTATGCGAAAAGCCCATAAGCCTTTCACTTGATGACGCTCAGGAGATGGTAGAGGCCTCGGAAAAGGCCGAAGGCAAATTTATGGTGGCCCATTGTGTGAGGTTCTGGCCGGAATATGCCCTGGTAAAGGAAATGGTGGCTGAGGGCCGGTACGGGCGGGTGCTTTCGGCCACTTTCCGGCGCCTTTCCGCCGCACCCACCTGGTCCGGGGAAAACTGGCTTATGGATGCCCAAAAAAGTGGCTCAGCCCTTTACGACCTGCACTGTCACGATGTGGACTATATAAACTATCTCTTAGGTCGGCCGCAGGCGGTTTCGGCGGCAGGCGTCTCGCACATTACTTCCGGCATTGACCATGTAGTGGCCAATTATTTTTTCGAGGATGACAAGCAGGTGACGGCCGAGGGAGGCTGGCTTTTTCCTCCGGGTTTTCCTTTTGCGATGAGTTTTACTATTGTGTGTGAAGAGGCCACTCTGGATTATCATTCCGGCCGGGAGAAGACCTTAAGTGTTTATTTGCCTGATGGTTCGGTTTCCCATCCCGAGGTGCCTGCAGGCGACGGCTACATAAACGAGATAGATTATTTTCTTGAGTGTATAGAAGAGGATAGAAAGCCTGAGGTGATCACTGCGAAGAAGGCGCTTGAAGCCTTGGAGATAATCGTTGCCGAGGAGGAGTCCGTTCGGCGCAAAGAGCCGGTGGGTCTGTGATGCGACGCAGATGGTCAGCGAGGCAGCAGGGCAGCCCGACGCGCATGGCTGAAAGGTGATAAACTAATTTTATCCTTGATTTGGACTGAGCAAGGGCTAAAATTCTATAAGAACCGTCGGCGTTCGCCTTCGGCCCGTAGGGGCCGGCGGGCAGGGCCGTGGGGCGCCTGCGGCGCCCCGTGGGCTTTAGACCGACGCGCGATGTGCGACTTTCTTGGGCTTTTTAGGAGGTTTTAAGGATAGTCTCCAAGAGTCGACCCAAAGGGCGAAAAAAGAAGCCTCGACCTGAGATACATCTTACCGCTTTAGACCGTATGCTTATTACCGTTCGGGACGAACTTTACGAGGGCTCCTGGAAGGAGTTGGAGGCCGATTTAAAGGCCCGGCTGGAGGGAAGACCTTATATCTATAAACTGGCCACACGCATCCAGGAGGACTTGGCGCGTATCCAGAAACTGCGGGGCTATGAAGAAAAGTATGGCATAAACTTAAGCACTTTTATTTGACCTGCCACGCCGGCAGACGGGGAGGTGGCGAGTGATGCGGATTTCAGCTTTTTGGGTAGTAGTTTTCTTGAGCATTCTTTTGGTTTCCCTGGCCGGGCTGGCAGGATGTAACGCCATCACTAAGCCAGGCGCTTCGCATCCTGAGGATACTTCCCTCGACCCTGAGGGGTCTCGGTACGAGCACCCTGAAGGGCAGCCTCTGGAAGGCGGCCAGGCAGCAGAAGAACCAGAGGCACAGGCCGGGGTGGAGGCTTCTCCTGTCCTCAAGGGCGAGGTTGAAGAGCCCTTGGAAGTCCTGTGGTATTCTCAAGTGACCCGGGACATCCCGGTGCGCGACGCATTTATTTTGGGTGAGAATGTTTATGTGGAGACCGAGGCGTTCGAACTCTACTCTGTGGACAAGGAAAATGGGCACACTAAATGGATAATTGGCCTTCCCGGGCCGCTTGCGGCTCGTCCGGTGAAAAAGGGAGGTAATCTTTCGGCGGTGAGCGCTTCCCTTCTGGTGGAGATTGACCTGGGAAGGGGCCACATCGCGCACTACCATCGCCTCGGTTTCTCGCCTTCCAGTGGGGTGGTCCTGGATGACAATAATTTTTACTTGAGCAGCTGGGATGGCTGGCTTTATGCTCTGGACCAGAAGACCCTCAAGGTGAATATGACCAGCCGTCTGAAGGGTGCAGTACTTGCCTTTCCCGCCGTGGCTCATTCCTTCATTATCTGCGCCACGGACGAGGGGTTTGTCCAGGCTATAAATACCCTCGACGGAACTACCCAGTGGCTTTTCCCCCGCAAGCACATTTTGCACAAGATAAGAATCAATGAACTCTGGGCGGGCGATGTAGTAGCCGAAGATGTAAAAAGCGAAGAAGGCACAGTACTACTGGCCAAAGATACTCCGGTTACCTATGACACTCTGGAGGCCATAGAAAGGAGTGAAATTGGCGATGTTTGGATTTATGTTACCAGAGGTGCCTATGAGCTTCCCACGAAAGCGCGGTTTATAGGTCCGGTGCAGGTGAGAGGGGAAAATGTCTATGCCGCCACCACGGATGGTTTGCTTTACTGCCTGCGCGCCCAGGGTGGAAATTACCTCTGGCACGCAAATCTGCCGGGACCGGCAATAACCGGGATGATAGTCCGTGGTGATACCATTTTTGTCCCTACTTTTGAAAGCGGCGTGGTAGCCCTGAAGAGACAGACCGGAGAGCGGCAGTGGTGGGTCAAGGATGGTAAAGACCTCCTGGCAGCGACTGAGGGAAAGATATTTCTTTTGACCCGGGACGATAAGATAATGATGGTGGACGAGGCCTCCGGTGAGGCACTTTCTTCTATTGAATTGCCCCAGGCGGTAGGTGAGTACCACGGAATAACCAATTTCGATTCCGAAGTCCTGTATCTATTCACATCCGATGGCTCATTCTTCGCCCTTCAAGGTGAACCTTCCAAGTGAACCCTGGCCGGCCAGTGATTTCTTCACACTCAGGCGACCAGGGCGCAAGACCGAATGCCTGCCCGCCTCTGGCGGGGCTATCTGGCTGGTCGGCGGCGCAGCATTTGTTCCGAGGCTCACAAAATATTGAAAGGTGGGGGGTAGTATATGCAGAGGATAAGAAGGGCCCTTATCAGTGTATCGGATAAGCGAGGGGTGGTGGAATTTGCCCGAGGGCTGGCCGAACTCGATGTGGAAATACTTTCTACCGGCGGCACGGCGAAAATCCTTCGGGATGGCGGCATAAAGGTCGTTGATGTTTCCGAATATACTGAGTTTCCGGAAATTTTGGACGGCCGGGTAAAAACCCTTCATCCCAAAATCCACGGCGGCATCCTGGCGGTGAGGGATAACCCCGGTCACCGCCAGGCGATGGAGCGGCTGGAAATTCTGCCTATAGATCTCGTTGCCTGTAATCTTTATCCTTTTGAGGCCACCGTGGCCAAAGAGGGCACTACTCTGGATGAAGCCATAGAGCAAATTGATATAGGCGGGCCCAGTATGCTGCGTTCCGCGGCGAAAAATTACAAATTTGTTGCCGTGGTGACCGAGCCGGAAGATTATTCTAAGATCCTCGAAGAACTCAAAAAATCTGGAGGCCATCTTCCGGAAGAGATGCGTTTTTCTCTGGCGCTGAAGACCTTCCAGAAAACGGCTCGTTACGACGCAGCCATCGTCTCTTACCTGGCCTCTTTGGGGGAAGAGGCGTTTCCTGCGAAGCTGGCCCTTGCTCTGGAGAAAAAACTTGATTTACGCTATGGAGAAAATCCGCATCAAAAGGCGGCGCTTTATTTGCTGAGCGGCGCGAACGCTGGCGTGGCCGGGGCAGAAAAGATTCAGGGGAAGGAACTCTCCTTCAATAATTTTCTGGACCTGAATGCGGCCTGGGATTTGGCAAAAGAGTTCTCCGAGCCCGCTTGCGTGGTTATCAAACACACCAATCCTTGCGGAGCGGCCACCTCCGGCAGTATGACCGAGGCCATTGGAGCAGCATTTTCCGGCGACCCGGTATCGGCGTTTGGAAGCGTAATCGGTCTCAACCGACCCGTGGATGTGGGGTGTGCCGAGGAAATCGCCGCCCAGGAGTTCATCGAGGCGATTATTGCTCCGGATTTTTCTAAAGAGGCACTGGAAATCCTTACCAGCAAGCCCAAATGGGGCAAAAATGTGCGGATATTGAAACTTGAGGAACCTGAAAAAGAGACCTCCGGGGCCTGGGATTTTAAGGCCCTCTCCGGTGGGCTTTTGGTGCAAGAGAAAGATGATTTACTCCTGGATGAGGACAAGCTCAAGGTAGTTACCAAAAGGGCGCCCACGCAAAAGGAGGAGGCGGATTTGAGATTTGCCTGGGCGGTTTGTAAGCATACCAAATCCAACTCCATAGTGCTGGCCAAAGAAAATACGGTGGTGGGCGTGGGCGCCGGGCAGATGAGCCGGGTGGATTCTGCCAAAATCGCCATTCGCAAGGCCGCCGGAAGGGTTAAGGGCGCGGTGGCGGCAAGCGATGCCTTCTTTCCCTTCCCCGATGCGCTGGAGGAGATGGCCGGAAGCGGCGTGACCGCGGTTATCCAGCCCGGAGGCGCTCTGCGGGATGAAGAGGTTATCGCCGCGGCGGATGAGCGGGGCCTGGCTATGCTTTTTACCGGAATGCGCCATTTTAAGCACTGAGACAGCGAGGAAGTATGGCTGATTGGCCGTAGGGCTGAAAGGACGAGTCCGCTTACGGCATCGAATGACTGATGACGAGTTGCGGATGACGAAAAATGGTTCGGGTTAAGATTTGTGGAATTACCAGGGTGAAAGACGCCCTCGTTGCAGCAAAGGCCGGGGCCGATGCCATAGGCTTGGTATTTGCAAAAAGCCCCAGGAGAATCGCTGCTGACATCGCAAGAGAGATAATTGCCCAGATTCCTCCATTTCTAACTCCGGTCGGGCTTTTTGTAAATGAGTCTCCAGAACGGATAAGAGAACTCGCCTCTTCTTGTGGTTTCAGCACCGTGCAACTTCACGGCGATGAGCCGCCTGAGTATTTGGCCGAACTTGGTGGCCTCAGAGTCATTAAGGCCTTCCGCATCGAAAGCCGGGAGGACCTGCGGGCGCTTGGCGCTTATAAAGCCCAGGCCTATCTTCTGGATGCCTTCAGTCCAGAGCGTCGTGGAGGCACCGGCAAGACCTTTGACTGGAAAATCGCCCTTGAGGCCAAGAAATTTGGCCCGGTAATATTGGCCGGAGGGCTCACCCCGGAAAATGTGGCCCGGGCCGCGAGCCTGGTCGAGCCTTATGGAGTAGATGTAAGTAGCGGCGTTGAAAGCAAGTCCGGGGTGAAGGATGCCGCCTTGGTAGAGGAATTCATCCGTGCGGCAAAAGGGGCTGCCAGCCAGGTGTAAAGCAGGATGACCAAGGAACTGAGAAAGGAAGAACTATGGAATTTGATATAAAAGACATTAAATTGGCGGCCGAGGGAAGAAAAGAGATTGAATGGGCCGAGCGAGATATGAGAGTGCTGGGCCTTATTAGAGAGAGGTTCGGGAAGGAAAAGCCTCTTGAAGGGGTGAAGATTGCCGCTTGTCTGCACATAACCAAGGAGACGGCCAACCTGGCCCGCGCCCTGGCTGCCGGAGGAGCCGAGGTTCGCCTCTCGGCCTCCAACCCTCTTTCCACCCAGGATGAAACGGCCGCCAGTCTGGTGGAGAATTTTAAGATTGCCGTGTTTGCCAAAAGAGGTGTAGATAGCGAGAGTTATTATCAACATATAAACTCGGCCATTGGGGAGGGGCCTCAAATAGTCATAGACGATGGGGCCGACCTCATATCCACACTGCACGAAAAGCACCAGCAACTTTGTCCGCATATTTGGGGGGGTATGGAGGAGACAACCACGGGACTACTGCGGCTGAGGAATATGGAGCGAGATGGTGCGCTGAAGTTCCCGATAATTGCGGTAAATGATGCACTGAGTAAATATCTTTTTGATAATCGCTACGGCACCGGGCAATCCACACTGGAAGGGATACTGCGGGCCACAGGCGTCCTTTTCGCGGGCAAGACAGTGGTGGTGGCTGGTTATGGCTGGTGCGGTAGAGGATTTGCAATGCGGGCGGAAGGTATGGGCGCCAAGGTCATCGTTACCGAAGTGAATCCGATTCGGGCCCTGGAGGCGGCTATGGATGGCTATTGGGTGATGCCGATGACCCAGGCCGCCGCCCTGGGCGACATCTTCTGCACGCTCACCGGCGACATTCAGGTGATAGGGAAGGAGCATTTTGAAGTGATGAAAGATGGTGCGATTTTGGCCAATTCCGGGCATTTTGATGTGGAGGTGGACTTAGTGGGGCTGAAGGAATTGGCCCGGGAAGTGAAAAAGGGCGTGCGGGAGAATGTGGACGAATATATCTTAAAAAATGGCCGCAGGCTTTTTGTGCTTGGCGAAGGGAGGCTGGTGAATCTGGTGGCCGCGGAGGGACATCCGGCTTCGGTGATGGATATGAGTTTTGCCACTCAGGCCCTTACCGCAGAGTATGTGGTTAAGAACCGCGCCCGGCTCTCTCCCAGGGTATACCCCGTGCCCCAGAAAATCGAAGAAAATGTAGCCCGCCTCAAACTGGAATCTATGGGTATCGGGATTGATTCTTTGTCTGCCAGTCAGGCCGAGTATCTCGCTTCCTGGAAGAGCGGCACCTAATGTTATACAGGATGCATAAAACTCGGTGAGGGAGAATATGAGTTGGCGTTTACTCTCGAGGCTTGGCAGGTGGAGAAGATGGGGTAAGTGGTGGAGCGAGGGGAAAGAACTTGCTCAATTCCCCTTAGTTTCAGTCCCAAATAAAATCGGAATAATTTTGATTGCATTTTTATTACTCTCATAGAGGGCTATTTATAAGTCTTTATATCTGAGGCACTTGCGAAATAAATTGTTGCCGAAATGCTGCTGTAAAAAAAATCGGGATTTTTTCTAAAAAAATGCTTGACAGGTTTGGGCGGGGGGTGTATAAAAAGGAACACAGGTAGCACTGCATTTCAGTCAATCTTGGGCCTCAAGGGGAGAGAGGAGGTGAGAGTATATGAAAAAGCGCAAGGGCTTTACCTTGATCGAGCTCTTGGTTGTAATCGCAATTATCGCTATCTTAGCGGCAATGTTATTGCCGGCCTTAGCAAGGGCTCGTGAATCGGCGCGTAGAGCTGTTTGCAAGAGCAACCTGAAGCAGATCGGTCTCGGTTTGATCATCTACTCCAACGATTTTAGTGAAGCCTTCCCATTCGGTTTGCCTGATGGAGATAGAGACACAGAGCATGTGATGGGAGATTTCACTGTCCTGTGGACGGCTGACTATGTCTCTTCTTCGGGCGTATTCGAATGTCCCAGCACTACGGATAACACAGATTTGCTGTCCGAGACTGGTACCTTCACGGTAGGGGCGGTTAGTTACGCCTATGACGATACCAAGAGTGCTACGAGTGTTCCACATGTCGGTTGTGCAGGCGACAAGCCCGACATCTACTACTTGCCCGATTATGACGAAATGATAGCGCGTAATTCGGGCAACCACAAGGCCGATGGGCAGAATGTGTGCTTCTGCGACGGCCACGTGGAGTGGATAGCCAGTCCGTCGATTATGCATCCGGGCTTCGTCTTCGACAATATGTGGGATCCTGACCTGACCACTGCTACCACTATCTCTTTCCCGCCTGCCCGCGGTGAAGTAATCGATACGGACACCTGGCTCAGGTTCAATTAACCGCTTAAGGGTATAGGTCGGTAAGATTAAGGTAATGTCCGTAGGAAGGGAGCGTCGTTGTGGCGCTCCCTTCTTTTTTTTATCTATGACTTGTCGGCGCTTATCTCTGATTCTTATTGGTGTGGGGCTCATCTTAGTAACTTTGGGCATTTCGCCCTTCACCTTCCACGGAACGGAAATAAAATATTTTCTTTTGCAAAGCCTCAGTCTCATCATCCTCTTATTATTCATCGCACAAAAGTTTTTCATTTCGCCGGCCGATGATGCTCTGAGAAAAGAAGGCTCCTTTATACTTCTTTTAGTCTACTTCTCTCTAAATTGGGCTTCCCTGATCTGGTCCGAATATAGACTGGCCTCCTCTTTTCGGGCTTTGAGCCTTTCCTTTTATCTGCTTTGGGCGGTGCTGGTGTTGGTAACGATTAAGAGGGAGCAGGACCTTGCTTGGTTTCTCAGGGCGTACTTAGGGGCAGGTTTGCTGGCGGCACTTGTTGCCCTCATCTATTACCTGGGCTTTAGCAAAACCCGTCCCCTGGCCCAGCCCTGGCACTTTCCCACCGGGAACAGGGATTTTCTGGCCGGGCTTTTGCTTGTGCCTTTGGGCATTGCCTTTGCCCGGGCGGTTTTCCATTTCTTCCGCAAAAAGAATTGGAAACGGGGCCTGGCATTCTCAGGTCTCAGCCTTTTTTTACTCATTATCTTTGGTTTAACGGGCTCCAAGGCTGGCATTTTGGGCTTGGCGGTAGTGTTTTTTGTGGTTCTTCTTTTTATTCTGCCGCGGCAGGCTAAAGTGGCTATTACGCTTGCCGCATTTATTATGGCTGGGTCCGCTCTGCTCATCTATAAATCTTTTCCCCCTGCTTCCCAGTGGCTGCACTCCAAGTATGCCTACAGGAGCCTGCGCCAGAGATATTATTTTTGGGACTGGTCGTTGAGGATGGTCAGCCGAAAACCCCTGCTCGGCTGGGGTGCAGGGACTTTTGTGGCTGCAAACGGCCCCTTCTCCTCCATAGACCGCTTTCGCTACTTGCATGAGGAGGGGCCTTATTTCCTGTTCGCCGATGCCACGGTGCACAGTCATAACGAATTTCTGGAGGTTCTGGTGGAATTAGGCGTGGTGGGTTTGGGGGTCTATTTATTACTTCTTTTATGGGTCGGCATTAAAGGCGCTACAGGCAGCAAAACAATCACTGGGGCCACAACAAGATTTTCCCTTTACGGGCTATTTGGAGGCTTTATAGGTCTTTGCGTGCAGAGTTTTTTCTCCGTGGGGCTGAGATATTGGGATTTGGCCCCTTATTTTTGGGCCTGTGTAGGGGCGCTACTTGCCGCCGGTAGTCTGAGAAAAACTGAAAAGGCGCCATATCCTGCTTCTTTCAGCATTAAAGGCAAGCATCTGCGGCTGGTCATTTTCCTGGTACTCGTCTCTTTGGCTGCATTTTTCTGGTATCTGGTAGGGTGGAAGGGATTTACTGCCCAGATGGATTTATACGAAGCAGATGTTTTGAGAATTAAAGGTGAATACGCCCGGGCTGTGCCTTACTATCGCAAAGCGAAAGAGGATGCTTTCATTTATGCCGACCTGCTGCGAGGCCAGTATGCCCTGGGCAAAATCCTATTGAACTTCGGCCGCTGGCAGGAGGCAAGAGATACCCTGGAGACAGTCAATTCCCTGGCCGCAGATTTCATCTATACCAACTATTTCCTGGGCGAAGTTTACGATAATTTGGGCGAGAAGGAAAAGGCTCTGACCTACTTCAGGAGATACCAGCGGCAAAATCCTTATGACCAGAGCATATCCAGAAGAATAGAGGCCTTAGTGAGAGAGAATCGAGGTGGGGAAGAGCCTTAGAGCATCAAACCTTTTTGGCGCTTACCATAAGAATAAAGTCTGTGTTTTTTTATATACCTTTCCACCGTGCGCGGGACCAGATATCTAATAGACTCTCCCCGGGCCACCCTCCGGCGAATATCGCTTGCCGATATACTGATGAGGGGGTCTTTCAGCATAAGGCCCTTAATTTCTTCTACCTTATCCTCTCCCAGGATGGCCTTGAGGTCGTCTATCCTTTCCAGGGAATGACCCGGCCGCACTACCACCACTATTTGGGAAATTTGGGCAATGCGGGGGAAATCCTTCCAGGTGGGAAACTCATCCAGGGTGTCGCTTCCCACGATGAGATAAATTTCGGCCCTGGGCCCGTATTTCTTGCGCAGTTCTTCCAGGGTGTCCACGGTATAGGACTTGCCGGACCTTTTTATCTCCATATCCGAAGCCACAAATCTGGGGTCGTTTCGCAGCGTAAGGGCGACCATTCTATAACGATGCATGGCATCCAGCAGGTCCTCTTGTGGTTTGTGCGGTGGGGTTGCGGCAGGAACAAAGATGACCTTATCAAGCCTTAGACGGAGATAGGCCTCCTGGGCTATTATGAGATGACCCATGTGAAGAGGATTGAAAGTGCCTCCCAATACACCCAATTTAATTCTCCGAGTCATCCGCTTTCCTTCTATGCGAGAGTGTCTGGATAAAAATTATATTCCCATTTTTCAATTTGTCAATTGCAAAGAAAGGTGAAAGTGCTTTACCTCTAACGAGGGTGATTTATATTGACAATGCGGGCTTGGAAGGATAGAATGCGACACTCTTGAAAATGCCTTTATTGGGGAAAGAAGTATGCGCATAGTCTATTTTGATTGTTTTAGCGGCGTATCCGGGGATATGGTTCTCGGGGCCCTGCTCGATGCCGGGCTTTCGTTCACTTTTCTGAAGAAAGAACTCTGCCGGCTGCCAGTTAAGGGCTACAGCATTTCTAAACGCAAAGTGACGCGCTCTGGATTTGCGGGCACTAAATTCACGGTACGTCTCGAAAAAAAGGAGTCTCCTCGCCGTGGGCTTAAAGATATCTTGGAGATAATTCAGGCAAGCCGCCTCAGTGACAGCATTAAGGCCAATGCCAGGCGCATCTTCCAGAATCTCGCCCGTGCCGAGGCCAGGGCGCACAATACACCGCTCAAAGAGGTTCATTTCCACGAAGTGGGCGCGGTGGATGCCCTCATAGATGTTCTCGGCGCCTGTATAGGGCTTGAGGCCTTAGAGATTGACCAGATTATCTCTTCGCCGGTGGCGGTGGGAAGAGGTTTCGTAAATTGTGCTCACGGGCGACTGCCTGTTCCCGCTCCGGCTACGGCGCTCCTTCTGCAAGGCACACCGACTATCCAAAGCGAAGAGGAGGCAGAACTTTCCACGCCTACCGGGGTGGCTATTATCACTACGCTTGCCTCTTCCTTCGGGACCCTTCCCCAGATGTGTATTGAAAAGATAGGTTACGGCGCCGGAGAGCGAGAGAATAAACTAATGCCCAATCTTTTGCGGGTCTTTATCGGCCAAAAAGAATCTCCAGCCGAGACCGACCAGATGCTGGTTATGGAGACCAATATTGACGATATGTCGCCGGAGATTTTTGGCTATCTCTACGAGCGTCTCTTTGACGCCGGGGCGGTGGAAGTATTTACCACCCCTATTGGGATGAAAAAGGGCCGTCCGGGGATTATGCTTTCGGTCATCCTTCCGCTGGAATCAAAAACCAAAATGGAGCGTATCCTCTTTGAGGAAACCACTACCTTCGGAGTGCGCTACTATCCGGTCAGGCGGAGTAAACTCACCCGCAGCCGCATTTCTATTAAGACCGAAATTGGCGAGGTGCGAGTGAAGATAGGTAAACGCTCCGGACGCATCGTTTCGGCTTCTCCGGAATACGAGGATTGCCGCAAGTTGGCCGGGAAAAATAAACTTCCCCTTAAAGAGGTTTATGCAATAGTCCAGGGCAAACTGAAAGAAAAAGGTTGGGTCTAAAACACTCAAAAAGGCAAACAGATGGTTGAAGAGGAAGACTTAGCCGCCAGGATAACCAGACTCGTCGAGGAAGTTGGCAGAGATAAAGCCCTTCTTTCGCAGAGGCTAAAAGATATAAACCCTTTGGACCTGGCGCAGGTCTTCCAGGATTTGGATGACGATATTCGGGATATAGTGTTTGAGGCCCTGGAACCTGCCGCTGCCGCCCTCCTTCTTGATGAAACCGACCCCGCCACCCGCGAGAGAATAATCCAGGAAAGCACTCCAGAGGAATTAAGCCAACTGGTGGAGGTTATGCCTCCGGACGAAGGTGCCGACCTGGTTGACCTTCTTCCTGAGCAAAAAGAAAAGGCTGTCCTGGAAGCACTGGAGCCACCCAAGGCCACCGAGATTCAAGAACTTCTGGAATACGACCCGGAGACTGCCGGCGGCCTTATGACCAGCAAGTTTGCGGTTCTGAAGCAAGATATGACTGTGGGCCAGGCTATCGAAAGCACTCAGGGGCAGGTGGAGGCCGAAGATATTTATCATCTTTATGTGGTGGATGATGCCGGTGTGCTCAAGGGGCTGGTTCCCATAAGAAGGCTAATCAGCGCTCGCCGCGATACTCCTTTGAGCGATATAATGCAGACAGAAGTAATAAGCGTCCTCACCAATGTGGACCAGGAGGAGGTGGCGCGGATGGCGGATATGTATAATCTGGCCGCCATCCCTGTGGTGGATGACTTGGGGCGGCTGCAGGGCATAGTTACCCTGGATGATGTTATTGATGTTATTCGTGAAGAGGCCTCGGAGGATGTCTATCGTATGGCCGGGACCAGTGCACAGCACCCTACCTTGGAGAGTCCGGGCCGAAGGCTTGTCTTTCGCCTCCCCTGGCTTTTAATACTGGTGGTAGCAGGTTTAATAAACAGTATCATTCTGCGTCATTTTGGGCACACCCTGGAAACCATCACTGCGGTAACCTTTTTTATTCCGGTGATAATTGCGATGGCGGGAAATGTGTCGCTGCAGTCCTCGTCCATTATGGTGCGGGGTCTGGCCACTGGGGAGGTCATTTACGGGCGGTTTTTCAAGATCCTGCTGGGGGAGCTGTCCACCGGGCTTTTGATTGGTCTGGCTTGCGGGACATTTATTGCTTTCGGGTCTTTACTGTTACATGTTGAGAGTGCCAAGTTGAGCCTTGCCGTAGGAATTGCACTTTTTTTTAGTATTTCTGTGGCTGCGGTAATGGGCACGGTGATGCCGCTTATGTTCCATCGTTTGGGGGCGGACCCGGCGGTTGCTTCTGGGCCTTTTGTCACCACCTTAAACGATATATGCGGGCTGGTGATTTATCTGAGCGTGGCTACGGCGCTACTTACTTGATGCAATTAGTAAACACCCGGGCTTTGTGCCCCAAAATAGGGACTGAGAAATGCAAAATGAGTTAGGCGGGAGTATGTTCGGTTCATTCTCACTTTCCGAAATCTTGACTCAAAGGCAAGGGCAGATAACTAAGGGGCTGCTTTCCCTCGCCGTAGTCTTACTGGCTATCCTTTTGGCCTGGTTACTCATCCGCGTAATAAATCGGCGTATAGAAGATTTAACCCCGCGCCACAGGGCCAGAAGAGCAGTTGTCTATACCCTGTTTTTCCTTGTGCTTCTCTTGCTGGCGATAATCTGGTTTAAGGAACTGGAATTTATCGGGGTGGCCATAGGGATAATCGGTGCGGGTATGGCGTTGGCCCTGCAAAGCGTGCTTATTTCCTTCGTCGGCTGGATATATATTCTGCTGAGGAGGCCTTACCGGATAGGGGACAGGATAGAACTGGGCAACTTGCGCGGGGATGTTATAGATATTCGGGTTCTGCATACCACGCTGCTGGAGATTGGCAACTGGGTGGATGCCGACCAGTCCACCGGGCGGATAGTCTTTGCACCAAATAGTTTAATCTTCACCGATAAAACTTACAACTATACCCAGGGTTTTCCCTTCATCTGGTGCGAAATCCCGGTGACCATTACTTTTGAGAGCAATTGGCAAAAGGCCAAGGAGATAATGTTGGTCCAGGCTCGCAAGGAAGGGGAAGAATTGGAGCCGGAGGTGCGCGCCCTTATCCGCAAGATGTCGCGAAACTACCCTATTAGATATCGCCACCTGATGCCTATAGTCTATACTCGTATTGCGGCAAGCGGCGTGCAGCTCACCCTGCGCTTTTTGGCCCAGGCACAGGAGCGCCGCAGAGTTGAAAGCGCCCTGGCTGAGGCTATTCTTTCCTCTTTTGACCAGGAAAGAGATATTGCCCTGGCCTATCCCACTCAACGCATCGTGGGCATCAAAACCGAAAGCAAAACTCAGTCCGAAACACACCCGAAGGAGCAATAAGTGCGCCTGAAAGTGATTGCCTGTGAAATCGTCTTCCGCGAAGTGGCATATCTGGCAGCCAAAAGCAAGAACATTGTGGATTTGGCCTTTATGCCCAAGGGGTTGCATGATATTGAAACGGAGCGGATGCAAGAGCGTATTCAAGCCGAGATAGATAAGACCGACCCCAGGATAGTGGAGACGATTGCTCTTGCTTACGGTCTTTGTAATAATGGCATCGTGACCCTGGAGGCCAGGGAAATCCCTATGGTAGTGCCCCGGGCCCATGACTGCATCACCTTTTTCTTCGGCTCCAAAAAGTACTATATGGATTATTTCACCTCCCATCCGGGGACTTACTTTCGCACCACCGGCTGGTCGGAAAGAAAATCTGCCGCCGAGATGGAGGGAAAGATTATGAGCCAACTGGGCCTTGACCGCACCTTTGAAGAATACAAAGAAAAATACGGCGAGGATGCCGCGCGCTATATTATGGAGGTTATGGGAAGCTGGAAGAAGCATTATTCCCGACTTTGCTATATCGCTATGGACATCGCCGAACACCTGGGATATGATGAAAAGGCCCGGGAAGATGCCCGGGAGAAGGGCTGGCAATTTGAACATCATGAAGGAGATATCGGCCTTCTGGAGCGTCTTCTTGACGGCCCGCCCTGGGACGGGGAAGATTTCCTCATTCTAAGACCCGGCCAGACCCTCGTAGCCACCAACAAAGATGATATCATCGCCGCCAGAGATAAAGAGTAAGGGAACTTCACTTGGCTGAGATAATTTTTGTCTCTCTGATGCTCCTGGTGCTCCTGGTCTGGGGGGTGCGCCATTTTACCTTTCCCCGGATAGACCAGAAAAGCCCTGAGGTTAGTCCGGCATTTGCGCCGCTCGATGACGCCCCTCTGGTTTCCATCATCGTCGCGGCCAAGGATGAAGAGGATAATATTGAAGTCTGTGTGACCAGCATCCTCAGACAGGACTATCCGAACTTCGAACTCATTGTTGTTGATGACCGCTCCCGGGACAAGACCCCGGAAATTCTGGGGCGCCTTTCCCAGGCCGACCAGCGGCTTTCCGTCATTCGTATAGACCAACTCCCTCCGGGCTGGAGTGGCAAAAATCACGCCCTGCATCAGGGCGCTCAGGCCGCCCGGGGAGAGTGGTTCCTGTTACTCGATGCGGATGCCGTCCTTTCACCTGCCAATCTCTCCAGCGCCCTGTCCTATGCCCATTCACAAAAAATCGATTTGCTATCCCTCATTCCTTTGCTTAGAAACAAGACTTTCTGGGAAAAGGTTTTGGTGCCTTATATTTCCGGGGTATTACTTCTTCGTTTCCCTCTGGCGAAAGTCAATGACCCCCAGAAGAAGACTTCACTGGCCTTAGGCCTGTATATGCTTATGCGTCGCGGGGCCTATGAATCAATTGGTGGCCACGAAGCGGTCAAGAGTCTGCTGCTTGAGGATATGACTATGGCCAGGAGCCTCAAAGACAAAGGGCTTAACCTACATGTCGCTTTGGGTAGGGAAGTGCTTTCCAACCGGATGTATAAGGGTTTTGCGGCCATCTGGAGGGGCTGGGTGCGGATATTTTATGTGACCTTTATTCAGGGAGGGCGTTCTTTCATCACGGCCTTATTTCTGATACCGCTTTTGATGCTCTTTCCGGCCGCCTCGCCCATCATTGCTGTGGTGCGTCTTTTGAGTTCTCCCAGCCTTTGGGCCTGGGGGCTCCTGGCCCTGGCCATATTGGTTAATATTGTCCTGATTACCGCTCTGGCAAAATTTTACCGACTGAGTAGTGGCGAGGGCACTTGGGCTATATTTTATCCCCTGGCTGGCGCAGTCACCCTGAGTATCATCCTTGAGGTTTGTTTTAGATTTGTTTTTAGAAGGCCGATAACTTGGCGTGGAACTACCTATTCTGTGGGGCAAGGATAGAATGACGAGTCTTTCAACTAAGGATTAAGGGGATTGAACTTGGCCGAGATAATATTCGCTTGCTTTTTGCTATTGGTGCTCTTAGTATGGATTGAACGCCGTCTTTACCTGCGCAAAACAGGCAGAGAGTCTCCTGAGATAAAAGCGGCTGCCGGGCCGCTTGATGACCCACCCCTGGTATCCATCATCATCGCGGCCAAGGATGAAGAGGATAACATTGAGGGCTGCATAAAGAGCGTTCTTAAACAGGATTATCCCAACTTTGAAATTATCGTTGTTGATGACCGCTCCCGGGACAGAACGCCCGAGATTCTGCGTCGCCTTTGCGAGACTGAGCCGCGTTTTTCTGTCATTCGTATAGATGAACTCCCTCCAGGCTGGACCGGCAAAAATCACGCCCTGCATCAAGGCACTCGGGCCGCCCGGGGTGAGTGGTTCCTATTCCTCGATGCAGATAGCAGAATTTCCCGCTCTAATCTGGCCAGCGCCTTAAATTACGCCTCTTCCCACAAAGTAGATATGCTTTCCCTCATTCCCTTGCTACGAAACGACACCTTCTGGGAAAAGGTCCTGATGCCCTATCTTTCCGGGACGCTATTTTTTTATCTTTCTCCGGCAAAAGTCAATGCTCCCAATGATAAGAGCGCCTTATCCATAGGCCAATATGTGCTTTTCCGTCGCAGTGCCTATGAATCAATCGGCGGCCACGAATCCATCAAGGGTGTGCTCCTGGAGGATTTTGCCGTAGCCAAGCGCGTTAAAGAAAAGGGTTTTAATATGCACCTGGCCTTTGGTAGGAAAGTGCTTTCCAACCGAATGTATGAGAGCTTCCAGGCCATTTGGCAGGGCTGGGTGCGCATTTTTTATATGTCTTTTGTGCAGAGGCAGCGGGATTTTATGACATCCTTGTTTGTAATACCGCTTTTGATACTTTTTCCGACAGTGTCGCCCATTATTGCCCTGGCGCGTCTTTTGAGTTCTCCCGGTCTTTGGGCCTGGGGGATTCTGGCATTGGCCATACTGGTCAATATCGCACTCGTAGAAACGATGAGAAAATTTTACCAAGTGAGTAGTGGCGAGGGCAGGTGGGCTATATTTCATCCCCTGGCTGGCATTATCACCCTGGGCGTTGTCCTGGTGGCGTGTTTTAAAATACTTTTTAGAAGACCCATAAGTTGGCGTGGAACCACCTATTCCGTCGGGAATAGGGGGGGCTAACTACTCCTCAGGCAATTTCTTCTTGATG